>NZ_JAQFJM010000004.1:0-198946 GCF_030440125.1 Streptococcus sp. SS4 | reverse complement strand
ATATATTGGAGAAGGAGGGCATAAGATAACATTGATATATCTATGAGTAATAAAAAGTACTTTGAAAATGACTTTCGAAAACCATAGTTCAATGCTTTGAAATCCACTTTTAAGGTCTTAATGATTACCCAAAACACAGGAAAGACTAGCAACTCAATGACAAGGTTTAAATGAAAATGGTTAAGTACAATCAGATAATGACGATTGATGACCAAGGCAATCCCATAAATAATAAGATTGTGAACAAGACTTTCTATGATGATTGGAAACAAGCCATAGAAAATATCTAATAACCTATTGCCATAACGATTTCTGTAGAGGGAATAAACAACCAAGAAGGCATGCCCTAAAACATAGGACAGGGCTGGAGAAAGCACAAACAAAAATCGGATAACCAAGGGGATGATAATATACCATCTTAGCTTTATCTTCTCGGAGGTAATGTATTGATAAATGAGTATAAAGAGGATAATCTCCGCTAAAAAGTCTAGATTATCCAACAAAAAATTGATTGCTGTCATAGGCTGATTCTCTCAAGCAATTTCTTTAGTTTCAACTTTGAAACATAGCAAACGCCACCATTTTCAAAATAGACTGTCCCCGTACTTTTATCTAATTTGATGATATTTTCTGGATTGATAAGGAAAGATTTGTGGCATTTAAACAGTCTAGGGTCACTCTTTTCAATTTGAGAGAGACTGCCATAAAACTCAATCTGCTCCTCTTTAGTATAAAGGATAACCTTATGAACAATATCTGACGTCTCAAAGTACAAGATATCATGAAAAGGAACCTGAATAACGGTCTTAGCATTCTCAATCCGAAAAGCGTCTTCTGGATTCTGACTCTGTATCTTTTTGCAGGTTAATAAGATAATACTTTCCACACGCTTTTGAAAGTCCTCCCCCTCCAAAGACTTATCAATAAAATCTAGAGCTGCCAGTTGGTATTGAAAAGTTAAGGGAAGATACTCTGAATGGGTCGTGAAGAAAACAATATTGGCATAGGGATCATTCTTGCGAATCTGCTTAGCCACTTCCAAACCTTTTTTAGTATCGTCTTTAATTTGAATGTCCAAGAAAAAGAGCTGATGAGACCCTCGCTCGGTAATAGACTCTAACAGTTGATTGGGTTTATCAAAAATCTCAAAGTCGCCCACTTTAATGTTATTTTTCTTAAGAATCGTATGAATAACCTCTTCAATACGATTTTGTTGGATAAAATGATCCTCTAAAACATAGATGTTAAGCATGGCATAACTCCTTCAGAATTGTAATAAAAATCACTATAGTTAGATATCTCTACTCCATAAAGGATTTAATCTTACTCTATCTAAAATGAAAGATATCTGTCTTTTTATTTATTTTATGTTAAATTGTAAAATATAGTGCAACAAAAAAACTCATAGCGTTTCATTGGTGTAAACTGTAAGTAGCCACACAAAAGAACCCGAGGAAAAACTATGAGCTACTCCCATCTTACCATAGCCGACCGAATAAAGATAGAAACCTACTTAGAATTAGGATTGAAACCTTGCCAAATTGCAAGTAAACTTGGCGTCCATAAGTCTACCATTTCAAGAGAGTTAAAACGATGTCAAAATGGTTATTCTGCAGCCTTAGCACAGGAACAGTACGACCACAAGGCTAAACAAAAAGGTCGAAAATCTCGTTTGACACCAGAGTTAAAAAAGGAAATTGAGAACTGTTTAAAATCCTCCTGGTCGCCTGAACAGATTTATGGCCGCTATCAGCTTGAACAAAAGCCAATGGTAGCTTTTAAAACTATCTATAACTGACTCTATACTGGTTTGATTGATCTGGATTTAAGCGTCCTTCGTCGTAAAGGGAAGACTCGACAACCCAAAGAAACACGTGGGACATTTAGGATTGGCACGTCGATTGCCAAACGTCCTAAAGAGGTCAGGAATCGTGAGACCTTTGGTCACTGGGAGCTCGATACTGTGGTATCTTCCAGAGGCAAAAGCAAGGGCTGTTTAGCGACCTTCCTAGAGCGGAAAACTCGCTTTTACTTAGCTTTCAAGATACCAAATAGAACAGCCAAATCCATGTTTTCAGCCATCGAACAACTCTGTAATCTATTTCCAAAAGAGGCTCTTAAAACCTTCACTTCAGACAGGGGAAAAGAGTTTGCCTGCTATCCTCTAGTAGAGAACTTAGGAATTTCCTTTTTCTTTGCGGACGCCTATACATCTTGGCAGAGAGGAAGCAATGAAAACGCAAATGGCTTACTAAGAGAATGTTTCCCAAAGAAAACAGATCTAGCCACTATCTGTGAGGAGGATTTGAACAAGGTTTTATTCATCGATCACGAAAATATTTAGCTTAGAAAACTGCTTGTGAAGCTCTAATAGAAGAGTTCGAGTAAATGTTGCACTCATTCATGCAATTTATCTTTACTTAAAGCCTTGATAGACTTGACAAATGGTGGAAAAGAGCCGAATAAATCAGTTATGAGTGCTAATTGCAAAGATTTTGAAATAATTATTATCAATATGCTTACTTTATGAACTTCATAGAATTCAAGATTACGATATTCAAGCCTAGGTGTTATCACTATTTTTTATAGGAATAATTAATTTAACCATAGCCCCTTTTTCCTTATTTTGCAGTTGTATATCACCAGAATGAATGCTCATTACTTGTTTTACAAATGCCAAACCTATTCCAAAATGTTCAAACTGTGAATTTCTACTAGTGTCTTCTCGATAAAATAATTTTCCAAAATTTTTTAAAACATCATCAGAAAATTTAGAACCATTATTCCAAATACTTAAGGCAATACTACCATCTTCTAACTCAAAGATAACTCTGATTCTCTTTTTAGAATCGTCTGCATAAGCCATTGCATTATTAACAATATTTGCCACCGAACGGATTATTAAATCTAAATCCAATTCAATATTACAGTCTCGGTCTATCTTCGAATTATACTTGTAGTCAATGTTATCTCCAATAAGGTATTCACACTCTTGTTCCAGTATTTTGGATAAATTACTAATACGATACTGATGGAAAGAAATCTGATAAGAGTAAAAAGTTTTAGAGTAGTTGATTAACTGATTAAAATAGCTATCTAATTGGTTACTTGCTCTCTCAATGTCTTTAAGACATTGAACATCAACACCTGATAAAGGTGCCAATTGCAACAATTCCGAGTTTCCTTTAATTACAGTCAAAGGTGTCTTCAAGTCATGTGCCATCGCTGAAACTTTAAAGAGAATATCCTCCTTTTGGTCTTTCTCTACCTGAATCATATTTTTAATTCTTTGTTGCATTAATTCAATGTGTTTATTTGTTTCTATGAATTCAAGAATTGTTAAATTCGATGAATTGTTTACAGAGGTTAGCCACATACTACCATGATAAACAATCTCCATTTCTTGCTTTACTCTTGTTAACAAAGCTTTAATATTAATAGAAACTATAATAATCAAAGATATACAAATATAAACCCATGAAAAAACATTAAATAATAGCCCTAACAAGCCACTAGCGATTGACTGATTTTCTGAATGGATATCGATAGAAATAGTTGATATAGGAAAAATATAGGCTACAATTACATTCAAACAAAATTGTTTAACAATTGTCCACTGCGTCTTTTTTACTAAAGCCTTAAAATCTAATTTTCGTTCCAACTATATCCGCCTCCCCACTGTGTCTTGATCGGATTAATTGAAAAGGGTTTTAATTTTGAACGAATTTGATAAATATACTCTGCAATAGAACGAAATTGTGCATCTGATTCCGACGGATATATTCTCTCATAGAGCTCCTCAACGGAATATACTCTCTTCGGGTTGCTTGCTAAAGTATATAAAATTGTAAATTCTCGCTTTGTCAATGATATAGTCTCTTCTTCAATTAAGATTTCTTGATTACTGACATTAATTATCAAATTCTTTGTACATATTTCTTTATTATTTTTACGATTTCTTTCCTCCCTTTGGATATGCATCCTAACACGAGCAACTAATTCTGTAATACTAAATGGTTTTTTTATATAATCATCCGCACCAGCCTTTACCCCGCTAGCCAAATCGCTATCCAATTGCTTGGCTGTTACAAAAATTATCGGTACATCGATTTGTTCTCGAATGGATTTACAAATTTCTAAACCATCAATCGACATCATAATGTCTAATAAAATTAAATCAAAGCCAATAAATGAACAAATATCTATGTTACCTACTTCTCTCCTCGTCGTAACTTCAAACTCTGAGCGTTCTAAAGAATTCTTTATCAAACGAAGAATGCTTTCATCATCATCAATTGCTAATATTCGATATACTTTTTTTTCTTTCATAACTAAATATTATCACAAAATACAAAATTTTTATCGTACACTCCTCTTCCTAAACAGCAAAATAGAGAAAGATAACAGCAAAATCCCCCATAAAAATTGAATTGCAATACCTATTGTATAAGGTATATAAGATTGATTCTCAATCATAAAAAATGAATTCATAGTGGAGATAATCGGGAAGTAGAGAAAAGCATCGCTGAATTGCAGAAGCATTTGACCTAACCCCAACAAGAAAGACAAGGACATTCCCATTGGAACAACTATACTCCTTGTTATAAGAACTAAACTAAAACATATTAATATTAAACCAATTGATACCAATATTATTCTTAATGCAAAGGTATAAATAAGTAAGGGAATTAATAAACCATAAAAAGTATATACTACGCAAATAGTGCAGAAAGCAACCAGACTCCAAACTAATATAGATATTGATAATATTACTATTAGTTTTATAAAAAAGAATTTCCACCGTGTTGGGTTAGCTAATAAACTGCTTCTTAAAGTTGAACCGTTAAATTCTTGACCTATAAATAGTATTGTAATAATAATAATCCCAGCTTGTCCGAGATAGAAGCTTTCTAAGATTTGCGTTAAAACATAATTCTCGGTTATATAACTTGGAGTTTCATGTAAAAAAATAACAAATAAAGGTACTAAAATTATAGTTGCTAGTACAGTCAATAATAACCATTTATTATAAATAAACTTTAAATACTCACTTCTAAAAGAATTCATCTAACTTTACCTACATCTTCTTTCAAAAATTTGTAATATGCAAAGCTACTAATTACTAGCACCCAAGTACTCAAAAATAAAACACTGCGTCCTGGTGTTGTGATTTTTAAAGGAGATGTTGCAATTAAATCTTGCCCTAAAGATACTGGTAAATACTTGGCAAGCTGAATTCTGTCAGCAAGAAAACTACCTAAATTATAGACTTGTGGTAATAAGAATAATAATGATCCAAGTGAGGATTTAAAATAAAAAGCCATTGAATAGGATAACACCGTTAGTAGCGACCACGATACTGATCCTAACAATATAAAGTACCAAACATTATTACTCAGTATCAGAGGGCTCAATCCTTCTCTTTCTAAACCAAACTGTGCACTTGCAATAGATAAATAGATTGAAACAAATGACACAACAAAAATAAATACACTTGTGACAAAAAATTTTATTATAAAGAATACTGACTTATTTGAACATAATAACAAGCTGGTACGTAAAGAACTATTTTTATATTCCATACTTCCAAGAATTGCTCCTAAAATAATCATAGCAAACAAGCCCAATAGTATAGCTTCAAAACCAATATACTCAATTGGAGGTATTGGTTCTACTAAGCTACTATTTGTTTCAGGGGTTGCATTCAATCCAACTGCTAAAATTTGTTTAGAACTGATATAAGACAATAACGGCTGAAAAATAAAAACAATTGGTAAAACTATTTTGGTTGATCTACTATAAAAAATTTTATATAGCTCTGATAAAGTATTATGGATTTTTATACTACTCATCATAGTCACCTCCTGTTAAATGAAAGAAAACATCTTCTAGATTATCAAATCCGTTCAATATATTATGAAGTGTACCCAAAGCTATGATACTTCCTTTGTCAATAAAAACAACCTTATCAGTTACCGCTTCTACTTCTGAAAGTATATGTGAAGATAACAATACTGTCTTACCAGTGCTTGCTTGTTCCCGAATAAAATTTCTAAACCATCTAATTCCACTAGGATCTAGACCATTTGTAGGTTCATCTAAAATCAGGTACTGGGGGTTTCCCAACAGCGCTGTTGCAATACCTAATCTCTGACCCTCTCCCAAGGAAAGGTTGCCTATTTTTGAATTTCTTTTATGTTCAATATCAGTGATGGATAACACCTCTGATATTCTGGAATAATCTATTCCATTACTAGCAGCAGCAATTTTCAAATGTTGAAAAACTGTTCGATCACTAGGAGCCCCCACACCATCAAAAGAAGCTCCTACAGTTAAAAGAGGACGTTCAATATCACAATATTTCTTTCCTCCTATTAAAGCAGTTCCTGAAGATGGCCTATCCAGACCCAAAAGTATCCGTAGTGTCGAACTTTTTCCGGCACCATTCGGTCCCAAAAAGGCAGTGACTTCCCCCTCTTCAGCTGTAAAGGATACGTTCTTTAATATATCTCCTTCTTTAAAAGTTTTTGTAACATCTCTTATTTCAATCTTATTTGTCATAATACGATACTCCTATACTAAAAATTGTTCTTTGGCCAACTCTTTATATAATGGAACAGATTCCAATAGCTCCACATGAGTCCCACTTCCTACAAGTCTTCCGTGTTCCAAAACAAAGATTTCATCTGAATCTAAAATTGTAGATAATCTATGAGCAACCATTATTATAGTCCTCTCACCTCTCATACCTTTGATTGCTTCCTTCATTTTCTTCTCACTAAGACTATCTAAATTCGAAGTTAACTCATCTAGCAAGAGTATCTTTGCATCGGAAAGTATTGCTCTTGCCATTGCCAATCTCTGTCTTTCTCCTCCTGATAAATTGAAACTTCCTTCACCAATTGGGCTTTCAATCCCAGATGCACCTCTTTGAATTAAATGCTCCAAACCAACTTTTTCTAAAGCGTCACAACATTCATCATATGTTACAGTACTATTACCCATTTTTAGATTTTCTAAGATTGTACCAGCTACTAATGGTGAATTTTGTTCAACATATGCAATATTCGAACGTAAAGTCTCACGATTCATTGTTCGAAAATCTTGTCCAAATATCTTTATACTACCACTGGTAATATCATAGAATCTTTCAATGAGGTAAAGAAGTGTGCTTTTCCCCGCACCAGACGGACCTACAATACTGACGTAATCTCCACTATTTATTTCGAAAGTAATGTCCTTTAATATATAATTATCATCCGATTGAATATCCTGAAATTGGTAAGAATCATATGAAAAAGTTACATTCGCAAATTCAATTGCTTTGCTTCTGTCTGACGTAGATTCTAGATTTAAAATGATATCATTATCCTCTTCTTTTGGAAGATCAATAATTTCAGTAATTCTACCTAAAGCTCCCAAAGCTTCTGAAATAGTTGTGACTGACGAAAATATTTGTCCTACTGGTGAAATAGCGATATACATTAATAGCATAAAAGAAGTTAGATTTGCAATAGACATTTGTCCAGTAGAAACACGGTAGCCTCCAACTCCCAAAATAATTATCCCACACAATTGCAAGCTAAAATTTGATATCGGTGTCATTATTGATTGGACTCTTGCAACTCCAATTCCCAAGTTTTTTACTTCTTGTGCCTCAGATAACATTTTAGATAATTCTGAATTCGTTTCATTTGTCGATCGAATTGTTCTAATTCCTACGATTAGCCTATTTAAGTACGCTGTCATTTTCCCCAAGCCCTGATGAGCTTTATAACTTGCCGTTTGAATCAAACTACTCATAAATAAAATAAATAGGAATGATAAAGCTATAGAAATAATTGTAATTATTGCAAGATAAGTATCCTTTAGAAATAATGTAAATATCGCACCTAAACTCAAGAACAATCCACTCGTCAGAGCAACGGTAGATTGAACGATACCTGCTCTTAGTTTACTTGTATCGCTGCTAAAGCGACTAATTAGGTCTCCTGCAGATAGATCATTATATTTATAAATAGGAAGTTTCAGAAATTGAATAATTAAATTTTTTCTTGATTGAAATACTGCACTTTCTCCCATTAATTGTAAAAAGTAATATTGCAAACTGGAAATAATTGTTGAACCCACGGTAATAGCTATAAGCGTATATATGGTTGGATTATTCAATAAATTTACTCCCTTTTGAGAGATTACTTTAGACAAAAGTTCTGGTTGTAATAACGTTAAAATGGATGTAAGTATTCCCAAACATAAAACGATTAAAAAATATTTTCTTTTATTTTCTATCAAAGCAAGTAAATCACGGAATTTTACGCTAGTAATAGTATCATCTACTTTTTCTATATCTTCAGATATCATGTGTTTACGCTCTTCATTTTTATCATCTAGAGTTTTCACAACTCTTTCATACGATGATACTTCTTCCAGCTCTTTAATTGGATTTCCGTTTACTTCCACCCACGCATGAGATCTAAAGGGGTCCATAGCAAATCCAGTACACCAACTTGCACGTTTATTTAAAAGAAGTAAAAACATTATTACTCCCAATGATCTTTTTACGCATCCATCTTGATTCCTACACTTACGGCTTACAGTACATATTGCATCGCGAGCTAATACTGCTTCATTTTCTGTGGCAGATAATTTCGAGTCACTTAACTTATTAATCAAAGATTCAATTCTTTTAGGCGAGGACTTTGTAAGCGGATAAGAGATCAGTAAAGCTATTTGTGCTAGTAATCTGTACTTTAGCTGAACATAGGAGTATGACTCTTGATTGAGTTGCATATCCATAATCTATATCCCTCCTTTTTTTAGAGATTGTATAAAATCTTTAACATCTTGTTTTGCAACATCGATTTCAATGGAATACGCACCAGATATAGCGCTAACAATATCTTCTTCGCTTTTATTTTTAGACAGTAACTCTTAAATTTTAACACCTACATCATTTGTTTGAAAGTATACACCTTGATTTTTGTCAAATACAATTGCACCATTATCTTGCTTTATTATTTTCAGTCTACTTTTCGACCCTTTATTAAACATAATTACAAACCTCACTCATCCTTCATATATAATTTGATCTGCCTAATCCAACGTTCTACCGAACATAACTTTTCAAAATAATCAATTTTACTCGGATTTCCCGCTGGTAATGACAGCTCTAATTTTAACTTCTCAACATCAACAATACCCATTTTAACCAATTCAAACTGTTCTAACCTGTGGAAGTTTTTACGAACAGCTTCTCTATATCCACTATATAAGGCATCTGAATAATCCCCTTTGAAACCCCTGTTAAAAACCTCAATTGGTACGATTCCCTTCAATGCTCTTTGCAATATCGGTTTTGTTAGTTTTGAACTAACTTTATATTTTGCTGGAATTTGAAGACAAATTTCTACTAATTTTTTATGTAAAAATGGAGTTGCCCAATAAATGGAATTAGTAGTTAATTGAATTTGTCGCAATACTGATTTTTGAAATATTAAGGATTGAATCATTTGGAATGTTGTTCTATCAGATATTATTGGATCAGAATTGGAAAATAATAACGAGTGTAAAAAACTTTGCGATTCTTGTTTGGATTTTTCACTGAGCCAATCTGGTACTTGTAGACCATCCACCCATCCCAGTTTTCTCTTGATAGGTTCAGAAGATTCGCTGAAGACAGTTTCTAAATTTTGGGTCACAGTTTCCGAATATCCTCTATTGTCTAACAAATCCAATAGGCAACTAAAAAATGGTCTTCTCATTATCAGACTATATTTCAGAGCATAAAGGAGTCCACCTAAATTTTCCTGACGAACAATATTCCAGGGATTAGAAGGCATTGGTGTAAATAATTCATCACCACCAATACCTAGAAAGTGAGTCGGATGTTTTCTATCTTTCTGATAGTCAATGACTGATTTCAAATATCCTTCTGAATCCGCCCACAATAACGGAGAACTGGGAATAATATCATTGATATATTTTTCATCTACTGAAAATCTTTTCTCTGTTTTTTCTATTGAGTCAAACTTTTTCAATTCCCTACCAAGATTTTTTGCAATAAATGTCGCCCATTTAGTATCACTATTAGCAGTGGTACTTGATTCAGCGTGCAAAATAGAGAAGTCGGGTATCAGTTTATTCAATGTAAAAGCAATAGTTGCAGAATCAACACCTCCTGATACATCACTCGACACTTCGTTTCCCATATTCAAATCATGATTAATGCTATTTAAAAACTCTTCTTTTATTTTTATTATTAGTTTATTAAAATCATTTGTGTCTACTTCATAACTTGGAACTCTTTTTTCTAAACACCCTTTTTCAGATATTTCTAAATAGTTTAAAGGCTTTATATTTACTAGCTCTTCCCATAGGCTAATTGTTTGAAATGGATAATATGGAAGTCCAAAAATAAATTGACTCGCTAAACGCTTCGGAGAGAGTTTTAAATTCAAATATTTTGCAATTTCTACAGAGGAATCACTAAAAATTATATTCTTATTATTCTCAAACCAAGATAGTCTCGAATCTAAATAAGGAGAAATAATATATGTTCTTTCAGCCATCTCAACAATAATTAAACCATTTATAACGTAATTCTGAAGTACTGATATTGTTTCTTCAAAACTACTGATATCATTTTGTTCTATAATTGAGCATACTTCTTCGACATAGTCTTCTAAACAATAGATTATTTTATTATCTCCAGAAACGGTTCTATATAAATTTTTAGTAAGGAATATTATTTTTTTATCAGAATATTTTTCAAAAAAATACTTATTTACCATATATATTAACAACCTCAAAAATAAAAAAGTAAAGCATCTCGATATTCGTAGTTCTGGAATGAATATCGAAACACTTTATTCAAAATTATTTACCGTTGTAATACATAGTTCTAAGCTTAAAACTCAATTCTAACTCTTACGATTGCACGTCCACCAAAGACATCACGAAAATTACCAGTCCATAGACCTTTAGTGTCTTTTTTGAAAGTTGCAATTGGTTCAAATGTTGGTTTGCAATATTTCATTTTAAACTCCTTCTATCATTTAGACTAATGCCAGAACCCATTGGTGTAAATGAAAAATAATTTTCAAGAGATACTTCTTGATTTAATTAAATTCTATAATATGAATTTCGGAAAAAAATCAGAAAATAGATTAAGATTGAACAAATTTCAGATTTTTTTCACCTCCACTCTGTGGATTACTTGTTTTCCATAATAAATACTATATTAACTTAATGAATATGTTCGGGTAATAGATTATATTCTAATTAAAAATAAAGCCCTGCCACCAAATATATCTCTGAATCTACCTGCGACTAATCCTGAAGTACCACTTTTAAAAGTAGAAATTTTCTCTATAACTGGCTTCGTATAATTCATATACTTTCCTTTCTAAGTCAATATTTAATAGTCCAGACTGCTTGACTATTAAAATAATAACAAAGATTATTCAGATTTTTTTCAGAAAAAATAAATTTATAAACAATTCCTGATGGTAGTGGAATATAAGGGTAGTGTAAAATAAGTTGTGTAAACACAAAAAGGAATAAATCCGTTATAGTAGAGTTGCGAAACATTACTAGAAAGAAATTTATTCCTATGGCTCAGTTTACCAACAGATTTTACTTAACATCCTAACCCCAAAGCAAGATATTGATGAATTTTTCCGTTCTTCTCTTGATACAGCTAAGAATAATCTACTCCAAGCTGATTTATCAGCTTTTTTAGGGTATGAGCCTTACGAAAAACAGGCTACAATTCTGGTAATAGTCGCAATGGAACGTATTCACGGAAACTTGAAACCAAATATGGGGACTGTTCAGTTAACCATTCCAAGAGATTGTAATGGGAACTTTAGCTCATCTTTGCTTCCCGCTTATGGACGTCGAGATGTCCCCTTGGAAGAGATGGTTATCAAACCGGTGTAACAACTCGAGAAATTGTTGATATCATCGATCGAATGTATGGTTATTACTATAGTCCTGTCATAATTTCTAATATCTCAAAAGCAACTTAGGAGAATGTTTAGCTTATAGAACTACTTGTGAAGCTCTAGAGGATGAGTTGAGGATGAGTTCAAGTAAGTGTTGCACTTATTCTTCCAATTTATCATTACTAAAAACTTCGTCATAAATAAACTATTTAAATTTCTAACTTTTTGGAGTCAGTATACTAGCAACAAAAAGAGTTTTCTTACTCCTTGCTGGAATGGCAAATTCTGTCACATCTGTGTAGCACTTTTCCATTGGTTTTGAAGCTTCAAACTGGCGTTGAATAAGGTTGTCGGCTTTCTTACCTATATCTCCTTTGTGAGAAGAATACTTGCGTTTCTGCCGGATTCTAGCTTGTAAATTGAGTACGTTCATCAATCGCTAAACCCTCTTATGATTGACCAAAAAACCACGATTTCTTAATTCTAAATGTATCCGACGATAACCATAATTTCCCTTATGTTCAGTAAAAATAGCTTGAATTTCAGCTTTGATAGTTTGATTCTTATCCGTTTGATCTAGCTGCTTCAAGTGGTAATAATAGGTCGAACAAGCAAGCTTAATAATCTTTAGAAGAATCTCTAAAGCAAACTCTGTTACCAATTCTCGAACAATTTCCGTTTTTCTTCTTGCTCTTTCTCGTCCCTCAATCGGAGTTCTCTCAACTTTTTTAGAACAGCATTCTCCGCTCTCAGGTATTCATTTTCTGCTTGAAGTCGCTCTAGCGCTGCCATCTCTTCAGGTTTCTTCTTTGGCTTACGTCCCATTTTAGGCGGTCTCCCTCTTGTTTTTTCAACAATAGTATACCCATTTTTCTTGTATTGTGCTATCCAATTGTTAAGCAATCCTTGATTTGAGAGGCCATAGTCCAGGCAAACACTTTGTTGAGAACAACCTTCAAGTAGGACTTTATCAATCATTTCTCGTTTTAATTTAGGAGAATAGTAACGTTTCTTTCCCTTTCTAACGATGTTTATTCCATAACGATCAATTAATTTAACCATGTACTTTAGACCAGAAACATTCACCCCAAATTGATTTGAAAGTAGTTTAAAGCTTTCTCCTTGCTTTCTCAGTTCATATATTTGAACTTTATCCTCATAAGTCAATTTCATAATAAAAACACCCCAAAAGTTAGATTTTTTCTGTCTAACTTTTGGGGTGCAGTCCATAGCCTCCTTTTTCTTTTGTTCAAACGCTTACGCTGATTCTTATTGTAGCATAAAACATCCTACAGTCAATGTTAGCAATTACTTGTGGCTGTACCATCTAAGTAGTTAATATTAGCATTCTTTGAAACGTTCTGAAGTGTGACTGAACTCACATTTCCATCACTCGTTGCTAATCCTACTTCTGATAGTTCAACTCCATATTGTGTCCCATTTTCATCAAAGGATGTCCAGTAAAGCGTTACAGTCCTAGGTACTAACTCATTGTCAGTATAGTTTGCAACAACACAATAATCTAAGTACATATTTTGGTTTTTCTTCAACCATTTGGCTAGTGCATTTTCGTAGTATAGCATAGCGTTTGGATTATTAGCATCCGTTTTACTATCAGACATCGTTCCTGCATTCAAATAGCGTGTCATAGGTACTAGATTTTTTATTTCAGAATTCAATCCAGAAAACTGATAACCAATAAGATGCCCACGATTCATCAGATAAGCTTTTTTGACTTTTCCAGACTCATCTTCGTACTTAAAACGATAGTTATGCCAACCGACTGGATCAACATTAATTTTACTTTCTCTATCATCTTGTGGTTTGTCCGAATACTTTAGTCTGATGTGACCATATGTTGCTCTACCAAGACTATCCAAATCTCCATTGACCATTAGCTTATGGTTTTCAAAAGGCAATGGACTGTAGCTGAAAGCACCAGACTTTACACCACTTGTT
The DNA here is from genome assembly GCF_030440125.1 of Streptococcus sp. SS4. NCBI lineage: Bacteria > Bacillati > Bacillota > Bacilli > Lactobacillales > Streptococcaceae > Streptococcus > Streptococcus sp. SS4. Next base: position 185,042 of record NZ_JAQFJM010000004.1, on the reverse strand, counting down.
TTAGAAGAACTGTTTCCTGTTTCCGAAGATTCTGACTTGGGAATAAATCTCCCAAATAATTTTCCGACATCACTTGAATTGGCATGCTCCCCTTTACTAATAACATTAAAGCCACTAGATAAAATACCAGGTACATTAATTCCTTGGGACATACCATATCCAGCTATACAAAACATAACAACAATTGCAATCGGTATCCAAATCAGACTGGCAAAACAACCTCTTTTTTCATTGTTTTTTCTAAGCATAAGACCTCCTTAATTCTCTATAAATTCATTATAGACTTAGGAGTCACTATTCGTAACCCAGTGACATAAAAAAGGCCTTAAGTGGCCTTTTGACTAATCTGGAGATAAGTTCATACTATCAATCAATAAATCTTATAAGGTGATTCTTATCTAAACTATATCCTTGTATTTCAGCAACTTTCTTAATATCACCTGTCTCTTTATAAACAATAGAGGCGTGGCTGTCTTTTAAAATACTAGGAGTAATTACCTTACCATAAGCATGTCCAATGCTCTTTGCCAAATGGCCTATTGTGTTTCTCCCCATAGGCTTTTTCAACATGGTTAAAAATAATGACGGTATAGAAGGGTCTAAGTCCCATCGTCCACGTCGTTCCTTAACAAATGGAGCTATGTAAGGAATGGTGAAAGGAAGAAAACGGATAAATTGTTTCTCATTGTTCCTAACAACCCAAATTCCTTTTTTACGCATATCAATATCCCTAACTGTCAAGTTAACAACTTCTTGAGTACTTGCTCCAGTACCAATTATGATCGCAAATATAGCAATATTTCGCTCTTTCTCCTTTTCCCAATTATCAGCCTTTTTCTGAGTTGGTAGAGTTGTAACGTAACTGTTTGCCATGAAATCAAGTAAGCTTTCTAGCTCTTCCTGCGTATACAAAATAGTCTTCTTCTTTGATTCGGAATATATTATGTTGTGGTAACTCTCTTTGTAAACTATCTTCCATTCATTAAACACGTTACGATAAAATAACGGCATTCCTCTCTCAATTGTAAAGGAGGTATTCGTAAGATAATTCCAAAATGCTGCTAAAGTATAGAGAATAAATCTTTTTCCTGCTGGTTTCAGACGTAAATTTGCTAAATAATTTTGAACAAATTCTCGTGGTAATTTTTCTAAGTCTGTCAATGATAGGGAAACAGCCTCTTTATCAATCGTAATTGCATAGCTATTTAAAAATTTCTGGATCACTGACAAACGTTCAACCATTTTGGGAGAAGGTTCTTCGATATCTACTTGAAGGTAAGATATATACTCATCTATAATATCTGGTAATTGCCTTCTAAGTGCTAGATATTTATCTTTCTGTTTTGACATAATTCTCTTCCTCTCAATAATGATAGCAATTAACTACAGGTTTACCAATTATATTTTAGACCTATTATATCATACAAGATTGCATGTTAATTTTAGATTTAACTAGTAAAAAATTTTCTAAAACAAAATAGCGATACATCGTGTATCGCTATTATATATATAATCTATCTACAAAAATATATCTGAAGTTATACTTTAAAATAATCAAGTATCTCAGTCAAAAGTTGTTCTCTTGTCTCTTCAAAATGACTATCAGACAGTGATTCTAAACCTTTATCTTTAAGTTCCCACAGCTTCTCTTGCAACAGTTTCTCTGCTAAATGTTTAATATCCGCCTTATTATCTTCGTCAGGCGTCTTTGAGAGTTCTATTTTAATTGCTGATTTAACTGCTACTACTACTAGTCTTAAACGGTCTTTGTCATCCGTTCCATTTTCATAGTTTGGCTCAGACCAGTCTGGAACACTTGAAGGACGATTATCCTTATTAGTTGGGTGACTATCTCTCAAGTCTGAAAGCTTTGTGTATCCCGCTACTTCCCATTTATTGAGCAATGTTCTTGTCCAACCAAAAGTACGGTTTGCATCACTTCCTGTTCTTTCCAACGCCTCAATAACTAGTTCATGGTCCATTGTTTCAAGCCAACGTTTGAGTTGATTTTTATTATTGTAGTTGTCAGCTTTGCTCCCTTTAGGAAAAACAGTGTAGAATTTCTCCATGACGATAGCCATCTTACGTTTGAAGTCTAACTCCTTCTTCTTCTCAAAGGTAATGACTTTATCGTTTGTTGCAACAATACGTCTCAAATCGTCATCGAACGGTTTAAACCTAAATATGTAGTGGGTAATTGATTTTCCTTTTTTGATTCGTTCTACTGTCAAATCTTGAATGACAGGAAGTCCATGCTCATCAACCAATAGCGTATTGATTTCATCCATTGCTTGCTGCAGCTTAGTACCTTTCGAACGAAGTAAACTTGGACTATCCAATATCAAAACTTCTTGCTCAAGCTCGTGAGCTGTATCTTTTACAAAGCCTGTTTTACGCCAGTCTGCTAAATGTCTAAATAATCGTTTAGAATACTTACTCTTCAATAGATTATGGTAGTCACGACCATACTGAATGTACTTAGCTTTTTTACCCCACTCTGGGTTATTGAAAAGGTCCTTAACTGTACGCTTGACCGCTACCTTTACTTTTGATCCATCTTCTGTAGCTACTTCTTCATACTCAGTATATTCCGCATCAGACAAGTGGATTTTAATCAGTTTATTTTCATGGTCTACTCTAAAGGTCTTGAACAGTGGAATAGTGGTGTAAGAGACTACCTTGCCATCGACAACCTTTTCGGGATGTCGATATACAATTTTAGTCATTCTTTCCTCTAGTTCCTCAACTGTAGTTTCAAAGCGTTTACCAGTCCTAGGAACAATTTTTTGTTCCCTAGAACTGTAAAATGTATTTCCAGCTAGCATTGCCAGACTCGAATAAGAAAATATTGCTGCTTCGTTTTCGTCATAAATATCTCGCAACTCACCAAATATAGAGTAAATCATATTTTCTTGAAGAGGTGAAAGGTCTCCAAGTTGGAACATTTGGGTAAACTTATTATCATATTTGATGATTTCTCTGAACTCTCTATTCTCTACCAAATGCTTCTACCTCTCTTAGTTCATTCATCATACATTTTGGTCGTATTTTAAATAAAAGTAATTATTTTACTATAAGCTAATTACTCACTGCAATATGTGACAAGGTATAAAAATATTAAATTACAACCCTTTTGTATGACATTATATCACTAATATTCTGATTTTCATAGTATTTTTTTAAATTTACAACCATTTTGTAGGATATACATACAATTTTATATGACATACATGCAGTTTTGTAAACTTAACATGCAACTTTATAGGACTTACATACCGATTTGTAGGATACACCTGCCATTTTATATGACATACATACATTTTTGTAGACTTAACATACAAATTTGTGTGACTTTCATGCAAAGTTATATGATATACCTACCAATTTGTAGGATATACATACAGTTTTATAGGATAACGGTAAGCTAACCTCAATAACAGCAAGGGTTTCAGGAGTTCTACTACTTAAACTATAATTAACTACTTAGTTACTATTATTAACCACTTAATACTACTTAATACTATTTAAACTATTATTACTAAAACAAAATTAATAATACTAAGCTTTAAAACATCACTATGATCTCTCTAAACTATATTTAAAATCACTACAAAACAAAAAGTGTAGTAATTACCTACACTTTTGTATGCAAAAAATGATTTCAATACGAGTTACCTACATTTTTGTATGATAACTACATGTTAAACTAGATTACTTAAAACTCATCTCAGTTTCTACCAATGTATTAAACAGTTCCTTTTGTTCTTCATCTAGAAGTTGGTACATCTGATCTAACATTTCAGTGAATAGCTTATCAGACCCTCCACGTTTAGGATAATTGCCATTTTCTCCTTTGAGGTCTTTTTTATTTAAAACAGCTCTTAATGCACTAAAACGAGACATTGATAATTGTGTCATGTTTAGATTCGAACGCACTTTTTCTTCCGGAGTTTTTGCTGGTTCAAGTTTAGTAGGAATTTTGTTTTTTTCTTTTTTCTGAGTAACAATGTTTGCTTTTTTAGGAGAAACAGAAGCTTTTTTGGGTTCTACACTTGCTTCAGTTAGATAGGTAATATCATGCTTCTCCTTAAGTTTATCAATTACTACTTCTTCAATCTCTTTCCCTTTAAAAAAACGGTCAAATACTTCTTTAGCTGTTGTGCGATCATTTGATTCAACAGCTGTTAAAAGATTATTATAATTTCTTTGTTGGATTGTATTAAGCTTTTTCGGCATTTTGATCTCCAATCGTCTTAATTAGTTCATTCATAACATTTGTAATTTGTTTTTGAGGGATGCTATAGCCACTATTTGTAAAAACATTTGCTTGATTAGCAATCATATCTTTGTATTGTTTATTATTAAATAAGTATTGCTCAAAAACTTTAGTATTATGTTCTTCCGCAATTTTCTCAAGAGTTGCTACTGCTTCTCTAGCTTTGACTTGTTTAATTGATTTTTTACTAAAGCCTGGCCCTTTATCGACCTGAGTTATAACGATTCCAGCAATAACAATATCAATTCCAAAGAAAGAAAATCCTTCTTGAACTGCTTCAATATCTTCGATTGTATCCTTTACACCTTCAATACCAAACTTATCAGGTGTTGTAGGGATAAGTACAAAAACTTTAGAATTAGTAAAAAGCGTACTTGTTGTTGAAACACCAAAGAACGGAGGTGTATCAAAGAGAACAAAGTCATAGTAGTCATTGATATCTTGAACTACGTTCCTTAAACGAAAATCCCTATCTTTTAGTCCTGAAGCTTCACTCTCCCAGTTCTTCATCAGCTTACTACCTGGAAGCAGATCATATCCGTCAACTGGCACAATGGCATCAGCTACTTCTACTTCTTTTTTTAGTACAGAATAAATCCCTTCTTGTTCGTCTTCGTTCACTCCTGCTGCCGTAGTAAGATTACATTGACCATCTAGGTCTCCTGCACAAGTTTTATAACCAGCGTTTCCTAGTGCTTGAGCCAATAATAAACTCAAAGTTGTTTTGGCGGCTCCTCCTTTTTCATCCATCACTACGATTGTATTTGCAACCATATCTACTCCTCTCAATACAATATATACGATACACTATGTATAACAAAACGATACATGTAATTAACTACTTAAAGTATACCATATAGAAATCGAATATCAAGTAGTATGTAGATATATCGTAAATAATACAAGATACACTATGTATAGTATATAAAACTTTTTTAAACCTGATTGTTACGCATTAAGTTATACATAGTGTATCGTTCACTATATGCTGTTTTGAAAGAAAGCATATATCATAGTATCAAACCTCAGCAAGAATAATACACGATACATTATATACTATATAAAATATAAGAATGTACGGTAGACGATGTAAAATATATTATTAAATAATGTATTGCTAGTTATTATATCGTATATCTTTCATCTATTTCTTATACTATTCAAAAACAAAAAATATTACAGAGTATCAAACCATATCTAGAGTATACCCGATACACTATATGTTATATAAAATAAGATAATGTATATTAGACGATGTATATTACCACAATATATTATACATACTGTATTGATATATTGTGTATAGCATCATATTCGAGTTCTAACTCAAACATAATACAATTTACACACTACACTATACATAGCATTACTATATATATGAGTAATAAAAAAAATTGTAAATCTTTTATCGTATATTATAGACGATGTAGAGTATATAGGTAAATAATGTATTACTAAGTATTGTATCGTATATCCTTTATTAAATACTTCTGAAAATAAAGAACATCAACATACATTGCTATACACTATACAATATGTAGTGTAAATAATATATTGTTTATTATTTATCGTATATTGTAGATAGTCTACGATGTATAGTGAACGATACATTTTGAAACTATATATATGATTACATTTTATTGTTTAATAAGTTATATATAAAAAATAGTATAAAGAGCTTAATAGGTGATTTACGATACAAGATACATAGTATAGCAATGTATCTTGTATGATTTTATTTCATGACGTTTGGTTCTACGGTTGTTACGAATGGTGAGCTATACATAATGTGTTGTAAACTATAGACTATGTATAGTATATAATACAATGAAGAGTAGTATATATAGTTATAATTCGAATAACGATTAACTTGTAATGTTAGTTTCTCTTTGCTATACTAAAGTCATAAATAATTATATTTATATCTTTTTTCACCACCTCTAACGGTGAATTCATAGTCAAGTGACTATTTTAAAAGTAAACATGGAAGAGGAGATGCTATTACTGGTTCTGTCCCAGCAATAGGCATCCCATGTTTGATTGGGTTAAAAGGGAGCGTACTCGCTTTTAGCTATCAGTTAAGCCATCAGACAGAAGAAGGGGCTTGACGCTTACAACAGGTACGAGATAATTTGCCTTTAATTTTTTGAAAGGCTACAACAAACGTTATTAGCAGATAAAAGCATAACGAGAAGTTTCCTATGGTTTTCCATAGGTATGTGCATCCTTGTTTTTTGAGACAAGGCTTGCCGGCTTCTTTGTTATGCTTTTTTTGTTTTGAGTTTGGGTAGATGGACAAAAAAGGAAGGCGACATCTCGATGATTAGTGGTGAGGAACAGGTGTTCCCAACTCTAACTTGTCGGCAAACGGAGGAAAGGCTACGAACAGGTGTTTGAGACTTTCCAAGGTCACTTTACAACAACAATGTTATATTTTATAAGGAGAAAAAAATGACAAAAATTATTACGATTGGACAAACCGAAATGATTAGGGTAGGACGTGATTACCCTTGTCCTATTTGTGGAAAACCAGATTGGTGTTTGGTGTTCGCAGACCAGACCAAAGCGGTCTGTGCTAGAAAGATTGATCCAGACAAACCACAATTTGGTAGCGCTGGGACAATTTATGAATTGGACCCTAAAAAAGCGAAAGAGGTGACTTTTGAACCTAGTTGGAAAAGTCAACCTTTGGCAAGTATCTCAACACTTCACAAAGTAAATTCTCTTGTTATTGATGTGTTGGGATTGACTAAGGAACATGTCGAGCACTTAACAAGTGCGGAACGAGGTCTTTCTGTTGAGACCATTGCACTGCGTGGCTACGCTTCATCAACAAAGCAAACACGCCAGAAGCAGGTTGATACAACAGTATCTCACCCAGCAACTATTTGGGAAAAGCTCTTTGTTGCAAATGGGCTTCCTAAAGATGCTTGGCGTGGAGTTCCTGGTTTCTATTGGAACGAAAACGCAAAATGTCCTATTTTTGAATCAAAAGATGGAATCCTAATTCCATGTCGCAATTCTTGGGGACAAATTGTAGGTTTTCAAGTACGTCTTGATAACGTTAGTTATCAAGCCAAAGTAAACGAAGCCTTTCAAGAGGGACGAAATGCACGTACTGCTAAGGTCTTCCAAAATGACGATGGAAGTTTCGATTGGTATGTGTTTGCTAAAGGTTCATCACACGAACTAGCAAGTGGGACAACTAAGGAAACTAGTGTTAAACTTCGTTCTGGACTTGAGTTGACATTTAAAAAAGGGCAAAAATATGTCTTTGTTTCGTCAGCATATAAGCCAGAGGGAACAAGTGCTAAGTCCTTTCCCCATTTTGCTTATTCTGATGACATTTTAGAACAAGCACGCTTTTCGGATGAAGGCAAGGCTAAGGTCAACCTTATGAGTAAGGTTGATAACCTTCTAGTTACGGAAGGTTTGCTTAAAGGAGATATCACCGCATCAGTTGCGAAAAGCACTCGTCTTTCTCAATTGGGGAATATATGTGTTATCTCTATGGCAGGAGTAGCAGCATGGCGTCCTATCTCGGACTTTATCGGAAAGACTGAACTCAAAAAGGTTAAACCAATTTATCTTGCATTTGACCAAGACTTTGAGGATAATGACTCGGTATTTGAACGTATGTATGACATGGTTCAAGATCTAGTTACGAAGCAATCTTGTACGGTTCGTGCTCTAATCTGGCCTCACGAAAAGGGAATCGATGATTTCCTTTTGAAAGCTTCTCCAGAAGAAAAGATTAAGTTCAAAACGTATAATAAACAGGATATGGTATAATGAAGAAAAATTATTTGGAGACGTATAAGGGTTGAATATCAAGAAAGTAGAGCGACTGATCTTTGAAATCAACACCATTCATATAAAGTACTCAGAAGAGTATTTTCAAAGTGGTAAACTTGCTAAAGTCAATCTTAATCACACTTTTGCGAAGGTGCCAGTTGATGAGATTCTAAAATATCGTTTGAATCTGCACGAATCTATCAACGATTATTTGATGGTAGCAGATGTCAGCGATATTAGTTACTTCTATCGAGTGAAGACATCTGAATCTATTTTAGATAAGATTGAGCGTTTTACTAAAAGACCAAAAGGGTATCCAGTAAATTCAGTTTTAAATGATATTTTTGGAGCACGTGTCATTTTGCCAACATCTGTCATTACTGAAGTGATGGATCGTTTAGATGATTGGAAGGAAGAATACGGTCTAAAAAATTGGTATTTAAAAGATACTGAAGACTATACTGGCATCCATCTCTACTTTAAAAACAAGAGTCATTTCTATTATCCTTGGGAGTTACAAATCTGGGATAAGAATGATATTTCTCGAAATATAGAGAGTCACAAACGAGATTATGCAAGGAAACTTGATAACAATAATTAGGTTTTCTTTTTTTACTCAATAAATTGTATATCACACTATGTATAATCCATAGTGTATCGTACATAGTACATATAAGAGAAAGAGGAAGGTACTAGCTTTAAGCTATACCTTCCTTTTTGCTATTAAGGAGAAAAACAATGGCAAATTTACTAGCAGTAGTACAACAAACGACTAAAAAAGTCACTTTTCCGAAGGTAAAAGAGACTGATAAAGCTGCAGATATCGTGAGAAAGTTTTGTACTTATTATGCGAATATTCGCAGATATCAATGTCAGGAACTTTTATCTCAAGAAGTCGGAGCAGTAGCAGTAGAGGTATTCGGACAAGACAATGTTTATACAGCCTATAAAGTCAAAGACATCATGGCAGATATTGAAAGCATTGGTTATGATCAAGCTCATTTTTCGAATAAGCTAAAAAGCCTGTTTGAGAGTATGAGTTTGAGAGAAGAAGAAAATCACGAACACCTTTTCGGTGAACAGATTCTTCTCACATTAGATGGAGGTAGATTACCTGCTACTAAGAGTGCAGAAGATACCAAACGCACTTTGTATCTTCTCATTGTCGACGATTCAAAGGTTAGAGTGCCTTTGAAGAAAAACCTAAGTTTTTGGAGAGAGAGTAGTTCTCAAACGAGGTATGGACTAGTATCTTTTAGCTTTCTTGAATTGATGTCTATCCATAGTGAAGGTATCTACAAGGAATGTAGTTATTATGGAAATATCCAAAAGATAGCTAACGTTCTAAAAAGAGAGTATGAAGATGCTCTTGCAGCCAACCTAAATGCACAATATGTTAATCAGTCAACTAAGACGATAGCCAGTGTACGTGAGGATAAAATCTTTCAAGATCAAGAAATGAACAGTAATACGTCATTTCTTGATTTAGGGTTTTCAAAAGTTGAAGTAGATACCGAGAGTTATCGAGGTAGTAATTTTGATAAGGAGAAATTCGGGGTTCTAGAGAAAGAATGGGAGAAGTTGTGTAATCACTTACCTCATTCTACTGTAGAACCCGAACTCAAATTCCGAAAGCTAGGAAAACATAAAGCAAGCGGACTTTATGTGCCAGGGTTAAATATCATGGCGGTTGATGTAAGAGATTCCTCCTCATTCATACATGAGTATGGTCATTATTTAGACTATACGTATGATCAATCAGGTATCATTAGTTCTACGTCACATAGCTTTAAAGATATTCGTAATATCTACAAGGCTAGCTTGCTGAAACTTATTCAAATAGCTGAGGAAACCAGAACGGATTTAGCTCAAGCTGTTCATATTAAGAAGAAGTTGGATTATTATTTTACACCGACTGAAGTGTTTGCACGTGGCTTTGAATGGTGGGTTTTTGAAACTTATACCAAAGATTCAGAACTGCTATCTAATGAAGCTACTTACTATACTCGATTAGAGTATAGGGCTTTGAGGCAATGTCGACACCTTTTGTTTGCATTTTTTGACACGTTCTTTGAGAACTATCGTGCAATGCAACCTATTTATAAGGTTGAGAAGGAGCCAAAAACACTAGTAGCTTGTCGAAAGCCACTTGAAGATAAACCAACAACTGAAGGAGAACAGTTAACCTTGTTTGAGTTCTGAGAGGAGAAAAACAATGATTGTAAACAATATTTTAAAAGAAGCTATCGATAATAATATCCAAGATATTACCTTCTTCCCACATGGTGAAGATTACGAGGTAGCATTTAGAACTGCTGATGTTAAACAGGTCCATGACATCATTTCATCAGAAGATGCGGATGCTTTATTTGGTCATATTAAATTTATAGCTGAGATGGATGTAACAGAAAAACGTTGTAGTCAGGTAAGAACTTGTGACTATCAGTTGGACGATGGTAGAGTTATCACCATTAGGATATCGACGATAGTTAATTTTCAAAGACTAGAAACGATGTCTATCCGACTTATTCATGTGAATGAGCCAAGAATATCTTCGAGTGAGTTTGATAGTAGTTGTATGGAAGAAGTGCTTGAACAAGTACGCATTCCAGGCTTACATGTCATTACTGGTTCTGTCCCAGCAATCGGCAAAACGACTTTAGCCTACTCGTTACTTGCTGAAGCTTTTAAAGAAGGTAAAGTAGTAACAATTGAAAGACATGTCGAGATTAAGGAAGTGTCTTTTTACCAACTACAAGTCAATAGGGCTAACGGTATGGAACTGGAAAAGCTCGTGACTTTTGTATTACGCTTCAACCCTGACGTCTTGTTTATTGGTGAAGCTAATACACAAGAAGAAGTAGAAGTAGTACTTAAGGCTGTTTCTGCAGGATTAAGTGTCGTTACAACAGTTCATAAAGATGGCTTTTCAATCCCACATGATGTTTTAGAAATGAAACAAGGAAAAGATGGGAAACGAAATGTAGCTTTGATTAAATAAAAGAGGAGAAAAACAATGACTGATACAATTAAGATTGATGCTTTTGACCGCTTCATGGCAGTAAGCCATTTTGATGAAGAAATGGCTGAAGCACATACACCGACTGAGGATGCTATTCATAATTGGATAGTTGATAATCAAGAGGATGATGAGCTGATTGCTGGGATTCTTAAGCATCTGGATCGTACGATTAAGGATGCTATGGCTTACTGCATCCAAAAAGCCAGTAAATCTGACTATAGAAATGGTCAAGGTGCTATGGTTGATGATGCCACAGTCTTTTCTTGGGTTAAAGAATATTTTACCGCTGAAAAGGTTGAGACTAAACCAGTTGTAGGTAAAATGACTACTGGTAGTAAGAAATCAACCAAGCAACCAACCAAGAAGCCAAAAAAGAAACAGAATAAGAGCCTAACTAAAACAGAAACTAAAAAGAAAATCCCAACTAAGAAAACTCCCGAAAAGGATGAGAAACAGTTGGATCTTTTTTCAGATTTATCTGTTGAAGAAGGCGAATTTTAACAACAATAAATAGAAAAATGGTCCTAGGGCCATTTTTTATTAATTAAGGAGAAAAAACAATGACAAAAGCAGAGAATATTCAAGAAATCGTAGATAATCGTTTAAAAGTTCCTAACGAATTTTTCAAATGGGCGAAGAATAATTTTCCTATCTATGAATGGTCAAATAAGTCTAAGATAATTATCTCTTCCGACCGAAAAAAATTCTCGGAAAAGGTTACAAAACGCTTATCACTTAACAGCCGTTTAACCTTTGTAGGAGATACTTTTTACTTTGTCTGGATGGGAGTCACAAAGAAACGCATTGAAATGCAAATGTATGCAGTGACTCAATCATTTGAAGAAGGAAAAGAAAAGTTTGACGTCAGCCTTTATAACTTTTATCAGCTTGCCAACAATAAGATGGTAAAAGCACACTGGGATCCATATCTTTCAGCTAAAGAAGGTAAAGAAGTCTATAGTACTGGATTCCAAAATCAGAGAAATGCTCTCTTTTTTGGCTCTGGTGCATTTAGTGTCTATATGCTTTATGGTGGTATGGAAAATCTTATTGAAAAGTTACAATCAAAATCTGAGTTGAGATACTTAGATTTTGGACACGTGATTAAAGATAATTTTGAGATAAGCTCAGTGCTACCTCATATCTATAAATATCGAGAACGTATTGAATTCGCTCAAAAAATAAAGGCGCGAGGAGTCGTCAAAGAATTGGTAGGTACTACGTTTTATAGGTCTTATTACTCATGTAGTCTTGGACATAAGCATGCAAATATGGGTAAGGTTACCATGAATTTCCTAAAAAGGAATAAACAGTATCTAAAAAATACGAATATGAATATCGAAAAAGCATTTTTTGAGGAAGATATGCGTAGACAATATGGTCGAACGTTCGAGGGTTTATACGAGTTGCTTATAAATGCTATGGTTCCTAACAGGACGCCACTAATTAAGCGTTTAAATGGTATCTTACCATCCACGGTGAAACCAATTCGTTTCATTAACTGGATGATGAAGAATGAGGTCTGTCTTCGTGATTATGAGGACTATCGAGAAATGGTAGAAGCTCTGGGAATTCCATTTGATGGAGATTATGTAGTTATACCTAAAAATTGGGAAAACAAACATACAGAGATTGTCGAAAATTATTCGATTCTTCTCGAGAATCAACTAGAACGTGGGACTCATTTACGTGTAACTAATGCCGTAAGTAATTTGAGAGCGGAGAAAAGACGACGTGAGGAAGAAAAGAAAGAGGCGAAGTTGAGAATTGTAACAGCTGAACGCTTGGCAAACATGATGAAGGCTCAGACAACATTTGACAAGTATGCATTTATCTTTCCTAAAAATGAAAGTGAAATTGTCAGAGAGGGGAAACACCTACATCACTGTGTTGGAAGGTATGCAAAGGAACACTTTGTCTACGGTTCCTCTATTATTGTCTTTGTACGTGATAAAACTGACAGAGAAACTCCTCTTTATACCCTAGAATTGAAAAATGATAGGATTATTCAACTGAGAGGAGAACGGAACAAAGCTGCAGATGAAGAGGCTAAGAAAGAAGCGGAACAATTTTTAGCCCATTGTGGAAAGCTTAAAATTGAGTTTTAGATAAGAGGAGAAAAAATGAAACCGAGAACTCATTATGAGTCAACTGCGTTTTCATGTTATACTAGAGATAACACTATACGTGATTTCATGTATAATTCAGGGAGAAACGTCATGAAGTTGACTATTGTTCTTTATAATAATAAAAAGATGATTGGAAAATACCTGGTTGATACAATCAGTAAAACCTTAGATACGTTTGAAAGGAAAGATGATTTTTTGTTGAACACAGAATTCACCTATGAACGTATGGTAGATTTTCTAAAAGGGCGCCAAATTGATTTTGGACGAAAAAACCGAAAGGAACTTTTAGGTTATACCTATACAGCTCCCGATGTCTGGCACGAAATTGCTATGACACACGGTTTTGATACCGATGATTTTTATTGGGTATCAATACCAGAACTCAATGATGAGCCATTTGTTTTAGAAGATCATCATCCTAATTTAAGTAGAAAATAGGAGAGATACTATGACTGTATTTACCTCTAGCAAAGGAACTCAAGAGAAATGGTTGAAAGATGACTATTTCTATAAGAGAGACTTTTTTGGTGGGGAGGCTGAAGCTGAGTTTCTAGTATCTGAGTTTTTGAAAAGTTGTGGGATTGAAGATTATGTACCTTACGAAAAAGTAGGTAGTGATCTTTGTCGTTCACAAAATTTCATACCAGAAGGTGGAAGCTTCGTTACGATGTTTCGTTTGCTGCAACAAAGGGGGTATACGGAATCAGATATCGAACAAATAGCCAAGAAGCAACCTCAAGAGCAGTATAACTTTTTGAAAAAAGAGTTGGCTGAGATTGGTTTTTCAGAAGCTGAGCTTGATTCGATATTTGCCAGACTCTTTGAGATTGATCGTTTAACCTTAAATGTTGATAGACACTGGAATAACTTTGGGATTATCTTTTCTAAAGATGAACCGCCATATCTATTAACTTTGTTTGATTTTGGTTACTCTCTAGGAGTTACCTTTCCGAGAACAATGCCCACGCATGTAGCTATTCGTAAGAGTAAAGCTATGACAGTCAGCAAAAGCTTTGATAAGCAATGTGAACTGGCTGGAGCATTCTCTTTTGACATTCAAGATAGTTTTATTGAGTTCCTCAAAAACAGGAAAACACGAGAGGCTCACATATTTTTGAGTCGTATAAACAAATACTACAACTAAAAAGAAAGACTTGGTATTATACCAAGTCTTTTTTTAGTTTTAAGGAGAAAGAACAACAATGGAAGAACAAAAACAAAATAAAACAATGACTAAAGCAGAAAAGGTTCAAGCTAACCTTTCTGCCGTTAAACTTGTGAAAGCACTCGAAGCAGATAACCGTCTAGCTGATAGTGCCGAACAAGAAACTCTCTCTAACTATGTTGGATGGGGAGGACTTGCTAACGATTTCTTTGATAGTAAGATTAATCGTTTTGCAAAAGAACGTGATGAGCTAAAAAGTCTTGTCACTAAAGAAGAATACCGTGCGATGGAAATGAGCTCCTTGACGGCTTACTACACAAGTCCAGAGATTGCTACTGCAATGTGGGATAAGATTGTAGAAAGTGGTTTTAAAGGAGGTAATATTCTTGATCCATCAATGGGTACTGGTATCTTCTTTGAAACAATGCCAGAGGATATCAAGAAGAATTCTACTCTTTATGGAATTGAACTTGATACCATTACTGGTGCTATTGCTAAACACCTTCATCAAGACGCTACTGTTTTAGTCCAAGGATTTGAAACAGTAAACTTTGAAGGGACACCATTTGACTTGGTCATTACGAATGTTCCATTTGCGGATGTTCGTATTGTCGATAAGGCTTATGATAATAAACCTTATCGTATTCATGATTACTTCTTTAAGAAAGCTATCGATTTGGTACCCTATCATGGGATGGTTGCTGCTATCACTTCAACTGGTACTGCAGATAAGAGTGCTGGTTCAATACTGCCAGAACTCCGTCGTAGCGGAACTCAGTTTTTAGGTGGTGTCCGCTTACCAAATACTGCTTTTAAAGATGCTGGAACACGAGTGGTAGCAGATATCCTCTTTTTCCAAAAAGGAGCATTTATCCCTGTTCCCGATATTAATAACGACTTCTGGTCTTCAGATAGAAATAAACTCCCCTTTGATAAACGTGTCTCACTCAATCCCTATTTCTTCCAGGATGCTGTTTGTAAAAATCCTTGTGTCCTAGGTGATTATCAGGTACGTCATTTCAATGGTGGAACACTGGATCTTGTGGTAGATAGCTCTTTTGACTTAGCTTCAGAGCTTCAAGAAGCACTATCAAAAGTAACAGTGCCTTTCGAAGTAGAGAGACTAGAACCTCGTGATATTATTCTTAAAGACGAAGTGAATCATCTTGATCAAGACCTACTTACTTCACTTGACATTCGATTGAACGAGTATGCTTGTGATAAAAATGGTCGTGTCTACTATCGTGATAACACGTCTATCCGTCCTAGCTCACGCGCAGCTGAAATGATTTTTTATCAAGACGAACAAGGACAGTTCGTAAAATACGATGATAAATACAAAGAAGAAGCCATTTTAGACTTTGAAGCAGTAGTAGAAGCAGACCCTAATATTGTTACAAATACATGGGTAAGTCAAACACCTTCTAAAGCAGCTAAAAGTAAAGGGCTTTACAAAGGTATTTATTTCTATGAAACACCCCTTACGGATACAGAAAACAAGCGTATCCGTGGCATGGTTGCTATCAAAAATGCGTATCAAGCCATTATTGATATTCAAATGACGACAGACTATGATGAAGGAAAATTCAAACAACTGCTTGCAACACTTAATCAAGCCTACGATACTTTCAAGAAGAAGTATGGTTATCTCAATCAAGCGGTGAATGCTCGCCTCTTTGACCGAGATGACCGTTATCCTCTTATCGCAAGTCTTGAATTAGAGGAGTTGGACGAGAATGACAGCTCAAAGGTAGTCTTTGTGAAGTCAGATGCTTTTAAAAAGCCAACTATTCGTCCTAAAAAACATCTCCATCAAGTGATGTCAGCAGTAGAAGCCTTGAATGTGTCGCTTTCGGAAGGTCGTGGCGTTGATTTGAACCTTATGAGTTCTGTCTATCCAGATGTCTCAGAAGATATGATGATTTCAGAACTAGGTGAGACAGTGATGATTGATGTGGAACGCTATATTGATGATAAGACTGTACACTATGTTACTAAGGATAAATTCCTTTCAGGTGATGTCCTTGTTAAACGTGATTGCATTAACTCTCTCATTGAAGACGGAGATACACAAGCGGATTGGGAACGTTATTTGGAATTGATTTTATCTGTTGTACCAGAACCAGTTGTCTTATCTGATATTGATTTCAGCATTGGTTCTAGCTGGATTCCTAGTAACGTCGTTTCTCAATGGGTGTTTAATGAATTGTTGGATGAAAAGGTTGGTCTCCATTCTGAAGAAGCTAAATCACTATTAGTGAAATCAAGAATCGGCCGAGGTTTCAACGAACGCTTGTTAAACCGCTATATGAGTCGTCAATCTAACCTTCGTTTAGGTCTACGTGATGAGTATAATAAAAGCTACTCACACGCAACAGATATTGTAGCTCACTTGCTTACAAGTAATCAACCAACAATCATGCGTAACTTTGGTACGACTGAAAACCCGATACGTAAGGTTGATGAAGTGGCTACAGCAAACCTACGTGAGTGTGAACGTGTTCTACAAGAGAGTTTTAAAAACTTTATTCATGAAAACCCAACAGTCCAAGAAGTGATTGAGGATACCTACAATGAAGTCTTAAATCGCTATGTGACACGTCAATATGACGGAAGTCTCTTGGAATTTGATGGGTTGGCTAAAGGTGTAGAGCTTCGCCCACACCAAAAAAATGCCGTCCAACGTATTCTTGAAGAGAGACGTGCACTCCTCGCTCACGAAGTAGGTACTGGTAAGACACTAACTATGATTTCAGCAGCTTTCAAGATGAAAGAGCTTGGGCTTATTCATAAACCATTGTTTGTGGTTCCGTCTAGTCTAACAGCACAATTTGGTCAAGAAATTATGCGTTTCTATCCGACTAAGAAAGTGTTTGTTACGACTGAGCAGGACTTTGAAAAGTCACGTCGTCGCTTGTTCGTTTCTCGTATTCTAACGAGCGACTATGATGGTATTGTGATTGGGCATTCTCAATTTGAGAAAGTTCGTGTCTCACAAGAAAGTGAACAAGCCTTTATTTCTGAAAAGATTGATGAGCTTGATGAGATCATTGGTTACGCAAAAGCTAATGACGACAAAATTACTTTCAAGCAAGCACAATCGATGCGTAGAAGTCTTGAGGCAAACTTAGAAACGTTGCTTGAAAACAAGACTGGTATTGATGAGTTTATCAACTTTGAAAGCCTTGGTATTGATATGCTCTTTGTTGATGAAGCCCACGGGTACAAGAATGTCCGTCCTATGACACGTTTGGGGAACGTTGCTGGTATTACCAACCGTACCTCAAAAAAGAATATGGATATGGAAATGAAGGTGCGCGTGCTTCAAGAAGAGCATGATACACGTCACGTTGTCTTTGCGACTGGAACACCAGTTTCCAACTCTATTAGCGAAATGTATACGATGATGAATTATCTTCAACCAGATGTCATGGAACATTTCGGTGTAAGTTTCTTTGATGCTTGGGTTGGTGCATTTGGGATTGTTGAGAATAGTCTTGAACTTAACCCTACTGGAGACAAGTATATTTCACGTAAACGCTTTGCTAAATTTATGAATCTCCCTGAGCTGATGGCGATTTATCGTCAGACCGCAGATATCCAAATGACTGAAGACCTTAATCTTCCAGTTCCTATGGTAGAAAAGGTAGCGGTTGAAAGTCAGTTGACTGATAACCAAAAGGTTTATTTGGATGAGCTTGTAGAACGCTCAGACCGAGTTAAAAATGGGAGTGTAGATCCTAGTGAAGATAACATGCTCAAAATCACTAGTGAAGCCAGAAAGTTGGCTTTAGACATGCGTTTGCTGGATGCGGAGTTCTATGTAAGAGCTGATGCAGATAAACTCATGCAAGTGGTTGAGCGAGTGGATAAGATTTATCACATGGAGGCTAAGCATAAAGGGACACAAATGATTTTCTCTGACCTTGGAACTCCTAATGGCAAAGGTTTCTCTGTTTATCAAGAGTTGAAAGATTTGCTTGTTGAACGTGGGATTCCAGAAGAAGAGATTGCTTTTATTCACGATGCTGCTAACAAAAAGGCTAAACTCCAACTTCAACGTCAAATGAATGCTGGTGAGATTCGTATTCTCATGGCTTCAACGGAAAAAGGGGGAACTGGTCTTAACGTCCAACGTCGTATGAAAGCTGTTCATCATCTCGATGTGCCTTGGAAACCGTCTGATATTATCCAACGTAATGGACGCTTGGTTCGTCAAGGAAATATCTATCGTAAGGTAAATATTTTCCACTATATCACTAAAGGAAGCTTTGATAACTACCTTTGGCAGATTCAAGAAACAAAGCTCCGCTATATTACGCAAATCATGACCAGTCGTACACCGATGCGAGCTTCAGAGGATATTGACGAGCAAACACTCTCAGCCTCTGAATTTAAAGCTATTGCAACAGGCAATCCATATCTTAAACTTAAGATGGAACTTGATAACGAATTTGAGTTGTTGTCTAATCGTCGTAAGGCTTGGAAACGTGATATTGCTTTGTCTCAAAAACGTATTAAGCAAGCCCTTAAAGATAAGGAAATTTACGAGAAGAAACTTTCTCTATTAGTCCAGGATAAAGAGCTTGCAGAAAAAACAAGACCTTGGAAAGAAGTGGTTGAAAAAGAAGATGGTAAGAAATATGAGGTTGAGCATAACCCATTTGTTATGACATTTGAACCAGATGGATACGAAGCAACTAAGAAAGATGTTGCAGGTAATCAACTGAACTATGCTATGCAGATGAATGTTGCCTCTGATCCACTCCATATGAAAATGACAACCCTTGCTCATTATCGTGGTTTTGTCCTTCGTGCGTTGGAACAAAAATCACCTTGGCAACCAGAACGCATGCTTGACTTGCATATTATTGGTCAAAATAGCTATGCCGTTCGTTTAGATTTTGCGAGTGGTATTGGGACTATCCAACGTATCAACAATGTTATTGATGGTATGGATAAACAAGCCAAACTCTTGCAGGAAAACATTGACCGTTGTGCAGATACTATTAAGCGAGGAGAAGCTGCAGATGTTTTTGCAGACCAAGCTCGTCTTGACTATGTATCAGCTAAACGTGCCATTGTTAATCCTCTTATCGAAGTCGAGGACGAGTCTAAGAAGCCTACCGTAGAGCAAATTGAAGAAGCAATCAATGCTTTTGAATTGCAGTACAAGGCAGACCATCCAGAAATGGATGAAGACTCTGATGTAAAAGTTAGCTCAATCACCGACGAATATAGTGCTAGCTATGATCCTGATGAAGAAAGCGAACTTGTTGAAGTTATTGATGAGTCAGTAGATGAAGCAGAAAATGACTTTGAGGAAGAAGTAGTAGTTGCTCAAGAAATCATTGAAGAAAGGACCCATGTTGTCGTTTCACAAGAAGTTCTTGATATGGCTGATGACTTCCTAGAAAGCATTTCTGAACTCTTTGGTAAGACTGAAGAACATAATGATAGTGTTTCTACAGAAGTAGTTTCTGAAACCTCTGTTAATGAGGTAGTAGAAGTCTACGAAGAAATTTCACTATTTGACTTTGTTTAATCATAAAAAAGGATAATATCTTCTTGAGGAGATGTTATCCTTTTCTCTTATTGATTGTCATAAATAGAAATGTTTCAGATATTTGGAAAAGTTGTCTGTTCTATATTTGGTTAAAAAGTTTCTTCTTGTTTAAACTTCCTTCTATAAATTATGATATACTTTTTTTGATTGAAATTTTAGTTCCCGAATATGCAACCAAGGAGAAAGAATGAAAAATAGTGGTGAAATTTTTAAACGCTTCCGAGAATCTAGGGGGTTATCTTTAAAAGATGTAGCAAATGACAATCTTTCAAAATCTCAGTTATCAAGGTTTGAGAATGGACAAAATGATCTTACATTAAATAAGTTCATTATGGCACTGAATGCTATAAACGTTTCTATTAATGAATTTATGTATGCCGTGAATGACTTTCATAATGATGAACTCACGGAACTTCTAGATATTATTAGGACCTGCACTATCAAAAATGATATTAAAGGCTTAAAAAACTTATTGTTTGATTATAGTAAAGCAGATAAAGATAGTGATAAATTTCATGAACTAAATACTATTTTGATAAAAATCCGCCTACAAGTCCTATCGGAAGAAAAAGAAGTTCTTGAGGGAGATTTAGAAAAGTTAATTGATTATTTGTTTAGTGTCGAATATTGGGGAGTCTATGAATTAAGATTATTTCTTAATTCAATTGATATTCTAGATCATAAGTTTTTTGTAACTTTGTCGAGAGAAATGATTCGACGTTCCGACTATTATAAAGAAATTAAGGCGAATAGAAGTCTAATCAATCATATGACACTGAACGCTTATATTATTTGCATCGATCGAGGTTATTTAACAGATGCAGCGTACTTTGGAAAACAACTTGAATCTTTCTTCTTTGAAGAATCTGAAATGTATGAAAGAGTAGTATATAATTATGCCCATAATTACTATCTATATAAAAAGTTTGGCAGTGACCAAGCCATTATTGAAATGAAAAGGTGTATAGAGTTTATGAAGGCAGTGGGAAGTGTTAATATTGCTAGTCATTATAGTTTGCATCTGGATAGAATTTTAAAAAATAGACAGTTGCAAAAACGGGAATAAATTATATGTTAGAGATATAATGTTATATTTATATTGATATGTTATCAATTATAGGCATATTCTTTTCCAAACTAAAATAAAAAGAGTTTTCATCGGGTATAGTTATATTATCAACTATTAATGTTTTGATACAGTTTATAGAAAGAAGGCTAAAAAATGAAATTAAGATTTAGAATTTTGATTGGGATTTGCTTTTTAATTGGTGCGTTGGTATTTATGGCTCAAAAAGAGCTGTTATATGCGTTAGCATTTCTTTTAGTCGGAGGATTTTATATATATAAAGGAGTGAACTAATGGTTCATTTGGTTTTAGAGGTAAAAGGACTCAACGTTTGGTTTAAGAAGGATAGACCTATTATTAGTAACCTTGATCTTGTTATTCCGAACAATACTATTATTGGTCTGGTAGGAAAAAATGGTTCAGGAAAAACAACCCTGATAAAATCTCTGAGTAGTGTGTTTGATAGGAGGAACTATCAAGTGACTTCAATCAGCCTAAATGGTGAAAGTCTACCATTGAACAGTAATGTTTATAAGCTGAATACCTATACTGTTTTCACCGAAAATAACAGTTTTTTAAATTGGAACTTCAGTCAGTATTTTAATTTTGTCTGTCGATTATTTCATGTTAAAAGAGATGATGACTTATATGATTATTTAGTCAAGGGCTTTAATTTTGGAAAATATTTACAGACTAGCATAGGTAATTTGTCGACTGGAAATAAGAAAAAAGTCTTTTTGATAACAGGTTTCTATTTAAAACGCCCGTTATTAATCTTGGATGAACCTTTTGATGGATTAGATTTTGACTCTACTGAATTTTTATATGAAGTTCTCGTCCAATATAAAAGCTATGGCTCAATATTAATGACTTCTCATATAGCAGAAAGCATTGCTAGAGTTTGTGATAAAGCCTATTTTCTTGAGGATGGACATTTAAAATTGTTACAATCAGATTTAGATGATTGGTTAAATGAGGTCAGTAGTCAAAGGAGGGAATAGATGCTTTTAGCTATTTTTAGAGATATCTTTTCAAAAAATAGATTGTACTTGTTTCTGTTTTCTCTTAGCATATTACTGTATTATAAATATGTGAGAGTTGAGTTCTCTACAGATTTTAGAATTCTGATGTTGAGTACATTTATCGTAACAGCACTATCAACCTTTCAGTTACTCTACTCATATTTTTTAACTGATAGAATGGAAGGCTATTTTCAACTACCTATATCCATAAACTACTTTAAAATTAATTTTATATTTGTTACGTTTATTCTGAATTTTTTTGAAAGAATTCTGTTTCTAATTTTATTTTTAAATGTAACTATTGGCTACTTTCAATTTATAAAATTAATACTCTTTTCATTGCTAGTGATACTTAGTGTATTCTATGTGTTTATCAAGTTGAACACAAAATTAAATGTACTAAGTTTGCTTTTGATTATTGGTATGTTAGGAATAGATAGTTCTATATTATTACTAAATAATATATTCTATATGTTAGTAAGTTCTATCATTGTAGGGTATTTAATACTGAGAAATAAAAAACTTATTTATATCGTAAAAAATGAAAGTTCTCCAGTTTTTAATAAGAGACGTCATAATTATTTTATGATTTCCTTGATGCAAGAAAAATATTTTTTTATAAATTCAATTTTTACCCTATTATTTATTTTATTAATTATTTTTCAGGATTACCCGGAACAACTAAAAACAATAACTTTACTTACTATTGTTTCTGTAAATACTCCATTAACAACTTTATTCTCAGCAGACAAAGATTTGATCGTTCATGTAAAGTCGCTACCTCAAAGTACTTTATTTTTCTTAATGTATTTTAGAGTATTACTTTCGTATTACCTAATCACTAATTTATTAGTAGCCTTCACATTAAAACTTTTTGTATTGAAGAGTTTGAGAATAGACTTCTTATTATTGGCCATTGGGTTGGCTATAATAGAGGCTATTATGTACCTTATGGTTGAGATCTATTTTCCATTACAGAATTGGAATCTGAAAAGAGAATTATGGAAGCATCCAAGAAAATATATCGTACCAGGTATAATTTTCTTTATTGGTTGGGTAACAATGTACTTAATAGTTTGAGAAATACGTCTGATCCATAGATTCTACTGTTGAACAACACAGGAACATCTTTATATTTTTTAAAGTCATCTGTAACTAAGTCCAACTTACCTTCTCATAGCTTTCAATAAAATTTGGGTTAGCAGTTTCCAATTGTTACTTTAGGGGTAGATTGATTAATCCATATGGATAAGATTTATAAAAAGTTTGTTGAGAAAGTAAAACTAAAAAAACTAGGGAAATACCCTAGTTAGTAGTAGGCACTCACATAAAGTTTTTATGTGACGAATAATGTGAGTATAAAGCCTCTATGTATAGAAGTTAATTAGAGACTAAGGGAAGATTGAATTATTTGTTGTATGGTATGTAAGCCTACAATTGTGATTATATCAAGGTGATTTAAAATTTGCAATATTTTTCAATGATCCACATTCCCCTAAATAGAGTCTGTTTATATGTTTTATAATGACTATAATAATCTTTTATAGTTATTGATACTTGTAGTATGTTCACTAAAAACACTTATGAAAAACAGCTCCTATCGCAATGGAAGGAGCCAGACTTTTATAGATAGCTTTTATTATATGGATTTGATATATTTTAATTTCAAAACATACCAGATGGAGTGTTATGTTCGTATACTCTTTTATGGATCAATAAGTTTTGAAAATAAGGTTGCAGTCTCAAATTAGCCACTGTCTTGACTCATTTATAAATTTGGCACATGTTAGAAAAAAGTCAAATAAAAGGGTGGAAGCATCCACCCTTTTGAGCATAGACCGCAGTGCTACACCCCTATTCGATATTGTAAATCATAACAAAAACATAGAAGCAAATCAAGGCTTTGATTTTATAAAATATTCTCCAACTGTTCAAATTTTTGAATAGAGTTAGTTCCCACTCTTTTGTCAAATGTTGATTTAGGGACAGACTGATATATTGCATCCTTAATTTTTCTAAAGTTTGATATATATATTGAATTCACGTTTACTATAACTCTGCAAGATACTGTCAATAATTTTGTGTAAACACTCAAGTAGAGTTACGGAAAGAAGAAATCATTTTACACTCAAATAAAGGAAGTCAATACTACAAGTGATTGCTATGGGTAAGCGTTCAAAATCTATTAGAAAGGAGAGCCGTTTTTACAGTGTTTGAGGTTATGCAAACCACTCTAGACTTCGATAGTTTGATAGTTTTACCATCGTTCTAATTGGATTATGCTACAAACACTTTAAAAACGATGACAAAAAAATAATCCGTCCCCACTTTTGGCGAAGTAAGACGGATTATTTTCGTTTAAAACTAGCCACCGTCTTTTAAACGGATTTACATGGAAGTATTTACATGGAAGTTGAGTGACTGCACAGCTTCCTTTTTTCGAAAAAAATTTTACCAAAATAACTGATTTAAGTCAATTTACGTTTCTCCTTATTATTTTGAGATTCATATTGCTTAAAAAATAGTTGAAGGTTAAGTTAAGAAGTATTTTGAAACTATTGAGATTTTAGTAGAAAGAAAGTATAATTAAGTTACTTTCTTTTATTTCTGTAAGTTATGTACTGCAGTAAACGGCAACTCCGTTGGGTTGCCGTTTTATCTTGTATTCACTATTATTGGTTTATAAGGTTTTACTTATACTTCTTTACTATTTAAAGACCAAACTTACAT
Organism: Streptococcus sp. SS4; assembly: GCF_030440125.1. Lineage (NCBI taxonomy): Bacteria > Bacillati > Bacillota > Bacilli > Lactobacillales > Streptococcaceae > Streptococcus > Streptococcus sp. SS4. Next base: position 160,271 of record NZ_JAQFJM010000004.1, on the reverse strand, counting down.
TAGGACAACTTTACCAAAGATAGTGCAGCTATTCTCCTTGGTAAGAGTGATAGCGGACTCATCAGTATTTAGCGAGTTAAGAATAATGTCACCATTTTCACTATTTTTACATACCTTCATTACGCAGTACCGACTATCTAACCGTACAATAGCGATATCACCTGTTCGGAGGATAGAGTTCTTCATAACAAATATCACTTCATCATCGAAAAAAATAGGTTCCAAGGAATTACCGACAATCTTAAGTGCTATATCATGTACTGGAATAGGCACAGGGTAGTCAAGACAGTCAACTGGGACTTCTGATAATTCAAAGCCTTGTGCATCGACTCTAGCATAAATACTGATTCTTTTGGTTGGTCGTTCCTCGTTAATGCCTATTTGTTTTTTAAGGTCGTTTTCTTTGATTTCTTTAGAAATATGCTGATTATCTAATCGATTTTCTATGAAATCAACAGTCGCGTCTTGGTTTCCTTCATCAAGTTCCTTAAACATTTCCTCTACTTGCTCTTGCTTATTGTCGTTAATTGGTGGGTAAGCGTACTTGCTTGGTGAGTCCGATAATCCTAGCAAGTAGTCTGACGTCACCCCAAATAATCCAACTAACTTCACAAGATCTTTAAATGTAGGAGCATTACTTCCGTTTTCCCACTTTCCAACGGTTTGTTGTGTTTTCCCTATCTTGGCACTAAATTCCTTTTTAGTCCAACCTCTAGCTTGTCGGAGTTTAATTAATCGGTCAGTAAACATTTCCCCCATTAAATTATTACTATCCTTACACTCTTTCATGTATTATCCCTATAACATCTTCCTAAAAAAATTATAATTTTTTATAATCGAAATTATTATAGCAGTTTTAGAAACAATAAACAAATGTAGAAATAACCGTATTCAAAAGACTTTATAGACTATATAAAATAGCTATATAAGACTGTGTCACACTGAATGAAAATGAAATAATTACTAATTTAACGCTAAGTTATAATTAAAACAAACCCCTGTTTTAGTAGAAAACCATAGCTTTTTAGTTAAAGAAATATGAGTTAGGTATAATTTTATTATGAAATTTTCTTGCTTGTTTGCCATAAAAATAGTAAAATCATTTCAGGACTATATTGATTAGGCAGGTTATATATATACATGGGAAATATTATTTCGGACTTGAGACAACGACGGAAATTGTCAAAGAAAACATTAGCTCATGACCTAAATGTCGATGCAGGGACTATTGACAAGTGGGAAAATGGAGCTAATATACGTATGGAAAACGTTATAGCTATAGCCGAGTATTTTGGTGTATCTACTGACGATATTTTAGGAACAAGATAATATTAATTACGAATCAAATGTAACGAAGTAAATACCAATTTTTTTGATTGAAAATAAGAGTAGGACAATGACAACAGCAGCCAATAATCCAAAGATAATTACTTTAGAAGACCTAGAAGAAAAGTTAGAATCATTTATTTATGAATTTAATGATGACCTATGCCGAACCATTATTGAGTATATGATTGACTCGGAAGGGCCATTTGCAATTACTCGATATAAGAAGTTTGGATCACCATGGTTTTATCAGGCAACCAGAGATATTTCTGATAAACTCTGGAGAAAGCTAATCGAAGAGGGAAAACCAGAGACTGAAGCTAAATCCATAGCTAAAGATGTAATATCAACGTACTATCAATATATGTTATTTGATATGTTGCTTGCGGGACAAAATAACCTAGCTTCAAAAGAAGTCCAAGTAAGGATTTCTAGTTTGACAAATAGTCGTCAACAAAATGAAGTAAAAAAATTAGCCTTCATGAAAGGGTGCAGGGAATACATTCAGAATTTACCACTTAAGACACTCACCAATTACATTCCTCTAGCCGAATTGTTTAAATATGCTGGTGTCGGTGAAGTTCCAGATCTAGCGAAAATCTTCAGCTTGCTTGATTCAAGTGAAGCTGGATGCTTGAAAAAAGTCGGAGAAGTTATCCATTTTGACGATGCTGCAGTAGATGAAGTGATTGAAAAAAGATTTTTAAGGAGTTCTCAACTTCGTTTCTCTAGTGGTAAACTATTATTCAACTCAGAAAGTGTAGTATTTAAATAGTATTTAGAATGAATAAAGGGGAAAGGATATAATTTTAAGTACCTTTCAGGCCTAAAATAAATCAATAATTTTTAGACACAAAATATTCTGTGAAGGGGTGTTTAAAGCCAATGCTATATTCTTCATAGTAACTTGGAAATTAATCACTCAAAAAACGAGACCTTATTTATAAGGAGATACAATTAAATGGATAGTCAAACTTGACAGTTTTTTTAGCAGGGATGATAAAGGTCAGTACTAGAGGTAAAACATTGTCTGAATGAGACGATGTATTGAAGGAACTGCATGAGAATCTGTTGAAGGTACTGTCTTTTTCGTTTCTCATAAAAGTCAGCGATATGGCAGGGATTGATAGACTGAAAGCAACGCATATCTCCCAATTCGCCAATGATAGATGTTACTGTGGTTTCTGCGATGCCAGGAATTGACCGTAAGATGTCATACTCTGGTAAAGGCTGAACTAGAGCTACCATGTTGTTTAAGACAACTTGTCTGCGTTCAGAAAGACGAAGCAATTCTTGAGCATAGTAACGGACCTCTTCCATCATGGGAGAGGTTTTCTTGACCGCACAATAAGACCTATTAGCCAGTTCGACGAGTTTATCAGTTAGGTAAGCAATACGCTTTTCAGAGATGCGTTTGGAGGTAGATTGATGGATAATCTTACACAAGTTACTTTGAGATAGGCTTAATACAAACTCTTTGCATAGAAAAGCCATCACTAAGTTCCAATATTGCTCTCCAGTAGGTGTGGATAATAGATTTTCCAATTCAGGAAAGGTGACTTGTAGGACCTTGTACAGACGGTTTTTAGTTCGAACAAGATCCTCTGTCATATTTTGATAGAAACGGCTTAAATCACGCAGGTGTTGATAAACTTCTTCCTGCACGTAAGTTGGTTTACGATTGTCCACAAGCTGAGAATTAGCCAACTTTTCAGCGTCAATTTTATCTGTTTTACGAACTCACAAACTGTTCAATTGCTTCTTAGCTTCCAGTGGATTTAGCTATGTGTAAGCGTAACTATATTCCTCAAGGAAGGCTTGAAGACGTCGAGAATAGACGCCTGTAGCCTCAAATATAATCTCAGGGCTATGAACAGTTTTCAAGTCGCTCAACAGGCGATTGAATCCAATGGTATCATTGAGTATGGTGTAGCCATGAACCTTCTCACCGTTGACTAAAATTGCTACCTCAGAACTTGTTTTACTTATATCAATTCCAAATACTGCACGCATGACATTATCTCTTTTGTCTTGAATAATTCCATGTTTTAGTGATTTTATTCTCAATACGCGACGTTTAGCGTCCCACATACTTTGATCAAATTCCACCTAAAACAAGGTGTCTTGCCAGTTTATCAAGCAACGTCTAGCGCCAAAAGAAGTCACGACTTAACAAGACACCACTACTTCAATACAAAGAAAAAGTAGTGAGTACTCTCTCCTGTCGGAGATTTCTTCACTACTAATCTTAGTATGTTTACTATATGCTTAATACGAATTTAATATAAGTTTTTCTGAAGAAGCACTTTACTGTTATTAGTAAATGCGGGAGATATAATTAGTCTTAAATAATAGTCATATAGCTATTTAATTGCGGAATCCTACTATATCGGTTTTTTATTGCGATAAGCGATTATGAGAAACTGTTTGAATTAATAGGTTCCCTACCAAAAAAACTGCCAAATTTATTTTTGGCAGTTTTTTTGGTTTTTCTATTTTAGACTGGTTTTGTTTATCATATCATCTACTATGAGATTGAAATATGAACGCTTTTTTTACTATATTGGAGTTTGACTGTAAAGTCAAAATTGTCCTTAACAATAAGTTCAATCCAATTAGAATTATTTTTTCGACTATATGAATGACTTTTCCGTATACATAACATTTTGCATATGATTTGGGATGTGAGAATCCTAATTTCTTTTGATTATCAAAAAAGTGCTCAGATAGTTCACTTTGCGATTCAGAAATTGAATCAATTATGATAAATTGATCAATACCTCCAAAACTATTTTGTTCATTTATCCACTATTTTATGAATCCTATCTTCAAAACATTATGGAATTCCTTGAAAGTCAGGATATAAAGAACGGAGCTGATGCCTTTGTAGATGATCATCAAAATCTTGTTTTTGTTTTATATGGACAAGGCTATCGAGCCGAGGGAAAAGAGGGAATACTTACAACCCAAGTAACTGTAAAATCTTATGATGAAGACAATAAACCGATTAACTTCGCAAATTTATTAGATTCCTTAATCGTCTCAGAATATCAAAGGGAACCGAATCTTTGGGAGGTCTCTCATGATTGATCTCTATCTAAGTAAAAATAGCCAAAGAAATCAACTTCTTTTGGATTTCTTTCAAAAGTATGGCATAGAGGTCACTCCTCATTCTATTTCTGAAATGACAAAGGACAGATTAATTGAAATGATGAGCTATTCTTCAGATTGTTTTGAGTATTTATCTCCCAATTTATTACGATTTAAGAACCGTGACAATCTAAGATTAACGGATTTCGTTGAGATGATTTTAAAAAATCCTGAACTAACCATCAGACTTCCTCTTGCGGTTTCAAATAAGCGAGTTTATTCAAATCTGAATTTGGAAGAGGCTAGAGCTCTATTGCCAAGAGATACGAAACAATTGATTTACATGGCACAAACACATTATTTATCTAGCTAAAGGAGAAGCAATATGGCTGAACGATTTTGGGAGAACTTGTCCATTATTTTGACTGAAAGAAATATCAGCTGGATTGAGTTAACCAGAAAAATGTTTGCGGGAGAGTTTCACTATCCAAGTGAATTGAATCGTTTGTATCAAAAGATTGTGAGTCTCCATGCACAAAGTTCGACCAAAGCAGATGCCATGAAGAAACTACGAACAAAGAAGACCTTGATGGAATCCCAAAAGGTTGGGGAACAACAAAAACTAGCTCGTACAGGTATCTATTTGGAAAAAGTAGGTCATGTATTAGAAAGCAATATCGATGAAGCTGAGGAGCTATTAAAAACCATGACAGAGACAGGAGATAAACTGTTTCAAACAGTCTTCTTGATTGGTGTCTTTGGTCAGGATGAAGAAGAACTCAAACAAGCTTTAGACACTATCCAACAAGTGGCCGGCTCAAATGACCTAATGATTGATAAAGAAGTCAAGGCCGCAAAAGAGAATCTAAGAAATTGCAGTCCATTTATGATGCGATTTCCGAATTATACTAAGCAGTCCTGATAGGCTGCTTTTTTTAGAGATTATAGATGTTTACAACATTTTTTAAGAAAAACCAAGACAATGGTGATATATTTAAGAAGCTAATTCATCGACTATCTGATATGTCCGTCCCAGATCCTGAAAAAATAGACCTACTGATAGATATCATTTTCACTCCAAATCAAGAAACCGAACAACTTAAAAGAGAATCAACTTATAGAGAAGAAACTTTGGACGACACATTAAAGGAAGCTAAGAATCAACTTCATAAGGAACAATTAGAGAAGAATTTAGAGAGATTTAGGAAAAATAGTCAATAACGCACCAAAAATGGTGCATTTGCTTTTTCTAAATGTTATAATGGTGGTATCAAATAAAAGGAGTTTGCTATGATTGGAAAAAACATAAAATCCTTACGTAAAACATATGGCTTAACACAACCCGAATTTGCCCGAATTATAGGAATTTCTCGAAATAGCTTGAGCCGTTATGAAAATGGAACCAGTTCAGTATCTACAGAACTAATAGACATCATTTGTCAGAAGTTTAATGTATCTTATGTCGATATTGTAGGAGAAGATAAAATGCTCAATCCTGTTGAAGATTATGAATTGACTTTAAAAATTGAAATTGTGAAAGAAAGAGGTGCTAATCTACTATCTCGACTCTATCGTTATCAAGATAGTCAGGGAATTAGCATTGATGATGAATCTAATCCTTGGATTTTAATGAGTAATGATCTATCTGACTTGATTCATACGAATATCTATTTAGTAGAAACTTTTGATGAAATAGAGAGATATAGCGGCTATTTGGATGGAATTGAACGTATGTTAGAGATATCTGAAAAACGGATGGTAGCCTAATGGAAATCCAAGATTATACTGGTAGCGAATTCAAACATGCTTTAGCAAGGAATCTTCGTTCTCTGACAAGAGGAAAAAAGTCCAGTAAGCAACCTATAGCGATTTTGCTTGGAGGGCAAAGTGGTGCCGGTAAGACTACAATTCATCGTATTAAACAGAAAGAATTTCAAGGAAATATTGTTATCATAGATGGCGATAGTTTTCGTTCTCAGCATCCACACTATTTAGAACTGCAGCAAGAATATGGCAAAGACAGTGTTGAATACACCAAAGATTTTGCAGGCAAAATGGTAGAGTCTTTAGTAACAGAATTGAGTCATTTGGGATACAATCTTTTGATAGAGGGAACTTTACGAACGATTGACGTTCCAAAGGAAACAGCACAACTCTTGAAAAGTAAGGGATATGAAGTACAATTAGCCTTGATTGCGACAAAGCCTAAGCTGTCCTATCTGAGCACCCTTATCCGATACGAAGAACTGTACGCTATCAATCCAAATCAAGCACGCGCAACTCCAAAAGAACATCATGATCTGATAGTGAACAATCTAGTTGAGAATACCCACCAGCTGGAGCAATTAGGTATCTTTGAACAAATCCAAATCTATCAACGAGATAGGACCTGTGTTTACGATTCGAGAGATGATGAAATATCAGCAGCAGCTGTTCTTCATGAATTATTGTTTGGAGAGTGGAGTCAGGTAGAAAAGGATATGCTTAAATCTGGAGAAGAAAGATTTAAAGATTTAACTAATCGAAATGGTTGTTAGAACAAAAATTTTAAAATATAGTCTACTTATGACTTTTGTTAGTTGTTTAAGGTGGGCGAAAATTTTTTAGAACCAAAAAACGCATAGTATCAGGTGTTGAAAAACTTGAAATTATGCGTTTTCTTGTGGGAAGATTTACTCCATTTTCTTCAGGAATTGAGATTTTGCCCATCTCTTTTTATTATATTTAAGGATATTTGAAAGATGTATTTTAGAAAAACAATTATGGAGTCCTTAATACGGAATATAGTATAAATGCTGATTCAAAGTGAAGTTTTATATGTTTTTTGCTTTTGTTGAGTATAAAATCTATTAACTAAAGTCGAACTAAAAAAATTAATTTAAGATGAAGTGAACTGTAGACTTTGGAAATGTCTCTTACTCGATTTCAGAATGAATTACTGATACGGGATTAAAAGAACTAAGTATTTCTTTTTGTTTTGAATGAGATACGTGAGTATAGATTTGTGTGATTGATATAGAACTATGTCCAAGAATTTGTTGAATATATCGAATATCTACATCACTATCTAGAAGCATTGTCGCAAAGCTATGTCTAAACATATGCGGTGTAATAGTTCTAGAAAAGTTATTTTGTTCAACGATTCTCTTTATTACTAAACGTACACTTTGCTCTGACAATGGTTTAAGTGAATGTTTCCCTGGAAACAAGAAATCATTGGATTCATTTCTTGTTTTATTTATATATGTTTCTAATAAATTGAATGTTTTTTGATCTCCTAAAAATAGGATACGTTCTTTCTTACCCTTTCCTATAATATGGAGTGTCTTGTTGGACAGATTAATGTCTTTGAGATGAATGTGGCAAAGTTCAGAAATTCTGATGCCTGTTGAAAGTAAAAGTGAAATAATTAGTAGATTTCTTTCAGCGTGTTGTTTTTGATAGTCAGTTTTAGATACAATTACTTTCCGTTCTAAATATATAAAAATGCTTTTCAGAATGTCATATGGAATCGTTTTAGGCAATACTTTTTCAGTTCTAAATTGAAAGCGCAATTGATTGAAGGGATTCTCTTCAATTATGTTCTGGTATTTTAGATAGTTATAAAACACCTTCATACAAGCAATTTTTCTTCTTAATGTATTCGTTTTTATGTTAGATCGTGTCAACTGTTCTATATAGGATTCGACATTATCATAGTCTGAGTTATAAAATTGCATAAGATCATTCTTATAAGCGCGAATCGTGTGTGAACTCAAACGCTTATGAGTTTTGCAATAATCTAAGTAAGTAGAAATAAGTTTATAATCCATAAAAATCTCCTTTATCAATAATCATGCTATTATAAACCTATTTGAGTGCTTCGTATAGTGATAATAAATTGTTATCGGTAGGAGAAATGGCGTGAATAACAAAAAAATAAGAGTATTTTTCAGTAGACCTAATCCATTTACTAAAGAACAACAGTATTTTATAGACAAACTAAAAAGTACCCTAGATAAGTACAATATAGAAAGCATAACATTGCAAGCGAAAGACTATTCACCATATGAATCTCTAACTGTTCTTAATGAAATGATAAAAAGATGTTATGGAATGGTTATTTTAGCTTTTGGACATACGTATATTCAATCTGGAATTTTAAAAAAAGGAGCAGTTCAGGATGAAAAGTTTTTTGAGGCTGAAGAACAATCATTAGATGGGAAATGGATTACTAGCTCATTTTGTCAAATTGAAGGTGCTATGGCAATTTCAAATAATATTCCTATTCTAATCATTAAGCAAAAGAATTTACGTATTGATGGTATTTTAAAGGATGATAAAAAAATTGTTTCCATATCAGACTTCACTTTAGAAAATACTAAGCAAATCGATTACTTCTTTGAAAATACTTTGGAAAAAGAAATACACTTTTGGAAAAAGACATTGGAACAAAAATTTAATAAAATTGAAGGGAAAATAGTATAAAGCGTTTTCTAAAGTGGTATAATGAGACAGAGTACATTTTTAGGAGAATTTAGATGAAAAGAATCTTTATAAGCTTTGCAATTGAGGATGAAAATCTTCGAGATTTACTAAAAGGACAATCACGAAATACGAACTCCCCATTTGAATTTGTGGATATGTCTGTTAAGCAACCGTGGGATTCACAATGGAAAACTAGATGTAGAGCAAGGATTAGAGGCTGTGATGGTATGATTTCTATCATCACTCGGAATACCAAGCAAGCCAATGGGCAAATTTGGGAAATGAATTGTGCTACTGATGAGGGGATACCACTATTTGCAATTTATGGTAATAAAAATCATAGTGATGTAACGATTCCAAATGAATGTGGCTATATTCCTGTAGTAGATTGGAATTGGGAAAAGATTAGCGCATGGATAAAACAATTGTGAGGTACAATTTATGCTAAAAAATAAGGCATTAATTGTTGGTATTGATGCATATTCTCAGGCTCCATTAAGAGGATGTGTAAATGATGCAGAGGAGATAGCGAAATTATTAGAGACAAACGAGGATGGTTCTCCTAATTTCAGTGTTAAGCTAAAACGTAATGTACAAACAAAAGCAGAGTTATTGGAGGACCTTCATTCTTTATTTAAAGAGGGAGAATCTGATATTGCACTTTTTTATTTCTCAGGTCATGGAACAGATGAGATGGCTGGTCAAATTGTAACGCCAGATTTTAATGGCTATGATATGGGTATTTCTATGAATGAAATACTTCGACTAGCGAATATCTCTAAAAGTCGGAATAAAATTATCATTTTAGATTGTTGTTATTCTGGGAAGTTAGGAGATTTTAGTGCTATAGATTCCCCGGATGCTATTATTGGAAAAGGCGTTACGATTTTAACAGCAAGCAATCGAGATGAGGTTGCCATTGAAGACGGAATAACTGGTCATGGTGTATTTACTGAATTACTTATTCAGGCTCTAAAAGGTGGAGCAGCAGATGTTAGCGGAAATATCACTCCTGCTAGTTTATATTCTTTTGTAGATCAGTCACTTGGAGTGTGGGAACAAAGACCACTATTTAAAACAAATATTACAGGATTTTTACCTATCAGAACTGTTGAAGCTAAAGTGTCCAAAAAGGTATTACGAAAACTTCATCATTACTTTGTGGAACCAACTTCTGAATTTCAATTAGACCCATCATTTGAATTTACCAATACACCTGATATTACTCATGAATATAAAGAGCCGTTTGCTCAGCAAACAAATGTAGACAAATTTAAAGAATTGCAACTATATGAAAGTGTTGGTTTGATCGAACCTGTTGGGGAGGAACACATGTATTTTGCTGCTATGAACAGCAAGTCTTGTCGTTTGACACCACTAGGTTTACATTATTGGAAATTATCAAGAGATAAGAGATTTTAAAAGGGAAGTGAGTAAATTGACTCACTTCCCTTTTATTATTTTTAGAGTTTCGTAATAATCTTCCTTTAGCTCTTTACGACCTGAGGTAACAGTCTCTTCTTGCCTTTTTGTAATAGGCTTAAATTTAATAATTGATTCGTCAGTACCAAATGCAATTAAAGTCAAATCTTTAACATTTTCATTAAACCAAATATCATCGAGCTCAGTTTCCTCTCGTTTGAGAAATTGTAATTCTGTTAAGCAAGTTTTAGCAAAATGAACAGCAGAGTAATAGTATTCTTTTACTGATTCGATGTCCTTAGATATACGATATTGTTTTAATAAAAGGGCACAGTAATTTCTAGCACAATATAGATTCCCACTCTCAAAATTTGAACCATTTTTGTAATATCTTCTAGCTTGTTCTAAGAACTTACATTCTCTATTAAGTGCAAAAATTTGCTTATTTATCGCTGCAACAATACCTAGCAAGTTTTCATTTGTAGAGGTGGTTAAGTCTATTTTTTTATCAATGTATGATAAGGTCGAAAGTAGATTTTCTATGGTTATATCTTTTTTATAGCGACATAAAATGTATTGAGACAATATGTCCTCATCAAAAGATAAGTTTAAAATCTGAAGATACTTTTTCTCGGCTTCTTCAAACTGCATATTTTCCTTCAAATTTTCAGCTTCTTGAATCATAATCCTTATCGAGTCGCCTTCTGTATCTTCGTTTTTTGACAATTGAATTAATGGTTCAATTCTATATAAATTATAATCAAATACAGGACTATCAATGTATTCTGGATTAGAATTTAAACAAGCTATTAAAGTTTTTTCCAATTGCTCCTGAACGGATTTTCTATAGTTTTCATCCGATAATATTTTCTTTCTATGATATCTTATCTGTGGACTCATTGAGATATCAAAAAATGGATATTTGCGAATCGTAATTTCCTCACAAAGAATAATTGTAGACTTAGGTTTCATTGCATGACGAAGTCCTAACTCATAGATCGCATTTTGATTCAGAGTACTTATATCAGCAATTACTATATCAGCTAAAAAAATAGATGTAATGAAATTTTTATTAATAGCTACAGAAGTAGGAACTTCATCACCTCGATATGCATTTGTGGAGTAAATGGAGTTCAAATTATTCTGTGATAAAACTGGCTTTATAAACTTAAAATATATATCATCTAAGTTTAGCTTCACCAACGTCCCAGGGATTTTCTTTACTCCGTAACCCATAACTACAAAGCATGTTTTATCATCCATTTTTCCCACTCCTACCGATAACAATTTATTATCGTTAGTATACCATAATTTGTAGTTAATCATATGATAAAATCTCCAAACTAATCTTGATATGATGTGGCTTTCACTAATAAAGAAGTGTGTCATGTTTAACAAAGTGAAGGCTCGATTTCTGGTTGGAGTAGAGGTTTAATCGTAATAAGTTTTATTGTTATGATTGGCTATAAGATTGGTTCACAATCTATTTCAAAACAAACCGAGAACCAAATACGAGAAGAAGCAAATAAACTTTTGACAAATTAAAAACAAAAAGAAAGAGCGACAGTTTTATCAGATGAGTTTGTTAAAGAATCTCTTACTCAATCTTTCACCAAAATAGTAAATCCAAAGTAGAGTATAGATAAAATGTACAAAATAGCTTTTGCGTATAATATTAGATGATTTTACAATTACAATACTTAAAAAATGGCGAGAAGTTCAAATCAAGAATGATGATAAAGATTATGTAATATCACGTTTTGGGGAGCCCTTGTGTAAGTCTACAATCTCTAGGATAATAAAAAGGCATGCTATGTTTGATATTAGTCGTAGAAAAAATACGAGAATTAACCTTTTTATAAATTTTTATTTTCAATAGTCAATTCTTCACAATGAAAATCTGATTCATTATCTGTTTTAGCATCATATCCAAATAGCGAAGTAGGGGGTGGATCACGTCTTTCGCCCTCTAAGTAATCTCGTTCGTGTTGTGCAAGCTTTTCATTTAATTCTGTATCATGACGAATAATATTATAACGTTCGTATTTTTTAGAACCAAATGTTTCAGACAGTTTTTGTTTAAATATATTCCATAGGTTCTCTTTATTTTTTAGTAAATATGTTTTGATGCAACTTTCGGCTAGATCGATACTCTCTTGCAGAATATTAATTGATTTCTTTAAAAAAGTATTTTTCTCTCTTAATTCTTTATTTTTCTTTTTAATTTTAGTAATCTCTTCAAGATTTGCTTTTTTCATCTGAATTTCAATGTCTAACTCTTGTTTAGTTCTCAAGATTTCTGACAGCTCCTTTTTATTTTTCTCTGCTTCAGATTTAGCATTTTCAGCCCACATCTTTTTCTCCTCAATTTTTTGATCTAAGTTTTTAAGTTTTGTAGTTCGTTTGTAAATCTCAGTATCCAGATGGTTAGCTATTGTTTTAGATTTGCCACTTTCTTGAACTTGAACTCCATGATTTCTAGCCGTTGTTCGAAGTAGTTCGCGTTGAGCTGCTTGCCATCTCGTCTGTGCTGTTACTAAATCCTTATTTTTTTTAGAACCTGTTGTGTAGTAGCCCATTTCTTTAAGGGCACCTTCTTGACCGACTTGAATGCTTAAACCTCTTTTATTTTGTCGTTTGATCAATATGAAATCAACATGAAGATGAGGGGCAGAACCAGGTTCATCTGCGTGAAAATAGGCACCGAAAACGATGGAGTTAGGATTATTATTTTTGAATTGTTCTAAAAAATCTGTGAGAATTTTTTCTGATTTAGCGATTGTGGGATGATGGTTAACATTTCCTATTGTAAAAATCGCTTCGTGGCTGGTAGCAGGATTGCGATTGGGATCACGTTTATAAGCTGAAAGTACTTTCGTATGATAGTCTATAATTTGTCTATCAGACCGAGTTTGTTTTGCATTATATTCAAGCATGGCCTGTCCGAAAATTTTATAATAAGCCTGTTTTATAGGTCGGTCTTCTATGATTTTAAAATAACCTTCGGGGTCTATATGATCCTCCGAGTTGGTTATGTTGCGATTACGAATATTATGATCACGACTCATCTTTTTTCCAAAGTGAGCTGAAATAGTATATGCATTGTCCATAACTTTCTCCTTTCATTTATTAATTATGTCTGATAAGTTGAAAATTAAAAAACAGATTATGATGAATTTTTTAGAAGATGATGGAGACAGTCAGCAGAGTCTGACACTGCTTATAACACAATATACATAATGACAGAGTCATTATTATTGTGGTCTTGCAGATGGCTAGGATTGCATCCTCTTTTTCCAAAAATATTTGGAAAAATTCACCTCCTTGTAGGCAAAGGTAATTTCTTTTTCTAAATTAAAAAAGAAATTAAGAAATGAAATAAAACCCTAAAAGTTTGACAGAATAAATCTAACTTTTGGGTTGAAGTTCTTTTTTTATTCTTTAATCTTTTCATCCTTCCTTTTCTCAGTTTATCTACTATCTCTAGTATGATATAAAAAGGAGAATGAAAGATTACAGTATATGTCTTCGAAAGATAGTTTTTGTGTCACAACTTAAATTGACATTAAGAATAGACTATTAAAAATTAGAGAAAACAATAGGTAATTTGACATTATTAGTTTTGTTCATTATAATAAGGTTACATACCGATAGTATGATAGAAAGGGGCTATAATGGCAAGGAATAGAAACTCACATGAAACTAGAAATAAAATACTAGAAGTTTCTAAAGACTTATTTTTAGAAAAAGGATTTGACAATACCTCAATACAAGATATAATCGATGGGTTAGGCGGATTAACGAAGGGGGTTATTTATCATCATTTTGAGTCGAAATATGAAATATTGGAATCAATTATTAGCGAAAATAATCAAGAAATTTTAAATTATAATTGGAGAGGAAATACTGGACTAGAAAAAATACAAAATTCTTTGATGGATTCTTTCTCTAATTTTAAACAACAAAGGCTAGTATATTCAGTATCAATTATGCTAAGAAGTCCACGTTTGTTAGGAGAGCAGTATCTAAGTCTGTTTTCTGATTTTTTACCAGAAATTAGAGAAAGAGTTTACGAGGGTGTTAAAGATGAATCAATTAAAACAGAATATCCAGAAGAGTTAGCTGATTTAATTGTTTTAACTTTAAATATTTGGATAGGATTCCAGATTTCCGTTTTTTCAGTAGAGGAATTAAAGCGAAAAATGAATTTCATTAAACTTACTTTTGAAGGACTAGGGGTGCAGTTGATTTCTGATGAGATGATGGAGATGATTTTCAAATTATTTGATTACTTAAAAGGAGATAAATAAATATTCTTATGACATGCTTGTAAGTAATATTCTTTTTATTGATATATTATTGATTAACTTAATCTTTGTTCATATTTTGGTTATTCTAAATATATTTTACGTATTTGAGATTTTAAAAATAACATATTATAGATATGTTATTAAAAATTCTATTTTACATACCTAGAGTATGTTGTTTTTTTGATATCAAACATACTCTAGGTATGTTTGATAATATTGTTAGTTTGAAAAATTTATTTTTAATATTTGTTGAAACTAGTTTGAATAATATAAACTATATTTACATTTTGGAGGAATAAATCTATGTTGTCGCTTATAAAAATTGAAATAAATAAAGTTTCGAAATCTAAATTATTTTTAGCCTGGTTGGTTACTATATTTATAGTATTAATTATTACAGGAATCATAATCATGGGGCTAGCTACAGATAATAAATTGGGAGAATTTGTTGCACAAAGCAACAATGATTTTAGAATTACTGGTAAATGGGGAGGTTGGGCAATTGCAGCTTCATTGTTTTCATCTTTATTTACAAAAGCAGCGTTTTTGATCTTCGAATCTTATTTGTTGTCTACAATTATTATTGATGAATTTAAACGAAGAACAATTTTTCAGTTGTTTTCTTACCCAATTTCAAAAATAAAGTTATTATGGGGAAAAGTTCTATCAGTAGTTCTATTATCATTTATTGCACATTTTACAGCACATTTAGTTATTCAATTATTAATTAAATTAGTAGCAGTTTTAACTGAATCAAATTATCTTTCAGTAGCTAATCAATTAATTAACTTAGCCGGAATTACGTTCGGGACAGTATTAATCGGGGTACTACCTTTTGTATTAGGGATGATTAAGCATTCAACAGTTATAACAATTATCTCAGGGCTTGGTTTAGCGGCTCTACTTTCTAATGTGATGCCAGGAAGTTTAACTAATAGTTTTGTTGATAACTTATTTTTTTTAATATTTGCTAGTTTCATAAGTTTAATTATTGTTTCATTTTCAATTTATAATGTTTCAAGAAGAGATATTAATATCAATTAGCATAGATGAATTTAATGGAAGGTAACGGATTGTAATGGCAAACATAAATTATAAATTAACAAAAATACAAGAAAATCTATTAAATATTGAGACATTAAGAGAAGTTAAAGAAATTAATAATATCTGTGCAGTATTGGAAATTCCAGGGAATTTTACAACTAACGAGATATTATCCTCTCTAAATAATATGTTGAGAAAAATTGATCATTTAAGAATTGAGGTACTGTCAAATAAAAATCAATACATCAGAAGTTATAAAAAATTAGATAATATACAACTTAAAAGATTTGAACGTGAAAGTGACTTAAACAGCTTTATTGAAGTATGGAAAAAGGACTCCATATTTGATTTTAAGAAACCCCTTTATGAATTTCTTGTAGCAGAAATAAATGGTGTGAAAAAACAGGTATTAATAAAATTTCATCATTTAATTTCTGATATTGAATTTATCACTAAATTTTCAAATACTTTTGTAGGGTTACTATTAGACGATATAAATATTGAAGAGCTGTCAGGAAGATATTATCCAAAGACTACTGACAATCAAGAATCTACAATAGATTTTTGGACAAAAGAGTTGAAAAGTTTTGAAGGGGAAGCTCTTTATAAGGAAAATTCGAAACATTTAGAAACTGAGGAAATAAAGAAGATTATTCCTCCAGAATTGGTGCGTAAATTTGAAAAATCTACAATCTCAAGGGATACTACTCTTTTTGACTTCATTTTAGCTGGAGTAATTTTTGCAAAAAAAGTTAAGACTTTTACATCTAAAGCTAGTGTTGGGCTGGCAGTAACGCAGAATTCTGGTTGGGATTCAAATACTAGTTTATTACCTATTATTCCTCAGATAGAGTTAGGGACTTCAATAAAAAAATATATTTTAGATGTGTCTACAAAAATTACTGATATAAAAAGTTTTAGTGATTATACAATATCAGAAATGATAGAAAATAATGGAATTGAATCTTTTGAAGCATTAACTGATATATCGTGCATGGAGATGAATTATGATTTAAAATTCAAATATATAAAGTTAGGATTTAAATTTAAAGTGATTGGTAGTGGTAGTAGGACGAATCCATTAACAATTATGATTAATTATGCGAATGAAAAGCCGTTTATTTTATACGAGTATCAAAAGTGTTTAATAAAATTACCGGAGCTTCTAAGCTTACATTCGTTTATTATGTATATTTTAGAGCAGTTTATTGACAATCTTGATGAACACTTGGGTTCAGTTTCATTACTTAAAAAACAAGAAGAAGTTTATTTTGAAAAACGTATTCATGACTTTAATAAGAGTGAAACAATAATTTCTCTATTCAAAAAACAAGTAGAGAAGTTTCCTAATAAGATAGCTGTTAGATACCAAAGGGGAGGTATAACATTTGAGGAATTAGATAAAAAATCTTCTGAATTAGCTACTTTTTTGATTGATAAAGGAGTAAGTTCTGGACAAGTTGTCGCAACCACTCTAGTCGGGATTGATGCAATTATAGCAATTTTTGCAATTCTTAAAGTTGGCGGAGTGTATTTACCCGTAGATAAAGATAATCCTCATGAGAGAATAGAATATATCTTAAGCGATAGTTTTTGCAAATTACTACTCACTGGTAATGAAGAGTTATCAAAGTCTCTTAAAATTAATACTATTCTATATGATGACTCGTTTGTAGAAAATAATGTTAATCTTAATTCTTTTCCTCACATAGATTCAGATAATCTGGCATATATTATTTATACTTCAGGTTCTACAGGAGTACCGAAAGGTGTGATGATAAAACATAGTTCGGTAATAAATATGTGTGAGGCATTTATAAATGATATAGGAATTGACGAAAATGATATAATCCAACAATTTGCAAGTCATTCATTTGATGCTTCTATACTAGAAATATTTGGTGGACTTTTAAATGGCTGTACTCTAGTAATGGTTAATCACGAGGAAAAACAAAATCCTAGTTTACTTCAAGATTTGTGGGATACTGAAAAAGTAACATTCGCGATTATTCCACCGGTATACATGCAAAATCTTGATACAGAGCGAGAGACTACATTAAAATATTTAATGACTGCTGGAGAGGAGGCTAATTGGAATTTTATATTACCGTGGAAAGACAAAGTAAAATATTTTAATGCTTATGGACCGACAGAAGCTACAGTTTGGACTTCTACATGGAAATATAGAAACTTTGATACAAACTTGGCTGTTCCCATAGGTCGTCCTATACAGAATGTAAGTTGTCATGTTTTTCAGGGAATGCAAGAATGTGGAATTGACATTCCTGGAGAACTGTGTATTTCGGGAGATAGCTTAAGTTTAGGATATATTAACAATGATTTGAAAAATAAAGAAAGTTTTTTGGTGCATCCTAAGACCAAGGAAAGAATGTATAGAACAGGTGATATAGTCTATTGGAATTCAGATAAAGAGTTAGTATTTTGTGGGAGAAAGGATAATCAGGTCAAAGTAAGAGGTCACCGTATAGATTTGTCTGAATTAAATTCAATAATCTTAAAACAAAAAGAAGTAAAAGAAGTTTATTCATGTATAACAAATCTCAATTCTGGGGGTTCGGAAAAAGAAATTGTTGTGTATGTAGTTTTGCAAAATCCCACAGATAAAAAGACATTTTGTAAAAAGATTAAGGATCAATTACCAAGTTATATGCAACCTCATCATGTTGTTGAAATAGCCAAATTACCTATGACTTTGAATGGAAAGGTTGATAAGAAATCCTTACCTAGTATTGTAAGAGAAAAAAAAGTAAGTTTATTGAAGACGATTGATAATTCTGTAAAAAAAGATATCATTGAAGTTTTCGAGGAGATACTAAAAGTTACAATTGAAGATGAAAATATTGATTTTTATTCTTTAGGAGGGGATTCAATTAAAGCAATTAGAATTGTTTCGAAGCTGAAGAATCGTGGCTATAAACTTAGAACTAATGACATAGTTGATTCTAATAGTATTGATGAAATAATAGCAAAATTAGGAAATGATAATGAAACGAAATTAACAAGTCAGTCATTTGAAAATGAAACAATATTAAGCCCTATTCAAAAAGAATTTTTCCGAAAGGATTTTTTTGTAAAGGAACATTTTAATCAATGTGAAACATTATATATAAATAATTCGTTAAATGATTTAGAAATTAAGGATATATTTCAAGAGTTGACTGAAAATCACATACTCTTTAAGGTCAATTTTGATAAAAACAATCAACCATTTATAAATAAGGGAAGAGAATTATTTTTGTTCGAATCCCACGATCTTAAAGATTTAAATTCCGAAGAATTTAATAAAGAATTTAAATTAATTTGCCAAAAAAACCAAAATAAATTTGAATTGGGGAATAGCCCACTTATTAACATTGTACTGTTTAAGTCTTCTAAAGGGAGTTATATTTTTATAACTATCCATCATCTAATAATTGATGGTGTTTCCTGGAGAATATTAAATGATGAACTCAATATTATATTCACAAAAAGAATGGAGAATAGGAAGATTGAGCTCCCTAGAGAGAATAATAGTTTTTTTGAGTGGGTTAGAGAATTAGATGAGTATCAAAGTAAGAAACTAAAAGAGGAGAAATTTTACTGGGATAAAGTTAATAATAAATTAGAAAAAATAAATTCTTCAAAATCTAAGATGTCAATTAATAGTGTACATTCTAAAAAAATTACTATTGACAGGAATGATAGTCTATTTCTTACAGGAAGTAATAAGCATACATATAGAATAAATGATATTTTTTTAGCAGCACTTGTAAAAGCAGTTAATAGTGACACTTTGGCAATTATGTTAGAGAGTCATGGTAGAGAAACTATAGAACAAAATATTGAAAATGATTCCATGATAGGTTGGTTTACAAGTATTTATCCTGTGATTTTTGAGAATAATAAAGATTTAGATGACTTAATAGCAAGTGTTTCTAGTAGTACTAAGATGATTCCGAATAGAGGTTTAAATTATTTAGCTTATAAAGATCAGAAAATCTCTAACTATGAGAAGGTTTTCGAACCATTGATAATTTTTAATTATTTAGGTGATTTTCAGGAAAATTTAGAATACATAAAATTAGTTCATTTAGATATGGGGGATAGGAATTCAAAATCAAATCATTTATGGTTCCCATTAACTATAACAGGACAAAAAGTTGATGAGAGTCTGGTTTTTGAGTTTAAATTTGAACAAAGTTATTTTTCCATTTCTGAAATAGAAAAAATTGCTGAGAAATTCAAGAATAACTTACATACAATTATTGAACATTTGAATAGTCATGACTGTATTCCAGAATATGGGAATCATTCTTGGAGTAAGAAAGAGTTAAAATCTGCAATTGAAACAATAAAAAATAACGGGTTAGAAATAGAAAAAATATACCCTTTATCATATATGCAAGAAAATTTCCTTTTTAATAAAATGCTAGATAAACAGGATAAATACATTGTTCAAGTAGTAATGAATGTTTATAAAGAATTGAAGGAAGAAAAAATTTCCTCTGTTATGGAAAAGATAGCAAGTCGTTTCGAAATTTTAAGAACTGCAATTTTTTATAAAAAACAAAGTGTTGCTAGAAATGTTCAGTTTATTGAACGAAATATCCCTGTTACTTTTGAAGATTTTGATGGATTTGATGCTCAAACGATTGATAAACGAATTAAAAAATATATTGCCGAAGAGAAGAATAGTTCTTGGGACTTTGAGAACGATCCACTATTTAGAGTCTATGTTATAAAGGTTGGAGAGAAACAATCAAAACTTATTTGGTCTTTTCACCATATCATAATGGACGGGTGGTGTTTAGATCTTATTAATAATTTATTTATTCAATTATATGAAGAAATAGATTGCAAGGAAAATCAAGAAATATCAGAGTATAGTGAGTTTGTTGAAGTACTCAATAATAACAATGAAATTAAAACAAAATATTTTTGGGAAAATTATCTTGATAATTTTGAAGGACTTCCATTATTACTTCCAGAGAAAGAAAATTCGTATGAAAAATCTAAGGAAAACGATTTGGAAGAAGTTGGAATTAGGCTAACTTCAGAATTAACAGAGTTAATACAAAATCTTGGTAGAAAGATAAAAGTAGGAGTAGGTACTATATTAGAGTCTGCCTGGGGAATTGTGTTACAGGCTTATTCAGCTTCCACTGACATTGTATTTGGGAAAATTATCTCTGGTAGAGATGTTCAACTTCCAGGGATTGATAATATGGTAGGACTATTTATCAATACTATTCCAATCAGAATAAAAACGAATCCAAACCTAAGCGTATCTCAATTGCTAAAATATCAACAAAGGAAAAATTATTCGGTAAAAGGAAATGAATTGATTGCATTTTCAGAAATTAATAATCTAATGGATCAAAAAATAAGTTCTTTGTTTAGTTTTGACGTATTTAATGATAGTCATCCCGAATGGATGAAACATGAAAAAACATATGAGCAGACTGACTACGCATTAAACTTGTCAATTATTCAGGAAGAAAAGCTTTATATAAAATTGATGTATGATTCTAATAAATATTATGATTCTACTATTATTGATATGCTTAAGAGATTTAAGTTTGTGCTTGAACAATTTGTGGAAAATGAAAATCAACATTTAAGAGATATTAAGCTTGTTTGGAAAGAAGAAGAAAAGATAATAGAGAAGTACTCACAAAATATACAGCCTTCAATTAAAGTAGAAAAAAATATCGTTTCACAGTTTAAAGATATTGCAAAACAATTTATGAATAAAGTTGCTTTAAATATTTCTGGTGAAACAATGACTTATGAGGAATTAGATAACAAGTCGACGGAATTGGCTATACAGTTGAGAAAAAGTGGCATCAATCAAGGAGATTATGTACTTTCTCTACAAGAAAAAGGTATGGAACCAATCATTTCACTTTTAGCCATATTAAAAATTAATGCTGTATATGTACCATTAGACATTAGTATTCCTCAAGATAGATTAACTTACATTCTTGATGATTCAAAAGCACAACATATACTAATAAATAGTACATTAAACGATGAACACAGAAGAATTGTAGAAGATAAGTCAATTAATATAATTTCTGTTGATAAGAATTTGTTAATAGAAAGTCAATTTGAATATATTGAATATGATTATTCTTACGAAAATCTAGCATATATAATATATACATCAGGTACAACAGGAAAACCAAAAGGAACTCTAATTTCTCATAATGGAGCTGTTAACATGGCATTGGGAATGAACTTAGAGTTTGAATTTAAGAATTCCTCTGAAGTATTGCTACAATATGCTAGTTTAGCTTTTGATGCTTCAATATTGGAGATACTAACCGCACTATTGAATGGACATACACTGGTTATTGTTCCTGAAGACAAGAGATTGAGTCCTGATGCAGTTACTCAAATAATGAATACATTTAAAGTAACCTGGGCGGTCTTACCTCCAGTTTTTGTAAATGAATTAAATCCTCAAAAGCTAAGTACTTTAAAATCACTTAAGACAGCAGGGGAAGAATCAACATGGGAATTAGTAGATAATTGGAAGCACCACCTATCTTATGCTAACGGTTATGGCCCGACGGAAGCAACTGTTTGGTCAACAACTTGGTTTGAAAATCGTGAAAAGGTACATAAGAAAGTTCCGATTGGAAGACCAGCGCCAAATGTTAGATGTCTGATACTTCAGAAGGAAAGAATTTGTGGTCTTGGTATGGTAGGTGAATTATGCATCTCTGGACCTGGAGTTGCTATTGGATATCTTAATAATGAAACTTTAACTAAAGAGAAATTCTTTATGTTTGAAGGTGAAAGATTCTATAGGACTGGGGATTATGCAAGGTGGCATGATGACGGAAATATTGAATTTCTAGGCAGAATGGATAAACAGATTAAAATTAGAGGAAATCGTGTAGAACTATCTGAAATAGAAGATAATATCAAAAACATAGCATCTATTATAGATTGTGTAGTACTCGCCAAGGGAGAGGGGGCAGATAAAGAATTAATTGCTTACCTTATTACATCAGATTATTCTGACACCATGACTTTAAGGAAGAGACTTACATCCGTAATTCCGTCTTATATGATTCCTTCAAAGTTTATTAATATCAAAAAAATACCTTTGACCGCGAATGGAAAGGTTGATTCTGCAAAATTATTAAGTTTGACTGACGTCGACGTCGAAGCTGAAACGGAAAATAATGAACAACCTAAATTAATTAATGAGCAACATGATTCATCGATTTTTAAAGAAGTACAAGCAATCTTTTCTGAAATTTTAGGGATAAATAACGTGAAAATTTCTGATGATTTCTTTACCATAGGAGGGCATTCAATAAAGGCTGCAAGACTAGTAAATCGTTTAAATAGCAATTTTTCTTTACAGATTAGTTTAGAACAATTCTTTGATTCTCCTACGATTTCATTTGTTTTAAGTCAAATTGAGCAGTCAAATAATCAAAAAAAAGCTAAAAAAACAATAAATCTTGATAAAGCAGAGAATCTTGAAATTGTTCAAAATGATTCTGTAATATCTACTATTTCAAATAACAATAATGTCTTTCAAGCTACTGAGACACAAAAAAGAATATATGCTTTACAAATGGTAAATAGAAGATCAACCAGTTATAACATGCCGTTACTATTAAAAAGTAATGAAAGACTTGATTTGAATAAACTGAATAATATTTATAAACATATTTTAGATAAATTTGAAGTTTTAAAATCTAATTTCCATTTTCATGAGGATAAATTAATGCTAGAAGTTAATAATAATTTTTCTAGTGAAATAAAAATGATTTCATGTGAAGAACAAGAAATCGAAAGTGTACTTAGTAGTTTAGTAAAACCATTTGATTTGGAAAATGAATCATTGATAAGAATGAATATTCTGAGAACAAATAAAAACGATTATGTATTTGTTGATATTCATCATTCAATAAATGACGGATATTCTACATCATTATTCACATCAGAACTTATAAAGAAGTATAGAGGAGAAGAAACGCTTCCAGTATTAATGACTTCTGCAGAACTGAATGATTTATTGAATAATGAAAATTTGGACTCTTCAGACAAATATTGGAAAGCGGCTTTTAGTCAGAAGCCTACTTTGTTAGATTTACCGTTAGACTTTCCAAGAGTTGCTAGATGTAATGAAAGTGGCGATGACATTTTAATAGAAATCGATAAGAATCTAAAAAAAGATATTGACGTTTTTTGTTCTAGAAATAATATAACTCTATATATGTTCTTTGTTGCAGTAACAATGTACTATTTAAGTATACTTACTGGTCAAAGAGATATTATTATTGGAACCCCAATAAATTCAAGGCTATTTGAAAAATCAGAAAGCACATTTGGTATGTATACTAACACGCTACCTTTAAGGGGAGACATTGATCAAGATGATGATTTTCTTACTATTGTACAAAAAATAAAAAAATTAGTATTGGAGCTGTTTGAAAACCAACTATACCCCCTAGATAGAATCATAAAACTTCATAATAGTAATACTGATTATACAAGAAATCCTTTATTTGACGTATTTTTAGCATTTAATAAGGTAAAAACACTGGAAGATGGTTTTTTGGAACAAATTCCTATAAAATCAAAAAAATCACCATTTGATATCACAATAGATATCTTAGAAACAGATAATATCTTAACAATTAGATGGGAATTCAAAAAAGCTATTTTCAGGAAAGAGACTATAGAAAGGTTATCTAATGAATATTCAAAGCTGTTAATGGAATGTATAAACTCACCTATTATTAAATTTGACAAATCAGAAGAGATAAAGTCAGTTATAGAGAGTGTATTAAATAAAAAAGTCAACTTTTCAGAGAGCTTCTTGGAGCAAGGGGGAGATTCTATTAAGGCAATTAGGATTTCCTCAAAATTAGCCGAAAAATCAATTATTATAGATTCTGATAAAATTTTAGGATGTAATAATTTATATGAATTATTACCGAATTCTCAATCAATAGAAAACTCTAAAGGTAGTAGTAATTTAATTAATATTTTAAAAAGTGAATTAAATAATAAAGATTTAGATTTAGAAAAAGATTTTCTGTCTCAAGGAGGAGATTCAATAAAAGCTATACGGATAGCATCTAAATTTAAAGAAATTGGAGCTAAAGTTGAACCAGAGGAGATACTTCAATCAATTTCTTTAAAAAAGTTATTTCACACAGAAAATGAGATAGAAATCATTGAAAATAATTCAAATGATAGAATTCTCATTTCACCTATTATTGAAGAATTTTTCTCTCAAAATTTAAAGAATCCAAATTTCTTCAATCAAGCAATACTTTTAGAACTAAAATTTGAAGATAAATATGAAGATATAATTGAAATATTTGATAGATTAACTGAAGAACATTCAATATTTAAAGAAAACTTTAGTGATTCTAAGTTAAGTAAGAACAGGTTTATAGAAGTAAATCGTCCATCCTATAAAATCGATTTTATAGAATGTACTGATGATGAATTTATAAAAAATTGTAAGACATATTGTAATGATGCTCAAAACAAATTTGATATATCTTCAACTCCCCTGCTGAATTTAGTGTATTTTAAAACTGAAAAACGAGTTTTATTATTTATTTGTGCACACCATTTAGTTATTGATGGTGTTTCCTGGAGAATATTATTAGATGATTTTATATATTTACAAAGTCAGTTAAAGAATAATAAAGAATTGACTCTACCATATAGAACAATGGATTATAAAAGCTGGCTAGCTGAATTACAAAAACAAGGTGATTCAGAAGAAGCAAGAGGAGAACTTCCTTATTGGAATGAAATGATTTCTAAAATACCAAAAGGAAAGATTCAGTTAGAAGAGCCCAGAGAGAAGCAATCAGAGGGCAATGCGTTCAGGAAGATAAAAATGTCAATATCAGAGGATGAGACTAAGACGTTTCAAAAACTTTGTAATCCAAGAGATGACATACAGATAAATGATTTATTATTAACTGCTCTATGCTTTGCGGTAAACAGCATAACTAATCAAAAGTTACTATCATTAAATTTAGAAGGACATGGGAGAGAGTCTATTAACGATATTTCGAAAGTAGATAGAACAATAGGTTGGTTTACGACAAATTATCCACTAATTCTAGATTGCTATAATAAAGATATTTGGGATTTATTGAATAAAACCAAGGCTGAAATCAGAAAAATACCTAAAAAGGGATTTAATTTTGGAATTCTTAAATATTGTAAGAGATTATTGAATTCAAATGAAATGTCAGAATGTTCATTTAACTTTATGGGGAATATGGACAATAATTCTGATGCTTTGGTAGTTTCAAATTATGATTTCGGAAATTCAATGGATGAAAATAATACTCTTTGGTCGCCTCTTAACTTCAATGGTGTTATTCAAAATAATTGTTTGAGGTTCACAATTGACTTTGATTCAAATAAATTTAAGAAATCAGATGTTGAAGAATTGTGTCAGAAATTTAAAGACGCAATACTATTATTTACCAATGATAAAGATAGTGGGGAACATTTACCATTAACTCCTTCTCAAGAAGGGATACTATTTCAAAAGTTAACCAATGATAATGCTAATCTCTATTCCACTCAAACTTTATTTAAAATATTGGGAGACAATTTGAATCTTGAGTGTCTAAAACTAGCACTTAGTAAGCTTTCAACTAAACATCCAGCATTATCCCTGAGAGTCGTTGAGACTGGTTCAGAAACATACTCACAGAAAGTTGATAAAGTCAAGGATATATCCGTGATGGAATTTGATTATTCTAATAATCAAATCGAGTTAGAGAAAATTATTATGAAGGTTAAGTCTATAGAAATGGAGAAAGGTTTCTATTTAGAGGAAGGTAATTTATTCAGAGCAGCAATTATTAAAACTAGCGGTAAAGAAACATACTTATTACTGAGTTTCCATCATATAGTTTTTGATGGCTGGTCTTTATCCAATTTATTGAAGACACTGTCGGTTACGTATAAATACTATGTTGGTAATGAATATTTAAAATTAGATAAATATTTATCTAAAAGAGATAATTATCAAAAATATCTAAAATTTATTGGAGGAATAGAATCTGAGAGCGGGAAAGAATATTGGCTAAACTTGCTTGGGGACTATGATGGTGAATCTGATTTTAAAATTTTGGAGACAAATGAACATACTAGATCATTAAGCGGTAATTTGCGTCACAAAGTTCCCAATCATGTCTACGATAAACTTAAGCTATTGAGTAGTAAACTATCAGTGACAAGAAATACTATTCTAGAAGTTGTCTGGGGTTTGTTAATTCAAAGGTTTAACTATACTAGTGATGCTGTTTTTGGAAAGGTCGTTTCTGGTAGGAATCTAGAAATAGAGAATATTGGTGAAATTGTTGGAATGTTGATTAATACTATACCAACAAGAATTTCTGTAGAGAACGATGAAACTATTGAAGAGCTTATTTTGAAAAATAAACAACAGGTTTTTCAGGGACAACATTATCAATGCGTAAGTCCTTCAGCAATCCAAAAATGGTTAAATAGAAGGACACCACTATTCTCGACTGTATACTCCTATTCAAGTTTTGTTTCAGAGAATCAATTATTTGAATTTGCAGATGGTGTGACCTTACAAGTTTGTGACGGCGTTGAAAATGCTAGCTATGATATATCTTGTATGATACATGATACGGGAGATTATATGGCTTTTCAGATATCATTTGATATTGAAAAATTTTCAGACGATACTATAGAAAACCTCCTCCAAACAATGGAAAATATTTTAGAGTATATTTGTTTTTATCCTGAACATAAAGTTAAGGATATTCAAGTACTAAATCAAGAACAATTGAGAAAGTTATATCTAAAAAACGAAGTTAACCAAAGAGAAATAACTCTTAATAATATTCCTGAAGCTATTAGTCAAAATGCAATACATAATCCAGAAAAGACAGCTATTTTCTATTTAGATGAAAAAATTTCATTTAAGGAGTTGGAATCTAAAAGTAACGCCTTAGCAAATATTTTACTTCAAAATGGTATTCAAACTGAGGACAGAGTAGGTATTTATTTATCGAAGTCACCAATGGTAATAATTAGTATGCTTGCAGTTATGAAAGCGGGAGCTTGCTGTGTAACTATGGATAAAAGTTTACCTTTTGAGAGGGTTTCTTTTCAAATAGAAGATGCAGGAGTTAAAATATTGCTTTCAGATGATGAGAACTTTGGTAGTCTTCAGAATATCAAAATAATTCAGCCTGATCAATGTAATATAAATATTAATTCAGACAAACCAAGAGTTGCTCTGGATAAAAATAATCTTGCTTATGTACTTTATACATCAGGTTCGACAGGAACCCCTAAAGGATCACTGATAGAATATCAAGGATTAATGAATTTATTTGATTATATTGGTGAAAAATATCAATTAAAAGATAATGCTAGAATTTTACAATTTGCTAGTTTATCATTTGATGCATCTGTTCTGGAAATATTTGGTGCTTTAGTAAATAATTCTCAATTAGTTATAGTTCCTGATAATATT
Source organism: Streptococcus sp. SS4 (assembly GCF_030440125.1). Classification (NCBI taxonomy): domain Bacteria; kingdom Bacillati; phylum Bacillota; class Bacilli; order Lactobacillales; family Streptococcaceae; genus Streptococcus; species Streptococcus sp. SS4. The sequence continues at coordinate 132,086 of NZ_JAQFJM010000004.1, read as the reverse complement.
CGCAATTCACCCAAAGATATAACGAATCTTATTAATGAAATGCATGTGACTTTTGCTTTGATACCTCCTGTATTGATGCCTTTCTTCAAGCCAGAGGAACTAAAAACATTAAAATATGTTATGAATGCAGGAGATGAAGCAAGTCCTGAAATAGCTAAAATTTGGAGTCAAAAAATGTGTTACATTAATGGTTATGGTCCAAGTGAGGCTTCAATTTGGACCACAGATTGGACAATTTATAAACTTCAGGACGAGTTGAAAAGATGTCCAATTGGTAAACCAATACAAAATGTTAATGTACATATCATGAATAATGGTGTTTTGGTCGGGGATGATATGCCAGGTGAACTATGTATATCGGGGTTGAGTCTTTCACGAGGCTATCTAAACAGAGCTGAATTAAATGAGAAAGTTTTTTTTGAAGACAAGTTAATTTCTCCATCTAGAATATATAGAACTGGAGACTTAGTGAGAAGATTATCTAATGGTAACATTGAATACTTAGGACGTATTGATCGTCAAGTGAAAGTAAGAGGTTTTAGAATCGAACTAGGTGAAATTGAGAATCAAATTTTGAATATAACCAGTATTAAACAAGCTGCTTGTTGTGTTGTCAATGATGACAACGACAAACATATTGTTGCATATATAGTTTCAGATAATGATATTTTATCTTCAGAAGTTAAATTATTTTTACAAAAAAAATTACCATATTATATGATTCCAGAGAGAGTTGTCAACATTGATTCACTGCCAACTACTATTAATGGGAAAGTTGATAGAAAGACTTTAGAAAGCTTTGGGTTCCCCAAAATAGAAAAAATGGTAGAGGATTTGAAAATGAGTTCTCAAGAAAGAGAATTTTGTGATGTATTAGAAGACATTCTTAAGATTGTTGTGTCTAACCCTCTTCAGTCTCTATCAAATATTATAAGTGATTCAATTACAGCGATGAGAATTATTGCAAAATTAAACAAGGTAGGATATACGATTACTTTAAAAGATATACTCAGTGGAAAATCTATCAGAGATTTAAATTTACAGACTAGTGTTGCATCAATTTCCGAGGAATCTATAGAAAAAAAGATAACGGAAGAAAATAAAAGAAGTTTATCAAAACCGTACTTTGTCACTTATAAGCAGGATTTTAAAACTGAAAATAATTATTCAACTTATAAAGCTACAAAAATGCAACAATGGATTAAAAAACAACCTATGATCGTTTCTGGAGCAATCTTTGATATTGAAGGAGATTATGACTATAAAGATATAATTAATTCATTGAAAAAAGTAGTCAAAGAGAACGGTGTTTTAAGAAGTTCTTATGATTATATCAACAATGTTTTAATTATTAAGGAATATTTCTTTGATAAGGATTGGGAAATTCCATTTGTTGACCTGAGCGATAGGTGCGTAGAGGATATTAAATTAATCTATGAAATTGAGCAAAATCGATTCGAAGATAATGGGATTTTTAAAGAAAATGACCATGCCTGTGAATTAGTACTTTTTAAAGAAAACAATACTAAATATCGCATTTATTTGAGAATTCATCATATATTCTGGGATGCTTGTTCAGCTGAAATATTTGAAGAAAGTGTTAAAAAATATTTAGACTTTCCAGACATTAAGTCAGAAAATATACCTTCATATTCAGAATATGCAAAGCTTATAAATTTTACGGAGGAAGCGAAGCAACAGATTTTCTCAATAAAAAGTTTTGAGGAAGTAAGTAATCGATACAAGACTGGTTATGTAAAAAATAATTCAAATGTATTTTCTTCAATTACGGTAAGACCTAAGATTGGAAAAGAAGAACTCCTTATAGATAAACTATGGGGAGTAATTGGGCGAACCATACTAGGTTATGGAAAACAGTTTAGTATTAATGAAAAATGGCTAAGTAAAATGCCTGCTTTTATACTTTTTAAAGGGAGATGTGGGAAATTGGAAAAGTTCTCTAATACTCTTGGCATGTTTCTAGAGCTAATTCCAGTCATTGTCAAAAACGGGGAGTTAAATGAAATTGATAATTCTTTACGTTTGCAGGTTGAAGAGTATAAAAATTCTAGAAATAGTACAACATTGGATTTTATTAATTTCATTGCTAGTAGTGATTACAAGGAACAAGATGAGTTTAAATATAATCATGTACCTGTAGTTAATTTTTTAGGTATTTATGACTTCTTAGAAGAAAACAATTTTTTCTCAGACATAAAAATGAAACGACTAAAAAAAGGGACAAGTAATAATTCTTTGATAATTTCTATAAAAGAAGAGACTGTACAAGTTGGAATTTATGCTTCTGAAGAAAAAGCTCTCACATTGAAAGCTGATATTGAAAGAGAGAATAGAAATGGGAAATATTGTTGAAATAAAAGATCTTTTTAAAACAATTAATAAGGAAGAAATTTTGAGTGGTATCAACCTTCAAATTGCTGAAGGAGAAATTTATGGTTTTTTAGGACCAAATGGTGCTGGGAAAACAACGTTAATGAAATGCATGTTATCCTTATCAACTATTTCATCAGGCAGTGTTGAAATTTTTGGAAAAGATTTACAAGAACATAGAGAGGAAATTCTAAGCCAGATTGGTAGTATTATTGAAACACCAATTTTTTATGATAATTGCACTGCAAAAGAAATTTTGGTAATTCACGCTCAGTATATGGGGAAAAATATTACTGAATCAGATGTAATAAGAGTCTTAAGAATGGTCGGATTAAAAAATACGACTAAAAAAGTAAAAGAGTTTTCGTTAGGAATGAGACAAAGGCTTGGTTTAGCTCGAGCTTTCTTAACGAAACCTAGATTGTTGATTTTAGATGAGCCAATCAATGGTTTAGATCCTGTAGGAATTCAAGAAGTTCGAAATCTTTTGTTGTCGCTTTCTAAGGAATATGGAATTACAATATTAATCTCAAGCCATATTTTGTCGGAAATTTCACAGATAGCAGACAAGATTGGTGTTATCAAAAATGGAGAAATGATTGAGCAGGTCTCTATGAAGGAACTTATGAGAGAGAATATTGATCTAGAAGAATATTTTATGTCACATTTTCTAAATAAAAGTCAAGAATTATGAGGTAGATTAAGAATGAAACAATTGATAGAGAACTATCAGAAGACTTTTTATGCTTTCATGATATTTAATATACTGGTCCCTTTAACTAATATTGCTTTTGCTTATTCTATTAAAGGTATTATTGATAGTGGCATGTCCCAAAATAGAGAAGCCTTAACTCAAGCGGTACTAGTGGGAGCAGCTGTTATTTTTATCTATGCGGGCCTCAACTTTATTTCTCTTCGATTGAGAAATAACCTTGTTAGGCAAATCATGTCAAGTTATAAAAACAAGGTTTTCCAATCTATTTTAGATAGGGATTATAGAGACTTTTCTAAAGAAAAATCAGGGAAGTTTATTTCTGTATTAACCGAAAATATGAAGAAAATCGAGCAAGATTATCTACACCAGTATTTTAATATTTCAAAAAACCTTTCCTTAATGATTTTTTCACTCCTAGCTATGTTTATAGGTAATTGGTTTTTGACCTTATTAGTAATCATTGCTAGCATTATTCCGATGATGATTTCAGGATTTATTGGACAAAAATCAGCCTCTTTACAAAATAGTGCTATGATTGCAGATCAGAAGTATTTAGCTAAGGTTAAAGATATTTTAGCAGGATTTCTTGTTATTAAAAGTTTTAATGTGAAAGATGCTATCTTTGAGGATTATAGTCATGAAAGTGAAAAATTGGATGAGATATATTTTATAAAAGGAAAATTTGATGTTTTAGCAAATGTTATTTCCCAGCTTTCAGGGATGATTGTTTTTTTGGTAGCTTTTGGTGGAGGGATGTATTTAGTATTTAATGGCTCTACCACAATTGGGAGTGTAACAGCTATTGTTCAACTGGTCAATTTTGTAGTAATGCCACTAAATGAAGTTGGAATGGGAATAAGTAAATTCCGTGAGGGGCAAGCAACACTTAATGCATTTGAGGTAAAAGATGTAACTGGACTTCAGACCGGTGAAACGAAAGAATATTTTGATGATGTTATTTCTTTTTCAAATATAGACTTTTCTTACCCTAATACTGAAGAAAAAATTTTTAATCATTTATCTTTGAAGATTCAAAAAGGGGAAAAAATTGCAATTGTAGGAATGTCAGGGAGTGGGAAATCAACTTTGCTCAATCTATTACTTCGTTTTTATGATGTAACAAGTGGACATATTTTAATTGATAATCAAGATATACAAGCTATTTCAGCAGAGAGCCTTTATAACTTAATGACGATTGTTCAACAAAACGTTTATATCTTTGATGATACTTTAAGAGCAAATATTACTCTTAATCAATCCTTCACTGATGAGGAAATAAAGCAAGCTGTACAGCAGTCAGGTTTAGAAAGTTATGTTTTAGAAAATGAATCTGGTCTACAAACTTTATGTGGAGAGAATGGCTCAAATCTATCTGGCGGACAAAAACAAAGACTTAGTATTGCGCGTGCCTTAATTCGAAAAACACCAATCTTATTATTGGATGAGGCTACCTCATCTTTGGATAATCAAGTAACTACTGAAATTGAAAATTCAATCTTGGATATTCAAGATTTGACGGCACTTGTAGTAACCCACAAGTTGAATGAGACCATTTTGAAAAAATACGATAGAATTCTCTTTATGAAAGGTGGCGTCATTGTTGAAGATGGTTCTTTTGGTGACTTGATGGATAGGAGAGGTGAGTTTTATAAGTTGTTTGAGTTGAGTGTGTAATGATAATATATTTTTCAAATATAAATAATCCTAAATTAAATGAAATTCACTTAGAAAATCGTATCCCATTTAACTTTTTGAAAGAAGCGAGAAAATATAAAAAGTCTTTAGATTATAGACGCTCCCTAGTTGCATACTATCTTTTATATGAATATCTTTTATTTAATAAAAAGATATATGAGTTTACCCCAGTTAAAATTTTAAAAAATAATCATGGGAAACCCTATTTAAAAGGAATTGATAATTGTTATTTTAATATTACTCATTCGGGTGATTGGGTAGCAGTTGCGATTAGTAATACTGAAGTCGGAATAGATTTGGAATATAATGAGAGTTTTGATTTTGATGAAGTAATAGATTATGTTTTATCAGACAGAGAAAAAATTTTTTTCTTACAACTTCCAGATGTATTAAAGTGTAAAACTTTTTATAGATTTTGGACACTAAAGGAAAGTTTCGTTAAAGCAATGGGAATAGGGTTAGCTAAATCTATGAATTCTTTCACTACTGAGCTATGGAGCAAGAATATTTGTGTTACTGGGGAGAAAAATTTCAAGTTCTATGAATTACCTTTTTATGAAAAGTATTCTCTTTCTGTTTGTTGTAATATTAGTGATGAGATTGAGAATATGGTAGAAGTAAAAATATTATTGTAACTAAAGAAAAATACTATTAAATTTAAAAATGTTGGCTCTATAATTTCTGTAGTGGGTAAAACCACTGTAGAGATTATAGAGCTTTTTGAGTGTACACAAAAAGTCCCATAAGAACTATAATGAAAAGCGACCAAACCATCATTAGGAAGAACTTATGAGACTTATTAAGAATACCACAGAATTAATCGGAATTAAAGACCAAAATATCAAGATTTCACTTCTTTTTGAAACTGACACTCATATCGAGATTCAAGCAAAACTCGATTACCCTGCACCATCATGTCCTCATTGCCATGGAAAAATGATCAAGTACGACTTTCAAAAGCCTTCTAAAATCCCTCTTCTCGAGCAAGCGGGAACGCCAACCCTACTACGTCTGAAGAAACGTCGTTTTCAGTGTAAAAGTTGTAGACGAGTCATGGTAGCTGAGACATCAATCGTTGAGAAAAACTGCCAAATCTCAAATCTGGTCCGACAAAAGGTTGCACAACTCCTGACTGAGAAGGTGTCACTAACTGATATTGCCAGAAGACTTCGTGTGTCGACGTCCACTGTCTATCATAAGCTTGACCAGTTCACTTTCAAGGAACATTATGACAAACTTCCAGCTGTTATGTCCTGGGATGAGTTTGGGTTCAAGAAAGGGGAATTGGCTTTTGTGGCACAGAATTATGAGACAAACGAACTCATAACCATCCTTGATAATCGTCGCCAAATCACTATACGAAACTACTTTTTAAAGTATCCATTGGAAGATCGCCAAAAGGTGCAGTTTATCACGATGGATATGTCTGGAGCCTATATCCCACTAGCCCGCAGACTTTTTCCAAACGCAAAAATCGTTCTTGATCGTTTCCACATTATCCAGCACCTTGGTCGTGCCTTTTTAAAGACAAGAATTATGATTATGAACCAATTCGATAAGAAGTCACTACCCTATCGAGCCTTGAAAAATCATTGGCGACTCTTCCAAAAGGACAGCCGTAAACTATCTCTCAACTTTTTTTATTCAAAGACTTTCCGTCAAACCTTAAGTCCACATGAAGTCGTTGAGAAGACATTGGTCTTTTCAGAAGAGCTTACCGACTACTATACACTTTATCAGCTCTTACTTTTTCATTTTCAGGAGAAGAGAGTAGATGAGTTCTTTGATCTGATAGAGGAAAATAGGAGCAAGGTTAATCACTATTTTCAAACTGTTTTTAGGACTTTCCTTAGACACAAGCAATACATCAAAAACGCACTAGAAACGGACTATTCAAACGCAAAACTTGAAGCAACTAACAAGTTGATCAAAGACATCAAACGCTTGGGATTCGGTTTTAGAAACTTCATTAACTTTAAGAAACGTGTCTTCATCACTCTGAACATACATAAAAAGAGGACCTATCCGGTCCTCTCTAGATGTTAGCTTTTCGTCACCCACTACAGTTGACAAAGAGCCTTTGTTTTTCTATTTTAGACTGGTTTTGTTTATCATATCCTCTACTATGAGATTGAAGTATAAACGCTTTTATTTATTTTTTTTTCGCTTGAAATAATTAAAGCATATATGAATAGATTGTCACCTACATCATAATTTATATCTGATACTCGCATTTTTTTACTATATTGGAGTTTGACTATGAAGTCAAAATTGTCCTTAACAACAAGTTCAATCCAATTAGAATTATTTTTTTCGAATTTATGAATGACTTTTCCGTATACATAACATTTTGCGTATGATTTGGGATGCGAGAATCCTAATTTCTTTTGATTATCAAAAAAGTCCCCCTAAAGTGTTATATTAGGTAAGGTTTCCCGACCACTAACTAATATACAAAAGGAGGACCCCTGATGAGACAGGATAATAATAGTTTAGCACATACTACATGGAATTGTAAGTATCATATTGTTTTCGCCCCAAAATATAGACGTCAGATAATCTATGGGAAATACAAAGCAAGTATTGGTCAAATCTTACGGTTATTATGTGAAAGAAAAGGCGTAGAAATTCATGAAGCAGAAGCTTGCTCAGATCATATTCACATGTTAGTGAGTATACCACCGAAACAAATTATTTCCTCATTTATGGGATATTTAAAGGGTAAAAATAGCTTAATGATATTCGATCGACACGCTAATCTAAACTATAAATATGGGAACCGCAAATTTTGGTGTCGCAGGTTTTATGTTGATACGGTTGGGCGAAATCAGAAGTGACTTGAAGAATATATTCGTAATCAATTACAAGAAGACGTGATAGCAGATCAGCTCAGTCTTTTCGAGGAATATGATCCGTTTACAGGTGAGAAGAATAAAAGAAAGTAGTCTTGATTAGACCCGCTAGTCGGGACAGCTAGTAAAGGTGGTGCTGAAGGGAAAACATTCGGTAGGCCTTTTGGCCTCGGCCGGTAGCAGAGGCTTTCAGCCGAAGAGCAAAACACTCGTTCTGATATGATACCTCTTAAGTAGACATGGTAAATACCTAAAATCTACTTAAGAGGTATTTTTATGTCTAGATGAGAAAATTTCACTCCATTCGAGAAAGAACAAGCTTGTATCGATTATATTAATGGTAATTGTTCCAGATCTGAAATACGTAACTGTCTCCATATTTCCACAAGGGCGATTCAAGATTGGGCTGCTATCTATAAAAAATATGGGATTTTAGGATTTACAAAGAAAACAAAAAATCGTTCCTATTCAAAAGAATTTAAAATGGAACTTGTAAAAAATGTATTAGTGGTGGCGAAGAAAGTTTAATTGACAAAAGGAATCATCACAAACTAGATGACGAGGTTAGGTAAACAGCGCCACGAATCAAAATGCTTAGCGATTGAATGCTTTAACAGAAATAAGGTTGAAGCATTAGCTGAATGTGCAATCTGCTCGGAATTACGTGTTCTGCATTTTATGAATGGAAACAGAGTAGTCCCAGCAGAGGAACAGTGCAACCGTAGGGCTAAGCAAAAAGGTCAAAATTCTTGTTTGACACCAAAGTTGAAAAAGGAAATTGAGAACGGTTTAAAATTCTCTTGGTCGCCTGAACAGATTTGTGGTCCGCTATCAGCTTGAACAAAAGCCAATGGTAGCTTTTAAAACTATTTATAACTGGCTCTATGCTGGTTTGATTGATCTGGATTTGAGCGTCCTTCGCCATAAAGGAAAAACTCGACAACCCAAAGAAACACTTGGAAGATTTAGGCTTGGTACGCCAATTTCCCAAAGAAAACAGATTTAGCGACTATCTCTGATGAGGCTTTGAACAAGGCGTTATATGATATCAATCACCGACCACGAAAATGTTTACCTTACAGAACTGCTTGTGAAGCCCTAATAGAAGAGTTCGAGTAAATGTTGCACTTATTCTTGCAATTTATCAAGTATACATTATTAGAGAAGTATATCAATATGGCTCTTGGTTTTGAGTTCTAATTTGTGTGTGGGTGTCACTGGGTTAAAAAAGGTATATGAGGTTTAGTATAATGGTTCCAAAAAATTGAAGAGAAGGACTAGACAAATGACAAGAACACCAGGTAATAAAAAATGGTTACAAAATATTGCTAAGAAAATCAATCTTCCACTTTATCCGAAGAAAAAATTTAATGGGGAAGAAGTCACTCTCATGCCTGATGGGACAGTTCGATTATCTGAAACAGGAGAAAAGCCTTCTGATGAAGCACTGGAAGCCTATCAAGACTTCGTTAAAAAATTCAATGAAAGACTACGTCGTTTTGGGGTAAGAACAATCGATGGAAAAGCAACATTGAATACTGTTTCTCGATTTTCGGACGACTATTATAATAAGTATGCCTCGATACCATTACTAAAACAAGTATACCCAAACAATGACTTTCCTTTCCATTTGCAACTTCAAGAGGATTACATCATTCAAATCAACTATAGTCAAGAAACGGACTATGAGTTAATTAGTAAGCAACTAAACCAGTTAGATATGGATATCCTACTATTTATAGCTACTTTCCGAAATGTTCAACTACTTCAAATTTCTAGGGAGTTTGGTTTACCGATTCCTAAAATCAAACCTCATCTCAAACGACTCAGAGAGTTTTACTTAATTCAAGAGTGGGAGTTCGAACGTGAAGACACTCCAGGGGCTCTTGCGACAAGTTACTCTATTTACAGTCATGGAACAATGCTGCTCTTACTCGCAAATAAGATCAGCAGAAACTTCACTTATAAATGGAAAGATATTCTTCGGGAAGAAGATAACTACTCTCCTATTCGATACTGGAAGGTCGTAGATGCCTATCAGAACTTCAAATTTAATCAAAACTATGCCTATTTTGTTCCTACGTCAAAACTGGAGAAGTTCACGTATACAGTGACAAAGACACAAGAAAAGAGTGAGGGGACAAGTCCTCTTTCTGGTATGGAGAAACGAAAATCAGAATTACAAGCTAAAAAGGCGAAGAAGAAAGAGCGTACGTATACAGTCCATGTTCCTAGATATCTCTTTATCGGTCAGTTAGCTCTCAATAAAAAGGAAGATGACGGTACAAAAAATCTTTTTGATGTGTATCCTTATATAACCAATGTAGGTGATACCAGTGATCTTGATAAATTGCTCAATGTCTTTAAACACTTTGGACGTTTCGAGGATGGTTTAGATGAAGAAGGCAACAAACGTTATCTATTGATTATCGTTGATAATTTTGACGACATTCAAGAAATTGAAGATAAGTATATGCTTATTGAAAATGGTGGCTACAAGAACCTCAATAACATTATTTTCCTCAACCTAGAACTTGCTGCAGAAGAAGGGATTGATAAGTCTCTTGTTGTTATCAGAAGTCAAAATACAACTGATGGTGGTCGTGTGGCCAAATACATGCCTTTTAGAATGAATGAAGCGTTTAATGAGCGTCCACTAATCAAAGATGCCGAACTAGAAGAGTTAAATCAAGAAGAAGGTGATACTGATGCTTAATATCTATATTGATCCCTACGTCCTATCTCCTTTTGAAGCCTCTCCCTTTTTTCACAAGCTGACTAACTTTGCAAAATCTAAAGATCATAGAGTAGCTATTATGGGGTTTAAGTCACATATATCTTGGAATGCTTTATCGTATTTAGAAGATAAAGCTAAGATTACTATTACCCACAATCAAGCAGACCTAGAGGATGAGAAAAAACATGCCGTTCTGTTAGCTGGCTATTTAAAAAAGGGTATTGAGTTAGTAACGTCTCCAACAAGCCATATTACAGATATCTTCCTCTTTGATGAGCAGGCTCAAATGGATACGAACACTTTGTCTCAGCTACTCAGCAAGGTCCCTTACGTACATTATCTATCAACAGAGCATTTTTTCCATTCTCCTCACGTCAATAATTTCCCTAAGAACAGGCCATTTATTTTCAACACCCAACTTTTCCGAGATACGAGAAATATTTATTTTGCGAACAGTTTAGTAGAGGGTCACGATCCTTTATTTGAAAGTTTAGCTAAGAATGATATTACCCAACAAGCATTTTTTGGTAGCAACAACTATATCTATATACCAGGTCATAATAGAAAAGAAGAATCACGTGCTAAGGTCATTATGAACGTCACAAAAATTGAAGATTTGACGGTTGAAAGCATAAAACCTTTAGAGCCAGTATCAGCCACTGCAGAACCTCAACAAAGCATGAAAGAGCTACGTTTAGACGAAATTGAAGAACGTCTAAAGAAGAGAATGAAAAGCTCAGATACAATTAAAGACAATGAAAATGCAAGCGAGGTCTTGAAAATTACTTCTGAAACCCTTACAATGATAAGGAAGGTAATGGATTGTATTGGGAGGATGGAAAATAGTTTAAATGCTAAGATGGCTGAACAAGCTGACAACAACAATAAACTTGATTCAGATTTTGATCCATTATACGCCTTCAGGGCCCAACATGATAAATTGGGGGAAGATTAAACACTAATAAAGGGTTGAAGGAGATAAAAATGGCCGATGAAGTAATGACTAAAAAAAACATTTACTTAGTGTCAGACGTTGACAAAGCTAGGGAACTTGAGGCATACATCGTAAGTACAAAAGATGGTATGGAAGTCTTTGGACTTATTGGTTGTGATGAACTTGAGGAATTAACAGATGCTCAACGAGAATTTGTGCAGAGCGATGAAGCGATGCGATTCAAAAGTAACTAAGCTCCATGATTGATTGAAAAGCTGAGGAATCAGCTTTTTTGAGTGTAATGATTTTGGAACATAAAGTAGTTGTAAAAAAACTAGTATTAGATGAGTTTACTTCTTAGTTGATATGGTTTAAATATTTTATGAGTTTCTTTATTGAATAATTAAATCTGGTAATTATTAGATATATAATTTGATATAATAAGTTGGTTCGACTTTTTGAAGCTACATTTTTACGCTGTTTTATATTTTTGTTAAAAAAGTTTGGAGAAAAAACATGAATGACGAGCAGACAAATAACCTTACCGATGTGATACCAAGGGATATAAATGTTTTCTTACATGAAATCAATAATGTGAATTTTTGTGATAAAAATAAAGTTATTGCTTATACTACTAAAGTTTATGATATTTATCAGGAGTATCATAATTTAGAATTAGCAGAACAATGTGTTCAAATTCTAGAGAAACTATCTGGATATTTGGGAATCATTACATTCGTTAAACAGCAGGATTGTACTAAGGTACTACAAGATATTACTGACAAAGTCTATAGTATCTACCAACAGTTTCCAAAATCTTATTCTATAGCTAATAGATATTTGTCCATTATGGGGAACTTAGTTTTATTCCAGATGGATATTGGAATAACACATGACATTATTGCCAAAGCTCAGAGTGTTTACCAACAGTTCCCAAATTCGGAAAAAATCGCAGAAAGTTATGTTGACTTTCTGAAGGTCATATCCTCTGTGTACCTATTATTGAATGAAGAATCACAGAATATTGTTGCTGAAGCTCAGAGTGTTTACCAACAGTTTTCAAAAATAAAAGGAATAGCCTTTAGTTTTTTGGGAATTATATGGGACTTTACTGTGAAACAAAAAAATCTTGATGAATTACGGGAAATTACAGATAAAGCCTATAGTATTTATCAAGATTTTTCAGATGATGATATTATAGCTTTCAATTATATTATTTTCCTCCGAGAGCTAGCCAAAAAACAAGAAGTTCTTAACGAATTAGAGGAAACCATTACTAAAGCTGAAGAAGTTTACGAATGTTTTCCAAATTTCGAGCATATAGCGGGTGAATATATATTTACTATGTTGCAATTGGCTAAAAAGCAAGATAACCTAGAAGAGCTACAGAGGACTGTTAAGAAAGTGTTGGAAATTTTTCGCAGTTTTTGTGAAAGGATACCTACCGAGGAGTCGTCTGAAGATTATGATTACGACATGATATCTATCAGAGAGTCATCTTCATATTTTGTTTCGGAATACATAAACTATTTTCTTATAAGTTCACTTGAAGAAGAAAAAGACAAGACTGAAGATAGGTTTGATATTCTACTCAGTGAACTATCCAATGTTAAAATAAAACCTAAAACAGATTCTAAAACGGAACCTAAAACAGATCTTATTGTTACAATTATAGACCAAATCTTTTCTTCCTCTGATAATTTTAGTTCTTTTACAAACAATAAATCCCAAATTATGAGCAAATTGCTTAGCAAATTTGGGGACATAGTATCTTTAGGAGAAACTAAATATTCTGTACTGATGAATCTAATAAATAGTCTAGAAGAAAAAGGTTATGATATTGAACCATTCATAAAGGCATACTGTATGGTACAAACAATTAAGTTTCAATTATCTTTGAAGGATCTTTCAAAAGAAGACTTTGGACACTATACTTCAGGAGAAGTTTTACAGATACTTTTAAAACAAAGTAGTGATAACGAAGAAAGTAGTGATAACGAAAAAAGTAGGGATAATCAAAAACTTTATTCTATTAAAGGGAGGACACGCTTAGGTAATGTTAAGTATATGAATGATCCAGAAGAAGGAAGTGTCCTAGATAGATATTTAAAATTAAGAAGATCTAATAATTTTGAAGTTTCTTTAAAACCTAGCCCTTGGTTTTTGATGAGTTTAACAACAGCAATTGATGATTTAGCAATGTGGTCGCAATATGGTGCTAGAGCGGAAGGTGTCTGTCTGGTGTTTAAACCAGATAGTTTTAAAGTTGTTAAGTCAATGGCTGAAGCAGAGTGGATGAAAGAGAAAAAAGATATTCAAGAATTAAAAAATGATATAGATTCTACAAAAAAAGACTTACTTTATCGAATTTGTTACCTTGATGAAAAATCATTAAACAACGGTAGATTAAAAGCGGTAAAAAAAGATAATAATAAGATGTTAAATGGAGCAGAAATAAAAATTATAAATTATTGCCTAAAAATTATTAAGTCCCTTGTGAGAGATATAAAGGAAAATACACTACTGTACAGTGCTGTAGAGGAATGCCTCGAGGAAATACGTTATCTTTTTAAAGTATCAGACTACAGCTATGAATCCGAGCTACGTATTTTAAGATATGCTGACTTAACTCCAGATAATAAGGAGATAAAAATTGATAATAGTGGTCCTGTTGCGAAGCTTTATTTAGAACGTGATATGCCCGTTCAATTAAAACAAGTTATTTTCGGACCTAAATTTTCCAATCCAGAGCATGTGACTCCATTGCTCCAACTTCTTGATAAAGATATTAATTTTAAACGATCTGATAGAAAATTTAAATAGAATGAGCCACAAAAGTAATTAATTTTCACTAAAAGGATAACATTTTTTTAGAAGATGTTATCCTTTTTATCACTTTGGAAAAAATTTAAGGAACAAAATATGTGTTCGGAAAATAAGTATTTGTTGAACACACATATTAGTTATGATAAACTACTACTAACAAGAAAATTGTTAGATTTGAGGCTAATATGAAACAAGAAACACTTATGAAAAATATAAACGAGTTGCTCGAGATTATGCCTTGGTATGTTAAGGAATATTATCAAGCAAAGCTCGTTATTCCATATAGCTACAAGACGCTGTATGAGTACTTAAAGGAATATAGACGATTTTTTGAATGGTTGATTAGTGATCATGAGGAATTAGGTAAAACTGTACGTTATGCAGACTATAATACGATTGCTGATGTTCATATTAATGAGCTGGCCCATTTACCAAAGTCTGTTATCGAAGGCTACTTTGTTTACCTTCGGGAAAATACTGAGCGTCGTTCAATCTCTGAAGTCAGCATTATTCGAACTAAAGATGCCCTCTCTAGTTTGTTTAAGTATCTTACCCAAGAAACTGAGGATGATGAGGGTGAACCTTATTTCTATCGAAATGTCATGGTTAAGGTGAAGATCAAGAAGCCCAAAGATACCTTGGCTAGTCGTGCAGATAACATGAAAGAAAAACTCTTTCTAAACGATACACAGTCTTTCCTAGATTATATTGACAATGAGCATGAAAAGAAAATCTCAAAACGTGCCCAGGTATCGTTTGTCAAAAATAAAGAGCGTGATCTTGCGGTTATAGCACTTCTACTCTCAACTGGAGTCCGTTTATCTGAATTAGTCAACCTAGATATGCAAGATGTCAATCTGGCCACAAGGACGATTACAGTTATCCGAAAAGGTGGGAAAAAGGACGTTGTAAATATCGCTCCATTTGGTATCCCTTATATTGAGCGTTATTTAGAAATTAGGAAGGGACGCTACGCAGCAAGCGATTCAGATAAAGCATTCTTCTTAACGACTCAAAATAAAGTGCCTGCAAGGCTTGGAACACGTTCTGTCGAGCTATTGGTGAAGAAGTTATCTACCGCTTATGGTAAACCTACTACTCCTCACAAATTGCGACACACACTTGCGACACGTCTATATGAGCAAACAAAAGACAGTCTCTTAGTCTCCCAACAATTAGGACACAAAGGAACTGCAATGGTAGAAGTTTATGCACACGTAGCTGCAGAGACAACTAAGGAAGCCTTGAGTGATTTGTGATGTAGGACTATTATCACACCAATTTTTAAAGATACCGGATACACATTATAGCGGGGTATATGTACATTATTTGTCTGATTGCCTATGTGCATTACTCTCTTATGGGGAAACGGCATCATGGTTATAGAAGCTACCGTACAAAAAGTACGGTAGCTTTTCCCATTCAGAAAATGAAATGTTAGATTTTTGGCATTATTTATAGTAAGAGAATAATAAATGATGTTGGATACCATTTAAAATGTTGCTTTTGTACTTCTAAATTGCTAAAATTGTAGTACAAAAGCAACAAAAGGGGGGACAGGTATGTCAAAAAAAGAACTGTTACTTGACTATCTAGATAGGAACAATGGCATGATTACCTACAAGGATTGTAAAAAAATTGGTATTCCTACCATATATCTATCAAGATTAGAGAACGAGGGAGTTATTTTTAGGATTGCAAAAGGGATCTATTTATCTGCTAATGGAGACTATGATGAATACTATTTCTTTCAATATCGTTATCCTAGAACTGTCTTTTCATACATCTCTTCCCTTTATTTACAGGGACTTACAGATGAAATTCCACAATATTTTGAAGTAACAGTTCCCAAGGGATACCGTTTTAGGAATGCACCCTTAAATATCAATATTCACAGTGTTTCAAAAGAGAATTTCAACCTTGGTATCACTAGAGTAAAAACTTCCATGGGAAATACTGTTAATATTTATGATTTTGAACGTGTTTTGTGTGATTTTATCCGTAATAGAGATAAGATTGATACCGAGCTCTTTGTTAAAACACTTCAAACGTATAGTAGCTTCCCTAAAAAAAATCTTGTAAATCTCTATGAATATGCTCAAAAATTAAATATATCGGATGAAGTTAAACGAACCTTGGAGGTGCTACTATGAACAAAGCAAAGTTAACAGCTCTCTGTCATAAAATTTCAAAACAAACAGGGTTAACTTTTAATTCAGTAATGACCTATTATTTTCTCGAAATTATTTTGAAAAAACTAAGTCAAAGTTCTTATGCAGATCACTATATTTTTAAGGGTGGGTTTTTACTTTCGAATGTCATAGGTGTTGAGTCTCGTAGTACGGTAGATATTGACTTTTTATTTCATAAGCAGACTTTATCTGAAGAAAATGTTCAACAGCAACTAGAAGAAATTTTAACCGAATCGAAAGATGATATTCAATTT
The DNA here is from genome assembly GCF_030440125.1 of Streptococcus sp. SS4. Classification (NCBI taxonomy): domain Bacteria; kingdom Bacillati; phylum Bacillota; class Bacilli; order Lactobacillales; family Streptococcaceae; genus Streptococcus; species Streptococcus sp. SS4. Next base: position 115,490 of record NZ_JAQFJM010000004.1, on the reverse strand, counting down.
TCTATTCAATCTATATCATCTATCAAAGAAAGTGATAATTATGGCGGTTATAGAGCAACCATATTATGTCAACTGGAAAATATTAAACAAATTATTCATTTAGATATTGCGACCGGTGATAGTGTCACACCTCACCCTGTAACCTATGCTTATAAAGCTATTTTTAACGATGAAAGCTTTTCAATCATAGCTTACACAATTGAAACCATCTTGGCTGAAAAGTTACAAACTATTTACTCAAGAAACTTTTTGAATAGCCGCAGCAAAGATTTCTACGATGTCTATATCCTTTCTAAGTTGAAGAAAAACGACATTGACTTTAGACAATTAAATGTTGCTTGTCAAAGAACCTTCTCTTATCGTGAAACAGAACTTGACTATAATGAAATCGTTCAACTTATGGAATCTTTCAAAACTGACCCTATTCAACAACAACAATGGCAAAACTATTCAAATAAATATAGTTACACAAAAGGGATTTCTTTTTCTGAAATACTTGATGAGATTGTTAATTTGGTAAGTGTCATAGCTTCCTCGAACAATGGTTAGCCCTTGACTAACAGTTTTTTTTGGAAAAAGAAGTGTTAGGACATATAACTTTATTGAGCAGACCTTAAAGTTGATAAACTAGTTCTTAGCTCTTTCGAGGTCTTCTTATTTTTCGTTATCTCCCATTCAAAAAGGTGGAAGGGGAGACATTGTAAATATCTGTCTACTTGGCAAGTGATTCAGATAAAGCATTCTTCTTAACGACTCAGAATAAAGTGCCTGCAAGGCTTGGAACACGTTCTGTCGAGCTATTGGTGAAGAAGTTATCTACCGCCTATGGTAAACCCACTACTCCTCACAAACTGCGACACGTCTATATGAGCAAACAAAAGACAGTCTCCTGGTCTCCCAACAATTGGGACACAAGGGGACTGCAATGGTAGAGGTTTATGCACATGTAGCTGCAGAGACGACTAAGGAAGCACTGAGTGACTTGTAGTTTATTGTCAATTCTCTTTTAGCTATACACGATACATAGTACAATATATATGTATCGGCTTAAGAGTGTTAGAAAGTAATTTGAGATTTAGGACATGAATTATAGGGAGACGTATGAGAAGAGTTTTAAATAATAAGCTATATTTGAAAGTTCTGGTGTCAGATTTAATATCAAATTTTGGAGATACATTAAAGAAACGTAGGAGATAGTCTATGCATCACAAATCTATCATCAAGCTATTCATTCTATTCATTGCCAGTTTGGGAATAATCATCATCCTTTTTTTAGGAGGGATGATTTACATCAATAATAACTTATCAACCTATTTTATTTATTATGTAAAGCATTTACCACACGCCAAAAATACTAATCCTGAAATGGTGATGATTTTGGATAATCTAGATTCAATAGATGACCCAAACATTAAAGGATTAAGATATGATACAGATGGTAATAATTCAATTATAAATGGAGAAGGGACCATTCTAACTCAGGCTCCTGATAGCAATTCTATTCAGTATGCACTTATTCCTAAAGGAACCCCTCAAGAAAATTATCGAACTTATTATTTTAGTGATAATGGTAAATTTTATACTTACTATTATCAAAGACCTGACGAGGGAAAAGATATTTACGATGATAGTGAAGAAAGACAGAGGGAAGCTCAACACTATATTGATGAAATAATTACTCCCATAGTGAATAAATTAGAGGATAAGCCTCGTGTTGATTTACAATGGTTTTTCAATAAAAAATATCAAGAACGTTTTTCGAGGGACTAATCTTTTATTACTCAACTGTCAACTTTAACCTTGTTAGCATTTTAGATGCTATATACCTTCCTCAGGGAGTAAATAACACTATCAATGTTAAAGAGAAATAATACATCTGCTTATAAGACACTGTTTAAATTAATTTCCCCAACACGATACATAGTACTATATATAGCTGAAAATCTATTGAATGAAGCAGATGAAGATGATGAAATTGTCGATGTTATCATTGATGAAGATGGTTCAATCATTACAGTTGATTTTAGTTAATCTAGTTAAAAAGCAACAACCACATAATATAGGTTGTTGCTTTTTTAGTGAATATGATTTTCCAAAAGCTGAATTTGAAGGATATTGTCGAGTTGGACTAATCTATACCCTTCACTAGTCTTTATTGATATTTCATTACGAGACAGTTCTCTCACTTCGCCAAATAAAGTAACTTTTTTATCACGATGTTTGATAGTGAACTGCCCTTTAAGTTGGTTGGCATAGAGTTGAGAAAGTAATAAGAGTTTCTGAGGCTTACTTAAGTCTGTTGAGAAGTCAACACGATTTTTAGCAGCATGTAATGATGAGGTATGCTCGGACAGAAAGAACCCCATCCACTTCTGCATCCCAGGGTCCTGATATTCTCTTGCTGCTTGAAATGGTAAATAAGAACGATCAATCATTTTAAACCATCCAATCCTCCAGCAGAATGTCCTCCGATGAGCCTACTTCTGGCAATACTCCTCGATGCACTATCCAGTGCATTAGCTTTTAGTAGAGAGGTAAAGCCAAATTGGTCTCTGATAGAATCTATTGCTGTCTGAAGCCTTTCTTCTTTTTCAATTTGTTCGACATCATCGAATAGTGAGATTAATCCAAAAGATTCATCTACAAACCCAGAATAATTAACCGCTACACTTCGGATTGCTCCTGAAGTGTATTTATTATGGAATAACTTCAACACATAGTTTGTCAGCATGTCGGTGTTATTCGTTGGTTCAATTTTCATTTGGGTATTGATAGAACGCTTGTTCTCATGCTTAGAGTAGCCAAGGTGTATTGAAACAACAGTCGCTTTCTTGCCTATCTTTCTCAGTCGGATAGCAACTTGCTCGGCCATCTCTCTAAGGACAATTTCAATATCACGTTGTCTAAAATAGTCTCTAGGGAGAACCTGGGAGTTACCTAGACCTTTTGATTTTGGTTTATAGGGCTTATGAACGTTACTTTCATCAATACCATTAGCATGAAACCATAAACGAAGGCCAGCTACTCCTAGTTCTTTCTTCAAGATATCTGGGTTGGCATTTGCCAAGTCTTTGATTGAGTGGATACCTAACGTGTTGAAGCGTTTCTCCATTCTTTTACCGATGCCCCAGAAATCTGTCATCTTAGGAATAGACCATACCTTATTCTCCACATCCTCATAGGACCAGTTAGCTCTCATGGTTGGAGTTTTCTTTGCTTCATTATCAAGGGCTAATTTAGCAAGTAATGGGTTAGCATTGGACATACCAACAGTTGAATAGATGCCAGTTTGTCTCCAGATGTCCCTTTGAATCCTTGCTGAAATAAGGTCGAGTTTTAGCTTTCGAGACAACTGCTTATCTGGAACGAAGTAATTAAGAGAACTAGACAGGTCGATAAAACCCTCGTCTATAGAATAGGGGTAAATATCGTTAGGGCTACCATAGTTTTGAAAAATGCCTTGGATTTCCATATTAACTGCGATATACTCGTCCATTCTGGGAGGAACGATGAAAGTCACTTTTGCCCAGTCTTCAATGAATCGCACGTAATCTGGATCTGTTCTCAGTCCTTGTTTCTTGGCATTGTAGTACGAGAACTTTCTTGTTTGAACATCAAAAGGGAGATCGTATGCTCTTCCTACGTTTGATTTCCCAAACACTTTCTTAAATATCGGTGAAGAAGCTAGGATAAGACCTGCAGAGTTATCAGCTCTACTCATAACACATAAAGAAGTCTTTAGAGGATGTAGCCCTCTTTCAACACATTCTACGCTAGCATAAAAAGACTTCATATCAATAAAGGCAATATCACTGCGAGGCTCCCTAGTGTAATCGAAATATCCCATGTGTCACCTCTTTTTGTTAGTATATAAACTAACAAAAGTATAGACTATTTTGGTGAGGTTTTCAAGAGTTACAGTGTTGCCAATAGTCTTTGAGAATAAAAAAAACACCAATAGCTGTGTAATTGGCGTTTTCAGTAGTCTTCTAAATATTTTTAAATGGGGTATCGAGTTATGAGGAACTTATTCAGAACTTCCCATTGATGATGACTCGGTAGAGGCATTAGAGTTATTACCTCCGTTATTATTATCTAGGACATTGGCACCCAAGAGCGAATTATAACCATTTTCATCAACATAGCTATGGTATTCAGGATTTAACATTATATCATTTGATGATTCGGGAACCCCAGAATCTTGTTGTTGTGCAGGTGTTTTTGGGGTACTTCCAGCTACAGTTTTGGTGTCACTCTGAGCTGATTCACTAACAGTTGCTTGAGTAGAGCTTGAACTAGACGACGATGGTTTCGTAGAGGATGAGGTTTCCGTTTTTGAGGTGTTTTTGTTTGTGTTATCATCTTTAATCTCGATTAACTTCTCATATATTTTTTGCGTCAAAGCATTTTGTTGTGAGGCCGTTAATGATGCTGCGACACGAATAACAACTGTTCCGTATACATAGTGTGAACCAGGGTTGATGACAGTTGGCAGACCATCGAATGCACTTAAATAGTCATTTCGTTTTTTGGCATCATTAGCCGTTTTATAGACCTCAACACATCCACCTGCATCTGTACCTTTTGCAACTAAATCAGCACCAGCAACTGGATTAGTCACTTCATTGTCAGCGAAATAAATTGCTGCCGTATAACTTCCTTGCTTATTTAAGCCTTGATTTGGATCATTATTTTCTGTGGCTGACTGAACATCAGTAATCGTATCAATTTCCTTAAGACGACTTTCCACAAATGTATTGGAAGGATTGGTAATTTGTTTTAACTGCTTAACACTTGTTGAATACTTCTGGTTTTTATCTTTAAGATGTTTTATTTCTGTCGAGTAGTTAATTGGTTTTTTTAGTGATTTAACTTGTCTATTGATGTCGCTTGTTTTCTTTTTGATTTTAGGAATTACTTGTTTCTTCTTTTCAGCAGTTGAGACTTCGTTTTTTAGTTCAACCGTCAGATTTTCATCTAAGGGTTTATCTTTACTACTAAGTAGTTCCTTAGATACTTTGATTGTTTCCTCTAAGCTACTGTTTTCTTTTTGAATTTTAGCTGTCACTTCATTAAATGACTTTACCGCTCTTTGATGCGGTAAAATTGCAAGTACATAGTACCCCATACAAAAACATAATAGTACGATAAAAGAAATTATGGCTTTTTTCTTTGAATCAATTTTTTTCATAAAATCAGATTTCATTTTTAATCTCCAAAAATCAAGTGTTCGTTACCTCAAATAGCTAACGGGGACTTCCTATTAAGTATTCTGTTTTTATTATACTTAAATATTCTCACATTTTAAAGTAGTCTTTTGATTATTATTCTAGAAAATTACAGGAGTTTAGAAGTTTGGGATACTATTTATCAACGATATTGAATAAATATTTTCTCTTTCTTTGAGGTTAAGAATATAAGGTAATTCAATGTGTTAAGAAATAATTCATTTTTACTGAAGTAAAATAATTAAGATAAGAAAAGCCTATGAAACTCATGTTTCTAGGCTTTTTTCGTGCTTAAATTGCGGTTTTGTCTGACTTTTGTCTGATTGAATTATTTCTAACTTTTATTTACCAAACTATTTATTCCCTTACAACAGCATATTAAAAATGATACAATAGAAAAAAGTCAACTTATAGGAGAATGACTATGAAAACACAGGCAATCGAAGTAACAAACCTTGCTAAGTCGTTTGAATTAAGCAAGGGTAAGACTATTCAGATTTTAAACGGTCTCAGTTTATCAGCTAACTATGGTGAATTTATATCTATATTAGGTGTCAGTGGTTCTGGAAAATCAACACTATTAAAATGTATGTCAGGTCTATTGCAACCAAGTCAAGGAAAGGTTGAGATTCAAGGCTTAGATCCCTATCAAACTAGTCCTAATAAACTTGCTAAACTAAGACGTGAGTCCTTAGCATTTATCTTCCAATCCTATAATTTGGTACCTGCACTACCTATTATTGAAAATATCGCCTTACCTTTAAGATTATCAGGCAAAAAGGTCAACAACCAAGAGATACTTGATTTACTGGAAAAATTGCAATTTAAGGCAGATAGCAAAGCCTTCCCTTCAACCTTATCTGGTGGTGAACAACAAAAAATAGCTATTGCACGAGCTATTTTAGCAGATAGTCAGATTATTTTTGCAGATGAGCCTACTGGTGCGCTTGATAGTACCTCTCGTCAAATTGTTTTTGATATTTTAAGAACACTAGCTAATCAGGGGAAATGTATCCTCATGGTTACTCACGATATTGAGCTAGCTTCAAAAACTGACCGAGCACTCATCCTTAAGGATGGTTTGATTTCCCAAGAAATTATAAAACCTAAGTCTGAAGAATTAACTAAGGCTTTAGGTATAGAGACTGATGTAAGGGAGAGATAAATCATGTTAAAACTCATTTATTACCAATGGAGATATAGTTGGAAAGAATGGACCGCAACTGTACCTGTCTTTTTTATGGCAAGTCTCATTTCAGGGATATCCCTTTCAGGCGACTTTAATATTATAGCAAACAAGGACGTACTACTCAGTGTTCAAACAGACCCAAGTCCAGTATTCCTTATGCCCATTTTCTTTGGCGGGCTAACTCTTTTTCTTATTATTTCCAGTCTCATTGCTAGTCTTTTAGATTATTTCAAATCGGATTATCAACTTTGGGAAATTTTAGGTGCTAACCGCTGGCAGTTGTCAATTTTAGTTGCTGGACAAATTAGTTTAATGGCATTTATTTCCAGTATACCTGGTGCTCTCATTGCAACACCGATAAGCCGTTACTACTATTATTATTTACAGAAGTATTTTGGCAAAGGTATGATGCCAGATTTAAACTTTGGTTCTCAACCGTTGGCACTGCTTGCTACCGTAGCTTTAATTTCAAGTCTCGCTTTTGTTAGTGGGTACTTCTATACCAGTAAACTCCTTAAACAGAAAGTCGAACGAAAAGCTTTTAAATTTTGGATAATTGTTAAGAAAGCAGTCCCATGGGCTATTTTAGTTGTCCTATATGCTTCCCTTTTATTTATGTTTTATCATTCAGAACCAATATTGGGTACTGGTTCCTTGCTTTACCTCATGCTAGTCAATGTTTTTGCTATCTATGCTCTATCTCCCTATCTTCAAATTGGTATTATCAAACTTTTATCACCCGTACTACTTAGCCACAGGTACGCCCCAATCCTTGCAAAATGGCAAATTCTAAGTCAAAAATCTTATCTTAAAGCCATTAACGCTTCGGTTGTTACAGGAATTACATTGGTTGGGAGTTTTCAGCTACTCTCGCAAAATATCTTTTCTTTCTTTCAAAAAGACGGTGAATTAGAATTATTAGTTTCCTTTATTGCCTTTTTCCTAGCTCCTGTACTATTAATATTAGCAAACGTAGTCTCCATGACATTATTGTCTGTCCGCCAGGAGGCCAAAGAGCAGGAACAGTTAGCCACATTAGGAGTTTCCCCTGCTCAACTGTTGCATACAAAACTTTGGGAAAGTCTTATTATAACGGGACTAGCGTTCTTTATTTCCCTAGTGATTAACCTTGCAATGATTGGTCTGATGAACCATTCACTCAGATTGTTGAAAATGGGAATGACTAATTGGACAGGTCTTTTCCTTCCAGCTATCATCCTGTCTACACTACTCTTTCTTTTGACTTTCATCACTAAAGTAAGCCATATTAAGAAACAAACATTTTAAGAAAGAAGCCTATGAAACGCATGTTTCTGAACTGCACCCCAAAAGTTAGACAGAAAAAATCTAACTTGGGGTGTTTTTATTATGAAATTGACTTATGAAGATAAAGTTCAAATATATGAACTGAGAAAGCTTTAAACGACTTTCAAGTCAATTTGAGGTGAACGTTTCTGGCCTAAAGTACATGGTGAAATTAATTGACCGTTATGGAATAAACATCGTCAAAAAGGGAAAGAAGCGTTACTATTCTCCTAAATTAAAACGAGAAATGATTGATAAGGTTCTGCTTGAAGGTTGTTCTCAACAAAGTGTTTGCCTGGACTATGGCCTCTCAAATCAAGGAATACTTAACAATTGGATAGCACAATACAATAAAAATGGGTATACTATTGTTGAGCAAACAAGAGGGAGACCACCTAAAATGGGACGTAAGCCAAAAGAAGAAACTTGAAGAGATGACAGAGCTAGAGCACTTCAAGCAGAAAATGAGTACTTGAGAGCGGAGAACGCTGTTCTAAAAAAGTTGAGAGAACTCCGATTGAGGGACGAGAAAGAGCAAGAAGAAAAACGGAAATTGTTTGAGGATTAGTAACAGAGTTTGCTTTAGACATTCTTCTAAAGATTATTAAGCTTGCTCGTACAGCTGGATCAAACGGATAAGAATCAAACTATCAAAGCTGAAATTCAGACAATTTATTATGAGCACAAAAGAAATTATGGCTATTGTCGAATGACTCTTGAATTGAGCAATCGTGGTTATATAGTAAACCATAAGAAAGTACAACGTCTGATGAGAGTCCTTGGTTTAACCGCTCGAATTCGTCGTAAACGCAAGTATTATTCATATCAAGGAGAGGTTGATAAGAAAGCAGATAATCTTATTCAACGCCAGTTTTAGATGGTTTCAACAGCGAAATTATCGCCTACAATCTTTCTACTTCGCCCAACTTAGCACAAGTAAAAATGATGTTGGAACAAGCCTTCAAAGAGAAGTACTATGAGAACACTAATTTACATAGTGACCAGGGATGGCAATATCAACATCAGTATTATCATCGATTTTTAGAGGATAAAGGGATCCAACCGTCCATGTCACGTAAGGGAAATAGTCCAGACAATGGTATGATGGAATCCTTCTTTGGCATTCTTAAGTCTGAGATGTTTTATGGTTATGAGAAGACGTTTAAGTCAATTGAGCAATTGGAACAAGCTATTGTAGACTATATTAATTATTACAACAACAAACGCATTAATGTAAAACTAAAACGGAAAAGACAATCGCAAGTGACTTCAACCAAACCACACACGATTGCCTCTATACATCGTCTCATCAGAACAATGTATTACCTCATAACGCATAACAAACTTTACGATTATACTTCTACCCAAAATCAGTAAAATTGTTTATGCCATATGATTGTAACACCTTATCAAAAAAATCACTAGGTAAGGCGTTGCTTTTGCGTACACTTTTTACACTGAACTTTAGTTCAAAAATAGACAAATTCCTTAGTTTGACTATGGAATTCAATCTATTTTTTACCAAATGCCTTGACATACTTGACAAATGGTAGAAAAGGACTTAGTCCTGTCCAATACAGAACTAAGTCCTTTGGATAAATTATAATTTTCACTTTTGAGTATTACTACAAGATAAAAGTGTAGAGAATTTCTCTTTAGGTAATATCAAGAAAGAAATTGGGTATCAATTCCTTGACTTTATCTGTATTATAGTAGAATACTCTTTTACCATTTCTGATATTGTTTACAATCCCGGCCTTTTTTAAGATATTTAAATGATGTGACACCGTTGATTCACTTGTAACCAAAATTTGTGCTAAACTTTTAGTTGTTTTTTTTCCTTCATGTAGATAATATAAAATATCAATTCTTGTAGGATCTGACAATGCCTTAAATATTTCAGACATTTCTTGTCTGGCCAAATTACCAATATTACGAGAGTTAACATTGTAAGTTAAAATTATTTTTTCATTCATTTTATTAACTCTAACATGTGGCCAAGTCACAGAACTAGGCAAAAAAATTATTTTTTCACCTTTACCTAGATAATATTTTTTGTTCATTTTAGTCTGTATCTTAATGGCATTTTTTACCCAATATATCTGGTTAGAATCAATAGATTGTATGAACCTCAAAAAGCCTTGTTTGGATATACATTTTCTTTGTTTCATCGCATAGTGATTAAGCACATTGAATACATCCGTTTTTTGAACGAAGTCTTTGAAATAATATTTGTAGTACATTTTTAGAAATGAAAAAAAGTTTAGGAATACCAGATCCGCATTTTCTATTAGATCTTCCATTAGCTTTGAATCCTTAAAATCTTTTAGTTCATTGATTAACAAACCCTTATCTTTCCCTAAAAGATTGGTTCCAAGTAAAGATATTTGTTTCTCTATACTAGATTCCTCATAAATAATTTCTTCGATAAAGAAATTGGGAATTTTACTTTTATAAAAAGGAGAAAAGTAGTTCAATTCTTGTAATATTTGCTCATCCATTATTTGTTTTGTCTCGCTTGCCCATGTAGTCATTAGTCCATGGCCATCTGGATTTAGCAATACATGTAGGCTCCCCAAAACTTCATTTAGCGGAGAGTATATGCTAAAACAATTCTTATTAATTTCTGATAGATTATCTAGAAGAGATTCCGTAAAGTAAATAGTTACTGTCATTTTGGATCACGTAATTCGCTTTCTTTGGAAAAGATTATTTAACACGATGGCTAGTATTGTCATAGTAACTCCAATGAGTTCTACGTTGGTGAGCTTGTATCCAAACATTATTTCAATCAAGAAGGTTATGATTGGTACAAGATTCATGAATAGAGAGCCATTTTGAGGAGTCAACAGTTTATTCCCAATATTCCACAAAAGTACTCCAATTACTCCTGAGAAAACACTCATATATAACAATTGCCACTTAATGGTTAATAAATTTGAAAGGGAAGGGATGTGTGAAATATTCAAATGTTGTAGTAACAGTATAGCACAAATAGAACTAATATTTCCTAGTAAACAACTAAGCGTTGTGTATTTTAATGAAGACCAATTTTTAAACTCAGCACCACCTATTGTATATAGTACCCACGCGATTACGCTAAGGGATATTAAAAAGACTGGTTGTAATAATGTACTTTGATTTTTAAAGATGGATAGATTACCTTTAGTAACTACTAGAATTACTCCTACTAAAGAAATGGAAACAAGAAAAAGAGTTCTCCAACCAGGAAATTCTTTCTTTGTAATCCATAATACTAAGATTGAAACCATTGGAATTAGTGCCATCAATAAGGATGCTAAAATTGTACCCTGAATTCCAGCTATTTTCTGACCTGCAAAAACCAAAAAATTATAAGCACAGAAGGCCATTGTTCCCAAAAACAGTATTTTGGGAAATTCCTTTCTATTAAGTTTAAATCCATCCTTACCTTCTTTATAAAATAATATAATTGCTAATATAGAGGCTACTATAAGATATCTTATTAATGTAAACCAATAGGGGTCCACGATTTGTAGTGCACTTCCTGCAATGGGCCATTGAGCACCAAAAACACTCCCTGCAATTAAACAACTAAGTATTCCTTTAAAAAATCTATTTTTCAAAATGACACTCCTTAACATAATTTAAATATTCATACTTTATATCCTTAATTCTTTCAGTATTGTTGACTTGTGAAACCCTATAGCCAACATAATAGGGTGAAACTATAAAACGAGGGACTACTTTACAAATCAGATTGTTATTTTGAAGAAAGAAAAATAGATTATACGAATCACAAGATTTATTGAAGTATTTTTTAAGAATAAATCCTACTACATCTTTAATGACATCAGATGTTTTGTCAATATAGGAAATACTAGCTTTAATATTGAACTCGCAATACCCCATTGTAGGTTTAGTTGAGATATTTACGGAGACGTATTTGTCGCCATAAATTTTATAACCTGAAAAAGACTCTTCACTGATTTCTGAATAGATGTCTTTATTTTCAAATCCCACAATCTGAGTATGTGGGTGCCTTAAACTTCCACCAGATAATGGTCCATAGTTTTTAAACATTGCTACGCTTTTAAAACGAGATTGGTTACTAAATTTTAGAAATGATTTAATAATATAGTTAATCACTCTTCTATTATAAGCGTAGCTATAATTTGAAATATCTCCGTAATGATCTTCAGATTCAATTATTATTGTCTGATAGGTGTTTTCGATTGTATTGTATTTATTGTCTAACCAAAGCAATCCATCATTCTTATCAATAATATTTGTTAATTGGTCTAAATGACAAAAAGGACATTCATCTGAATTTGATGGTTTTTTCTTGGCAATCGAGGTGTTAAAAACTAAAGGTTCCATATTAGATTTTTCTTTCTCCGAAAAGGATTTTTTGTGGCGTGAAATAGAAAATATCATTGTAAATATTTTGTGATAAATTTGAATATGAAGTTAATTTATTGAAGTAGTAATCATACCCATCGCTAACGGTCATTCTATTAGTCTGACCTAAGTCTGAAGCTATAAATACTCTGTCTTGACCGACTGCATCAATTAATTCAATATCTCTTTTTATTGTTCCCTTGTTGATCAAGTTCATCAAAATATTACATTCAAAATAAATATTTGAATATCTTTTTGACATCCTATATAATTCTTCAACAGAAAAGTTAGTTAATTTATAAAAAGGATGAGTAACAATCAATCTTACATTAAATTTCATAGCTTCACAAAGTAGTAATTCAACTTCTTTTTTGCTAGAGTGGCCACTAGCAACAGGGATATCATTTTCACCAGCGAATTTTAAAATGTCGATTACATTTGACTTTAGTTTTTCATTTATTGAAATTTGATTTCTAGGATAATCAAAATCTAAAGCAGAATGAAATTTTTTTTGCTTTATAGAAGGAGAAACATAACCAGTTAAAGTTGGCATCCAAATAATGAATGGTTTCTGGCTCATGATAAATTGGGAAACAACAGGTGGTAATTTCAATCCTCCTTGAAACTCATTCAAAACAATGGAACCGAATATTCGTTTGGAATTAAGTGTTAGTGGAACTGTTGAATTAGTATGACTTTTAAAAACAGCAAAGCTATCAGATTCAATTAGTTCTTTTTCTAGAGAATCAACGGTGTATCTTCTTTGATATAAATCAGGTGATGCATGGGTATGCAAATCAAAAAATTTCATCCTTATCCTCCCAAGCATGGCTGTAATTAAATGTTTTTCGGGCAATATCCAATCTTTCTCCTTTTTTAATCACATTACGTATTTTCTTCTCTTTAGCTACTACTATTTTTGCCAGTTGAATGACTTGATCGACATGTTCTTGAGGAATCACTACGATACCATTTTCATCGCCTCGAATATAGTCACCAAACTTTATATGTACTTCTCCTATCTTCACAGCTACTTTACTTGCCGACATTACAGTTCTTCCTTTTCCAGACTGCATGAATACTCCCCTTGAAAACATTTTATAACTACAATCTCTGATGTGTCTTATATCTCTACAAAGTCCATCAATTACGGTTCCTGGGATCCCCTTTTTAATAGCAACATCTGTAAGTATATCTCCCCAAACAGTACAATCCATTCTTCCATTGTTGGCCAATACCGGTATGTATCCTTCAGGTATGTCATCGATAAAATTTGCTGCATTCTTTTGTTTCTTTTCTGATTCAGTAGGTTCAATGTACTGAATAGTATATGCCTGTCCTACCAAATTGCATTTTTCTGTCTGGGGGGTTATCCCAGTCAAACCTCCATTAATATTGAGACTATCTAGAGCATCAGAAATGGCTGCAGTATCAAGTGTTTTTAAATTTTTTAATTTATCATGAATTTCCATAGATTTTTACGGCCTCCTCAATGATGTGTTTAGCGGACTCACTTAGTGTGGCATCTCCAGATAAATCAAAGGTACAAAACCTCTTGTCTTTCGCTGTATATTCAACAGCTTTCTGGATTGATTGACTTGCTTCTTTATATCCTAGAAAGTCTAATAGCATTGCGATACTCAAGAACATAGCCATGGGATTTACTTTGTTTTGACCTGAATATTTTGGTGCCGATCCATGAACGGGTTCAAAATAGGCTGTCTCTTTGAGTCCATAATTTCCACTATAAGCTAGCCCTAGTCCTCCCATTACAGCAGCTCCTACGTCAGACAGGATGTCACCAAACTGATTTTCACAAATTACGATTTCATATTTTTGTGGTTTCTTTACTAACCACATTGCTACTGCATCAATATTTTCTACAGTATAGTTTAGCATTGGGTAGTCTAGTGAATATTTTTTTATTAGTCTAAATATAATATCGCTTGAGTTTCTAAAAACATTTGGCTTATCTGCAATTACAATATTGCTTTTTCCGTGTTTTAAGGCCCACTCAGAACTAAACTTTAATAATCTATTAAATCCTTCTTCTGTGATAATTCTAATAGTAGCAGCTCCATTTTTTAGTTTATTATTATATTTAGAGGTGCTTTCATTAATAAAATTTTCTAATGGTTCAGGTATTGGATTAAAATCTAAACCACTATACAATCCTTCAGTATTTTCTCTTATAATATATACTTCAAAACTTTTGTTGTTTATTAATGAAACTATTGGTCGGACATTAGCAAATAATTGTAGCTTTTGTCGTAATTGTATTACAGGTGATACATAATCAGTGGTGTTATTGCTTTTTACTTTTAATTCTTGTTCTGCTTCATGCTTAGGTTTGCTTGTTATTGCACCAACTAAAACTGCGTCACAATTCTTAATAAGATTCCATGTTTCATTTGGTACTGGATTTGCAGAATTTATCCAACATTTCCACCCAATCTCTCCATATTTCAGTTTAATGTCAAGATTTAACTCTTTGAAAATTGGAACACAAGCTTCCATAACTTCAATACCGATTCCATCCCCTGGTAGTACTGCAATTGATTTCATGAATTCTCCTCAATAAATTGTTTAATCTTTTTATAACTACTTTTTGGATTTTCTTCCAGAACCCTCATTCCGGAGTCTGCTATTGGACAAATTGTAATATTTTTAAAGAAGTCTGTGAATGGTATCGTTTCATCCATTCCTATCAATGGACTATTTTTACCGAAGATTACAAGAGTTTCTTTTTTACTTATAGTATTTTCTTCTTTAAAGTTGTGGCTCGAAATTGCTTCTAAAGATAGTTCCTCTTTGATTACACAAAAATCTTTGGATTGATTTAATGAGTTTTCTTCTAGTATTCCCCCTTTTACCCAAGAAGCCAAATTTACATTAAATCCTTTCTCTCCTATAAAATGTAAATTGTTTTTCCAGCTATTAAATACAGTTTGTACTTTTAAATTAGATTTAATTATCGTTGAAATGAAGATAGTAGGAATCTCGGAATATTTGTAAATAAACTTTTGTGCAATCATACCTCCTAAAGATACTCCGATTAACACTTTAATATTATCTATTTTTTTATTAACCAAAATATTATTTAAGACATCAGCCATATAATCTGTTGTTTTTGGAAATGTAGAATTGTTTCTTCTACATAAATATTCTGGAATATCTATAATGACCAAAGTAAAGTTAGCCCCCAAAGTTAAATATAACTTTTCCCACTCACCAACAGACATCTCATTTCCATCTTTTCTAGGTAATATGAGTACTATGTTGTTACCGTTACCGATTTTGTAATACCACTTTCTATTCATCATTTGTTTTCCTCGTCTAATAAAGAAGAAATACCTTTTAACTTATAAATTTCTTGTACTTCATCTAAATTCATATTTTTCATACCAATTATCGCACCTTCAGGTTGCGAGAGATAAAAGCCAGACTTTCTTACAACAGTTGTTAATTGATTTGCTAGTGACAAAATTTTAGTAATATTCCATTTGTAAATGAAATTTTGTCTTCTCATTAGACTTAATAGTAATTCTAGTGATAAATTTCCAGAAGATTTCCCATATCCCAAAATACTTGCATCAATAAAATCACACCCTACTTCAATAGCTGCCAGAGCATTTGGAATTGCCATTCCCAAATTATTATGAGCATGAAAACCTAACTTTTGTTTGCCTCTTTTTTTCATAATTAAATGTTTTAATGAAAAAAACATCTTCTTAATATCTTCTGGGAGCATCGCTCCATTTGAGTCAGCTAAATAAATGATGTCTGTATTTGTATCAACCAACTCATTTACCAATTCATTTAATTCTTTATGACCTAGACGACTGACACGTATTAAATTGGTACTAATAGCAATATTATATTTCGATAAAGAATTGACAATTTCTTTTACTCGCTCTAAGTTATTTTTTGTAACAGTCAATCGGACCATTCCAATACGTCTATCAGCTAGAATCTCAGCAGTTGATTGAGAAAATTTTTCAGGATTAATCATAACCGAAAATTTTCCTTCCCAATTCAGAATTTCTCCATCAGTCAGAAAGTCTAGGTACTCAGAGTCACATTTTTCTACACCAGAATCCTTAGAAATATTACCTAGATAACCGATTTCAATTAAGTCAATTTTTGCTTTGTTAAGTTCATGAACTAATTTTTTTGATTCAGATTTAGTTAATGCATTATTTACTACATAGCTACCTTCTCTGAGAGTGACATCCATTAATTTAAACATAATACCTCCTTCTAATCTAGATTATAAATAACTAGATTAGTGATTTCAATCTATTTAAAATTTATGAAATTATAACTCAATATATAAAGATGGAAAGAGATTTTTGTTCAATTTCAATTATAAAATACAAAGCTAACAAGCAATTTAAGATTTGAAGTTTATGAAATCGAAAAGGTAAATAATTCAGATATAAATAGTAATATAAAACAGAAATAGATAATTTGGCGACAAACTGGAGTACATTTCAAAGTGAAATCACTTTTTGAGAAGAACAATCAAATTTCAAAAGGTTGGGCCTCTAGAAATATCATTAAGAGAGGTTAATATAATTAGACGAATATTATCCGTAATAATGATACTAAAAATATCTTTATTTACATCATCGTTAACATCCATGCTTTTGGAGACAAAAATGACGAATTAGGTTGTGTTTTTTGTAAAAGAATATGTGTAGCGGTAACCGATAGTAACTTCTTGTAATTATTATTGTACTTATATGATGAGATGCATGAGGCCTAATTATAAAAATAAACAAAAAAAGACAGCTCCAGTTTTGGGAAACTATCTCTTTTGAAGCTCTATCACATTTAACAGTTGAAATAATAACTTAGAAATACTTAGTTATTGTGCAGGTCTCAAAGTTGCTGCTACTGTCCGAATAGTACTTTGAGTAAGTTCATTTTGACTTTCTTCATCTGTGATTACACGAGGTTTTGGAAAGTTCTCGATAGGCTTTTTATGTTCTTGGGCTTGTTTTTTGGCTTGTTCAAGTCGTTGGTGCTGGGCTTCTGGGCCCCAGTCTTTTTCTGCAGCAATCTCAGAGACCATAAAGGCACTATATCGATATGCCTCTGGAACAATCGTCTGGATTTGTTCTTTAGTGAAGCGGTCTCCCTCACTATAATCAACGACATCCCAAATAAGTCCGCCATTGCCATCTTCTCGTGCTGCAAGGAAGTGTTCGCATCCGATAGGATTTGAGAGATTGATCATAAAGAGTTCTTCAGACCATTCTCCAGTCATTACAGCATCAATGAATGTTTTATATTCATCGTCTGAGACAAATGTTAGTTGACCTTCTTTTTCAGCTTTTTGAGCTTCACATAATACCTCAAATCGTTCTTGGTATAGTGAGAAATTGTACTGTTTCAAAAAACTTGCTTGTTCCGTTGTTAAAATATTTTTCTTCATCGTGATTACCTCTTATTCTAAGTTAAATGTCAGTGTTACTTTAGTCAATGGGATGTGTTTAAGCCCCCAAAAGCCAGATTTCAGTAACACTTTGAACATACCAGCTACATTTCCTTCTGTATCTTGTCTAAACTTTTCATCTCTGATTTCCGTAAGACCTTTAAATTCATGAGAAATACTACTAGCAATAGATGAACGCATCGACTCTTTGATATTGTCTACGGTGTCAAATCGTCCTCTGATATTTGCATTGTGTCTATCGTCAAAAATGATTTTATTGATTTGACCTTTGCTGAAGTTTCTTAAGGCAATAGCTACAACATAAGGAAGTGCAATCCCTAGTGTAACTAGTGGGTGTGTTAGAATATCAAACACTATACCTTTTAGAGTGGTGATAAGTACGATATAAGCCAATGCTCCTATCAATTTAAAGTAATTAACTGACATCGTAAATTTATTTTTTCGATTAGCTAATAACAGACCAATACATACATAAACCACTAGTAATACCAGGGCGACAATATGAATCGTCTTTGTTGAAACATTGAAAATATTGTTTGCTAATAACAGAACTGAAGTGGCTGTTATAAATATGATTTCAAGAAAATAAATACTTTCAGCAAACCATTTCATCAGCAACATGAACATTAATTTATTATTTTTCAAATAGATACCTTCTTTCTACCTATATGGTCTTGATTTCATAAGTTCATAATTATATAAATTATCAGTTCTCATATAAGCAATAACTTCCTTCCTAGTTTGTTTTAAAGTACTTCTTTATTATAGGAAAACAAATATCTATTTGTAACCCAGTGACACCTCTTAAAAAAACACAACTCTTGTGAGCTGTGCTTTTAGGGAATTATGAATTTAGAATAGGGAAAAGGATTTTTTAAGAAGTGGGTGGTATCTTAGCATTCTTTACTACGTTTTGAGAAACCAAGCATACCTAGTGCAGTAGTTAGAACAACTGTACCTACTGTAGCAATAGCTGAAGTTGATTTTTCACCAGTGTTAGGAAGAACTTTGATAGCTTGTTGTTGGACAGGCACTTCTTCTACTGGTGTTACTGGGGTAGAAGTAGGTCCGCCAGACTCTCCTACTGGTGCTGCTGGTGGTGTATCGAATGAAACAAGATTTGATTTATAGGCATTACCAAAATCAATCTGATAGAAATCATTTTCTACAGTAGTACCTGCAGGGACTTGCAATGTAGCAGGGAGATTAACTGTTACATTATTGTTTTTTAGAATGTAGTCTTGGTAATAATCAACTGGATTTTTAGCTACCCAGAGATAGAACTCACCAATTGGGTTAAGACCAGATTCATCTAGGATCTTGTTGATGGCATCAGTACGTCCTTCATCTGAAAGTACGTGATACATATCAAAAAGGTTTTTGACATCATTGTTATTGCTATCGACTATAGTAATAGCATCTTCATCTACAGTGAAGGCCCCATCTTGCACATCATCAAGGAGTGCAAATTTAAGTGCTTGTTTAGATGCAGCCATATCTTTGTATGGGCTATAGTCAGTCGTCAAATGGAAGGTTACTTTATCATCTTCAGTAGTCTTACCGTCGATGTCATTTCCTTTTGAATCTGTAACAGACTTATGTGGTTTTGGAGCCGTTGGTGTCTTGTTAGTTACAGTATTAGAGAAGGTCTCATAACCGTTGCGACCAGATTTATAAGTATTATCGTAGAAACCGTTATCGTCAGTTGCTACGAACTTGATTGTAGGTGCTTCAAGAGCTTTACCATCGTATTTGGCAGTAAATGTGTAGGTCTTAGAAGCATCATCATAGTCAACGTTCCAACCTTTAGCCTCATTTTCAGCTTTGTTGGCTTCGATGTTAGGAACTTCTCCAAATTCAAGTGGATCACGAGTTGTCACAGTGTCTCCAACTTTAGCATTAGCAAAGATGTTTCCATTATTCAAAACATAGGTATGTTCATCATTCTTAGGAATCATTTTACCATTAACATTTTCACCGTCGCTATTGAGAACTGTTTTAGTAACAGTTGGTTGGTAGTCCATCTTGTAATCATGATAGCTTACAGATGGAATTTCTGGTTTAACAGGCTCACTAACCTTTTTAACTGTAGCTGATGGAACCACGTTTGCATTAGTGAAATCAAGACTCAACTGACCATGCGTATTGATAATCCAGTTATCATCAATGTTAAGAATTGGGATAATACCAGTAGTCTCGCCTGGTTTCAAGACATAGGACTTGTTAAGTGCAATACTACGGTTGATATCTTCCGCAAAGCTTGAGTTACCATCATGGTTTACTGAGTAGATTTCTTCTCCGTCTGTGTAAACGTGGTAGTTAAGATTTTGGTTAACACCAGTATTTGGACGGTTACTTGTATAGGAATAGTTCCACAAATCGAGACTATTAAGTGTTACGGTTGTCGAACCGTCTCCGTTAGCTGCAGACGTGAAATTAACCTTACCATTAAGGGTACCTGTACCCAAAACACCTAAGCTATCATTAGCTGAGTCATTCATATCGTGCGTGAATGAGAAGGTTCCGTCTGGATTAACACTACCATTTTGAACAGAGTTCCCGTAAGTCAATTGATCAACATTTTGTGTTGTCACACGTCCATCAACATTAACGTTAGCATTATCCTTCATAGCAGCATAATCTTTGTTAAATTTGTCGATGGTTTCTTTGTTCGAAGCAATCTGCTTGTTAACCTGTTCAGTATAGGTGTTGTAATCACCTACATTATTACCATCCCCACTTGAGATTTCAGTAGCTTCAGCTTTAATAAGTCCATTACTATCTTTAACCGCTTTGTCTACTTGAGTTTCAAGTGTATCGTGTGCTTTGTCAGCTGCATCATAGGCTGATTGGCGTCCAGATGCGTCCTGGGTAGCTTGTTTGATTGTAGCTACTTGTTCATTTTGGTCGGCCTTGATTTCAGCTTGCTTTGTTGCGAGGTCTTCACTTGTGGTTGGTGTCCCTTTGTCTTGCGTAGCATCTTGTGTTACTTTTACACCACTGTCTTTGGCAGTAGCAACTGCATCTGTGACAGCTGTGTTGTCGATAGTTACCTTTTCAGCTTCAGTAGATGTATTAGCCTTTTCAGCGTAAGCGTTATTATCATTAGTACTTACTGGTTGTGTAGTAGCTACTTCTGCTACTGTTTCAGTAGGTTGTGCATCAGTAGTGTTTGTTGCAGTCGCTGTGGTTGTTGGAGTAGAGATATCTGAAGTTGCAACAGCTGTAGCTTGTGACATAAGGCTGTCTGCGTTTGCTTGTGAGGTAGCCACTGGTTCTGAATTTACAGGAGCTTCAGTTACTTCATCTGCGGATGCTTGAGAAGTTCCTCCAACGATTGCTGCAGCACCGAGTGCAAGTACACCTACTGCTCCATAGACTTTATTTTTTCGAATAGAGCCATGTCCTTTCGTGTTATTTGAGTCTTTAAACATTTTCAATAATCACCTTTCTTAGTTTGAGTACCATTTATCTTGTTTTACAGCTGTACGTTGAAGACCAAGTGCTGCCAAAATCAAGAATCCAAAGGTAACAAGTTTTGTTCCAGCTTCCCCTGTTTCAGGAAGTGTTACCATTTCTCCTGCCTCGGTCTTAACAGAGACAGTTCCATCCTCATTCACTGCTCCTCCTGCCTGTGAAGCTGGAACTGAGGCTACAGAACCATCGAAGTTTTGTACGACAAGATCACTATTGTTTGTTGAGACAACTTTATAACCAGTATTTGTGACGACTGGTTGACTAGGAGTCACATTAAGTACAACCTGTTTTGTTGAAGGAGAAACGTCCCCTGGTTTAGGTGCTTCTTGAACATTCGTGTCGCTAACTTTAGGAGTTTCTTCAGTTTTAGGAGACTCAACTACCTTGTTTGAAGATGCTGCTGAAGTTGAAGCTACTTCTGTACGATTGTCTGATTTATGTTCAGATGGTGTAGAGACACCAGTTCCATTGGTTCCGTCAAGAATATGAGGAGTGTTTGTAGCAGTTTCAGACAGTTCTGGAGAGGTTGATGATTTCTCAGAAGATGTTGTTCCTTCGCTACTTGGCAAACTTACACCTGTTCCAGATGTTCCATCAGATACTTTTGGTGTTTCTGAACTTGTTGAAGAAGATTCAGCTGAAGTTGATGAGCCACTAGGTGCTTCAGAACTTGAAGCGTTATTCCCTTCAGTTGGTGCTGGAGTTGGTGTGGCAACCGTTGACCCTTTATCATTAACAGTATTTGTTGAACTTTCACTGCTACTGCTAGTGTTATTTTCACTATTATGGTTAGTATTAGCAGTATCCGTAGCGTTAGGCTTAGTAGGAGTTTCAGTTACTGTGTGCTCTGAAGGGGTAGGTGTTTCTGATGCAGTTGAAGTTGTATCAGAAGTAGAGTTTCCTTCACTTCCTTCAGAGGTAGCTGTAGACGTTTCAGCAGTTGTACTTGCATTTTCAGAAGTCGTAGGTGTAGCCACAGAAGTTTCTGATGTCTTCCCTTCGTCTTGATTTGGCGTAGTAACACTTGGTGTTGTAGGTGTAGCTACACCTGTACCAGTAGAACCGTCAGTTACTTTAGGTGCTTCAGCAGTTGGGACATCTGTGGTATTGGTACCGGGTGTCGCTGATGTTGATGAAGCGGGAGGAAGAAGTGTATCGGAGTGTCCAGTCGCAACAGTAGCATTATCTGTTGGTCCAGTTAGTGCGGCAGTTTCGTCTGCTGATACCCCATTATTAACCAAACCTGTTGCTACAAGGGCTGTTAAAAAAGCTCCAGATTTTAGGATCATTGAACGTTTGTTTTTATCCATAAATAAGCAATTTCCTTTCTAAAAAAATTACAATCAGATAATAGCAAAAGTCATCCCTGACTCAAACCCAGTGACACCCTATGAAAACACAAAAAAAGAGCATACTGCTCTTATGTAATCTATTCGTGGATTGTATTCGATGTCTAACTAATTAAAGGCCCGTCTACGGATTGAGATTCCAACATCTTGCCAAGATACCTCCATATCATCAGAGGGCGTATTTCCTAATAGAAAAACAGGTTTATTATGGAATAGAGCATCAAATCCAATGTCTTCATAAAAGAGTTCTTCGTCATCATATTGAAAGCCAGAATCAATATCGAATTCATTATTGAATATAGCACGGCAAATAAAGTACGCACCTAGACCATAGTAAGGAATAGGTTCATTGGAACCTTTAGGTGTAGCTTCAAATCGATAGTACTTCTCTACTTCAATGGAGTTTTGAGCATTGACTTCAATAGGCTTAAGATAACAGTACCCACGACTAGCGAGAGCTTCATCTAATTGCTGACGTAGAGGGCTTTTTTTATGAGCGATGAGACCAGGAATGGCATCCGCCTTACTGTCGAGAAAGTCATATGCATTCAGAAGAATCAAACCTTTTTTAAAAAAGTCTGGGCTAGTCTGTCTGTCCAACCACTCACCTAAAAATCGGTTAATACGAGGTGTATTCATAATTTTCTCCTTTCATAGATTTTTGAATCGTCTTTTCTTAAACTAAGATTAGTGTAGCACAGAGGAAATTACAAGAGCAAGCGCAGAGAGCCCTAAATTTTCAAAAGTCATTTAAAATGAACTATTTTTTTAGACGTTGCTTTATCAACCTCAAGGTTTACTTGATAAATTCCCTAGTCTTTAATACAGCCAATAGTGATCCAAAAGTTGAAGTTACAGGGAGGGGTTGCACCTGTTCTTCCTCTTTGATTTGTTATCATGATAAACTCTTCCTCGTTTATGGCCCATCCAGCAGTTCTCTTTACTTGAAGTTAGCACTATTCTTGGGGCGAGGTGTTTATTTATATATTATTCTGCTGGCACTAAGTGCGAAGTGACAGTGCTTTTGGTTTGCAAATTAATAAGCTTCCTCGCCTCATTCTCTTCTAACACTCCATCAAGTACGCTCGCACTATCCTTTAATATAAATTGCCAATTACGGGGTAAGGTCTCGTCCTGTCATTTAAAACATTCCATATCCTACTTGAGTAATAATGTAGTCTGTTCATAATGGTATTCAGAAACAAACATAGTTATTGTTCTTCTGTTAACTGCTTTATGGAAATTTAATCCCCAAAAATAGAAAATAGCTCCATAATCTCTACAGTAGTTTTACCTACTACAGAAATTATAGAGCCTACTATGAAGCGATAAATTTAGTGTTGATAACTCTACCTTCCAAATGAACATCTGGTACCGTACTTCTCTATCAAACATTATTGATATGAACGTAAAGAGAGGAAATAGTATTGGGAGACCTTTAACTTCAGGCTTCTTCAGTATCTTCTGATCCACACCAACGACACTTTTCGTAAATATCTGTTTCATCAATATCATACGAATAGTATCCAAGACAACTATTACAGTAACGATCTATTTCCATGTTAAACCTCCAAAATCCAGACTATCTAATCTGGATAGCCAATAACATTTTTTTCAACGGTCTCAATAACTTCCTTAGGAATATCAGCAATAGCCGTCTGATAAACTATATTTTGTCGTGGATTAAAGAAACCTAGCTTTGATATACTCAAGAACTCTGGTTGATCGGAACGAATCCCCATTAAATAGTATATAAGAACCTGCAGCGTATAGTCCTTATTCGGTTTTGATTTTATGACCTTGAAATCCCAAAGAGTATCCTTGGTTAAGTAATCTCCATCACCTGATGTGATTGTGTCCGTATATGCAGAGTCGAATGTAAATCCATCTAAAGTGATCGGCCCATAGATTTCAAAGAAGTGTAGACTTCGCTGTACCATGATACGAATATTTTCAATCGTGGTTTCATCAGCATGAATAGTATCAACTGTGATAAAACGAGTAGGGCCTGCTCTAAAAGCAACATCGTAGCCCACCAAAATACATGCAGCAGCAATTGATTGATTATCTAGTCCAACAATTTGGTCTAATAGTGAAATAGCCTTATCAAATTCACCCACCAGATACGCTCCATTTAAAGAAATCTTAAACGCTTCTTTGGGCTGAGCACCATTCATCAAACGTGTTAGATAGTCTACAGCCAGACCAACAAGTCCTGGCGATACAGACTCATCTGAATTCAAGGTTTTTCCGTCATCTAAGGTAATCTCTGAAAACTGCTTCAATGGTATGTAACCACCTCTAGGCTGTTTCACTACCTTTATTCGGTTTGTTACTGAAGTCATTTTTTACCTCCCAAGTACTAACAACTATAATTAACTATGGTGAATTGCCATTTGTTATCAATAAATTGTATTGAAGTTCTAGTAACGGAGCCATAGGCTATGCTACTTCTCCTCAATCTTTCATAAGCTCTTCAAATGGATTTGAAGAATATTCTGGTTCTTCCTTAAGAAACTCAATAGCTGACTTCTTCGCCAATTCCTTATAAAGCTCAATTTCCTCCATCGAATTAAAAGCTTTAGGGTCATTAGGATCCAGAAGGTATTTTCCTTCAACAAATTCTAGGCCTTCAATTTCTCGAGCCATCATCTTCATACTATAATCTAACTTATCAAACATTACTTTTCCCTTTCATTTCCGAATTCGTCACATTATACTAAAAGTCCTTGATTACTTTATCTAGCTAAACCAAATATCTCTTTTGCTAGATAAAACAGAAAGACTATTAAATCAAAATGATACTGAATTCTGTTCCCTTAGTTTTTTATTTATCTCATGATTATATTTTATCAATATAGATATATAAAACAAGCGCAATAACAATGCACCTGTTCCTGTATTCGACCATGTACAAACAAATTAATAATGAAGTGCGAGTTACATGTACTTTTATCTTTTTATTATGTAACATTGAAAGTAATCTGGCTATATATTTATTTAATTAGGAAATACCAAGTACCGTGAAGTCTCATTATGACACTCTACATTTTCCCAGTAACATGTAGCGATCAAGTTTAAAAACACCAAAAAAGCCAAAGCTTAAGCCTCAGCTTTTATAATCTCAAATCATCGGTTAATACAACATTGATAGATTCTTCAGTATTTTTACGATACCTCTTCAAACATACTAGTGAAACAACTACCGAAAGTAATATCAATAAGACGCCACATACAACCATTGCAAAGCCCTGTTCAGGACGAGTACCATAGTTCTCAGTATAGTTCAATAGTGATGTACTAGTTTCCATTTTTTGGATAACGTTGGGAACAAAGTTCCAAGATACAATTGTAAAGACTGCTAAAAAGAGTAGCATTCCGAACGCCCAACTTAGAACGTATCGTTGCTGACGAGTCATAAAATCACGCTGCTTGTATTCTTCAACACATAGTCCCTTATATTGTCCATCCTTAGTAAAGAAACGTGGCTCTTCACCATTTTTAATTCGTTGAATATCACTTAAAATTTCAGCACTTAAGTGTCTAGCAGGCAACTCTTGAGCTAATTTATTTTGTTCTTCAATATTTAGCTCAGAAACCTCATCAGTATATTTTAAAAGATATTCCTTAGTCTGTCCGTCAAATACTCTGACCAACTTCCTTAAAAGACGCTTTGTTTCTTTTTCCATGACTCCTCATCTCCAATCGTTCTTTAATCCTATTCTCTTATTATCACCAATTCTTTAATCCCTGTGCTATGGCACTATTATATCAAGGATTAAGAAGATATGCACTTACACAAGGACAAAAATCCCTATTAGAGTTAAATATATAAAGAAAAGCTCCATCTATTGATGAAGCTAAACAAGATATGTAAGACGGATTGACTACGTTTAGTCATGTCCATGTTCAGCATGATCAGCTTCAGCTACTCCATGAACTGATGTTACTTCTATTTGAGTTGTTCCCATAACGTAATTCCCACAGAAATAGAGTTTCGCACCATCTGGGTTAGCAACCTCAAGGACAAACTGACGAACATTATCTGCTTTGGCATTAAATACTTGCGTTTTAGCATCAGAGTACTTATAACCTAGCATGAATTTCGCTACAAGCTCATACTGCATCTTAGTGCTAGTGATCGTTAAGTGATTTTGATAATCTGGCTTAACATCGGTTACGTTCTGAACTGTCTCAACATAAGAACACATTTCTTTCAGTGCATTCTTTACAGTTTGCGTATCAGCATCACCTGCAGGTGTTTGTGTTTCTAAGGTCGCAAGTGCCTCTTTACGCCATCTCTCATACTTATCTTCCTTTGGAATATTTTCCGAGGAGGAATCTTCAATCACCTGTTCGGTGCTAAGGGGTGTTGCTTTTTTCTTAGGTTCATTCTTCTTCATTAACGCAGAGACCAAAAACATGACTCCAAGAGCGAGGAAAATGACCACTAAAATAATAATGTATTTATAATCTTTTTTCATGAGCTCAGTATAACATCATTTATATAAAAGAAAAAGGGAGTGACACCCCCCCCTTTTTTTGTTTCACAGTAATACCTAAAATGATTTATCTAAATTGGAGATATTTTTCATCCAACGATACTTTGATTTCATTGAATTCATGATTTGGATCATAAACTGTTAAATTTAATTCTTTAGTTGTTCCTTCTCTCCACTCAGTGATGACTGCATAATGCGTGCTAAAAAATACCGTACCATTCTTATTGCAAGCTACAATAGTCATAGGCACATAACTTAGATAATAATTGGTAGTATTCTCAAATGTACCAGAACAATTCAATTCATCACTATTTTCGCTACTTTTACTGATTGTAAAGTTGTTCCCCTTAAAAATTTTTTTAAATTCTTGGATTATTTCTTTTGTTTGTTTTACTTTTATTCCTATGTCTAGTATATCACGTAAGTTCCTGGTATCCTGGACTGGTATCTTCTTCCTTGAATGAATATCAAGTATCAATTCATATCTCTTTTTTCTATACTCAACCCAACGATCAGAAGAGTAATGATCATTTTCCTTCGATGTTAATTTTTTTGAATCCTCAAGAACATTTATATATTCAATAGCTAATTTCTTAAGCTTGTTGTCCTTAAAAGTTTTTTCCTTATATCTTCCAACTTCCGATAACTCAAGTTGTGTTGCCTTTTCATAGTACGACGTAGTATCCTCGTAATTTGATGCGGCATCCTCCCACCGTTTATCTAACCCCCTAGCCAACGAAATAATGAAATCATTATCATAGGTAATTGCCTTATTAACTGCAGAACTGCACAAGAACAATGAGACAACCATCAGAACCGCAAAAAGTATTTTTTTAGGCATAACCATACCCTCCTAATTCCATTCCCACCACTATTATAACATTTAAACAATTTCAACCCGAAAGAAACCTAGTATATAATAATCTTTGTATTTATCACCTATGATACCTCTTATAAATCAAAGAGCCAGGAAAAATCCTGACTTTTATGGCTCTATAATTTCTGTAGTGGGTAAAAAATAGTAGAGATTATCGAGGTTTTTCGTGCTTAGAAACAAACCCTAAGTAATATAAGTTAGAGGCTTAATCAATATTTTATGCACGAACAACAACTCAAAAAATCTTTTATCTAGTGATTAGTTGAAACAAGAATTAAAGTTCCCCACCAATACCTTTAAATTTTTCAACAAAACTACTGATTTTTTGGAAGACGATTTGTTTTTTTGTACGATATTGTGGATTTAGAGGGCTCATTTTTGGAAGAGCTTCATTCAAATCATTACCATTTTCACTAGCATACCCATGCTTCAGTGAGGTTTGAATATAACGCTTAGCACATTGCTCATTTAATCCCTCAACCCGAATTAAATCTTCTGCCTCTCTTTTTTGTTCGTGTTGTGCAAATACAAAGAATTGCTCAATAATATCCGATTTATCCGAAAAATTATCTAAATCACTTTTATGAATGAAATCGACAATCAAATCTTCCTTAGAACGATTACCAAGGCTTGCTCGAATAGTTCGGGTAATTTCTTCAACAAGTACATCTTTATTTGAAACTTTTTTATTTGTTTCAAAAATGAGTTCCAAGATATAATCAAGATTGATTTCTTGTGATTTTAGCAATTCAACTTCAAAGACAACCGAATCCCAGTCTACTTTAGAATGGCCATCTTCCTTATTACGACCTTCATTATCATACCAAGACTTAATATCATTATAAGTCGAACGGTAATCTTGAATTTCCCTAATACTTGGAATACTTAACTGAGCTAATTCTGCTAAAGTCGCATCATCCATATGGTAACGTTTCTTGAAGGATTCTACCGCCTTTTTATCTAAAATATCAAGTTCTTGTAATGCTTTCAGGCTCATGAAATCATCATAATTTTGCAAGATATTGTCGAGACGAAGAAATTGACCAAATAAAGAAATAAATTCTTTCTTATCACTCTCTTTAATAATAGTCTGTGGGTCTGGGAATTTTTCTTGTAACTCTTGAACAACAGCCATATAGCCTTTTTGATCTTCCCCCGCCTCTGTAAAACCAGTCATATAGTCTTGATAAGGCCGTTCTAACAGAATTTCTGCTGTCTCTGTCTTCCCAAATAATTTAATGGCATCAGTTGTGGCCTGCTCTAAATCCCGAAATGTTACAATGTTACCAAAAGACTTAGTTGCATCATAAATCCGATTGGTTCGAGAGAAAGCTTGAATCAAACCGTGATACCTTAAGTTTTTATCTACAAAAAGAGTATTTAAGGTAGGTGCATCGAAACCTGTTAAGAACATCCCAACTACAATTAAGAGATCCACATCACGATTTTTGACACGCTTAGCCAAATCACGATAATAATTCTGAAAATCCTTACTATTAATCGTAAAATTAGTTCCAAACAGCCGGTTATAATCGGATACACAACTAGCTAAAAATTCCTTACTACTAATATCCGCTATATCTGTCGGTGAAAAGCTCTCATCATCAATTTCTCCAATAGCCGCCTGCGACTCATTAGCAGCATAAGAAAAAATAGTTGCAATCTTCAATGGTTTATCAGAATATTTTTGCTGTTTTTGTAACTCTTGATAATAGGCTTTCGCTGCATCGATACTTGAAACAGCGAACATAGCATTGAAGCCTTTATCAGAAAATCGATGCGTCTTTTGAGCAAAATGTTCTAAGATATAACTAGAGATTTCAGCAATTCTAGTTGGATGAAGCAGAGCTTTTTTATTTTCAGCCGCAGACAACTTGGTCAAGTCCTGCTCGCTTTCGATTGCCTTGAACTGTGGTCGAACATCGTTATAATCAACCATGAACTTCAAGACTTTTTGATCTCTAATCGCATCAGTTAATACATAAGCATGTAATTCACGCCCGAAAACAGATACGGTTGTATCTGTCCCCAATGCATTTCCCTTCTGAATTAGTTTACCAGAGGCATCATATTTATCAGGTAAAATAGGTGTCCCTGTAAATCCAAACTGGCAATACTTCTTAAACTTCAGTCTGAGTCGCATCTGTACTTTACCAAACTGGGAACGATGACATTCGTCAAAGATGAAAACTACTTGCTTTTGATATATCTCATGTTGACTCTCACTGTTCATAAAGTTGTTGAGCTTCTGAATAGTTGTCACGACTATTTTATTATCGTCTTTTTCGATATTGCGTTTAAGACCCGCTGTGCTATTGGAACCATTAACAGAGTCAGGTGAAAATCGCTGGTACTCCTTCATTGTTTGATAATCCAAGTCCTTGCGGTCCACCACAAAGAAAACCTTATCTACTTCTTCCATCTCAGTAGCAAGTCTAGCAGCTTTAAAACTTGTCAGGGTCTTCCCTGAACCAGTAGTATGCCAAATATAACCACCTGTATCAGGACCGCTTTTGATTTTTGAAGCAATAGCTGAACGTATCTTCCAGATGATTCTCTCAGTTGCCGCAATCTGATAAGGACGCATGATAAGAAGAGTATCATTAGTATCAAATACAGAATAATTTATCAAGACATTTAACAAGGTCTGTTGACTCAAGAAAGTTGCTGTAAAGTCCTTCAAGTCCTTAATAGGATTATTATTTTTCAAAGCCCAATTCATGGTGAACTCAAAAGAATTCTTATCTCGCTTGGTCGTATTAGCAAAATACCGAGTATCCGTTCCGTTTGAGATGATAAAAATCTGAAGGTACTTAAAGAGAGAATTCTCCTCATTGAAACTCTCTTTACTATATCTGTGCACCTGATTAAAGGCCTCTCGAATCGCAACTCCACGTTTTTTAAGCTCAATTTGTACCAGAGGCAATCCATTTACCAACAAGGTTACATCATAACGATTGCTACTAGTACCAACTTGCTTCATTTGATTAATGACTTGCAGTTTGTTTCGACTAATATTTTTCTTATCCCATAGATAGATATTCTGGATATGCCCATCATCAAAGATAAAATCATAAATATAGTTGTCATGAAGTTTTCTGGTACGATCAATCAAACTGTCACTGGGTTTATTGAGGTACTCATCCAAGAAGCGCAACCACTCAGCATCTGTAAAAACCACATTGTTCAGAACTTCCATCTGGGTCTTGAGATTAGCCAAAAGCGCCTCTGGGGTCGTCAAATAAGTAAGATACTCGTATCCTTGCTGGCACAAGTCAGCAATCAGCTCCTTCTCCAAGTCCGCCTCTGTCTGATACTGACTAGGCTGTTCTATCTTGGTATACTTTTCTAAAATGATAAAATTATCTGACTCCACAATAGCTGTAGTCAATGTGCTTTCAGACATAATTACTCCTTATAATTGCAAGTGCTCTCTAAATGCTGTAACAGGTTTTTCAAAAGCGCAGTTTCTGGGGGGGTTACTAGTTCATCTTCCTCGGTTGATACTTTAGAATGACTAGAAATATTTAATATCCTTGACTCATAGTTACTAAAACTTCCTTCATTATCACGTGGCAATAAATCCTGCCAATTTTGATACCCTAGGAAAGTTGCTGTTTTCTCGTAAAGATTTCTTAAAAAATTAAAATGATATTTATAAACCAAATTGTCTTCTATAGCTTTATGTAATGATTTTCTTAAAAAATTATGATAAGCAAAAGGAGAGTCATCTGGTTGTTTTATCAGCTCATATGACCCATCTCCTAATTTTTCAAATCTAAATCTACTACTATCAGGAACCTTTCGGGTGTCAATATAGGTTCTATTCTCTCCAGTTTCTTCGTCAATAGCTCTCTTACTATATCTCTCATTCCGTTTAATATTTTTTAACTCATTATATAAGACATTATAGAACAACGGATTGTGAGTTGTTATTATAAATTTAAGATTAGACTTACTTGTTCTAATTAACTTACCTAAATTTGATGCAACTTCTATCAAGTGGTTTTCATCTAATGATGAAACCGGGTCATCAATAAATACATACTCTAAATCATCAAACTCTCTAGTACTACGTTCATCAGGTTCTAGTATATCAAGCTCACTAATAACTAGCTCTAGCAATGTATAAAAAATAGACCAAATAAAATTGCTCTCTTCACCTTTGGATAACTTAATTTGTTCCTTTAGTCTATCCTCACCATCACCACTTTGAATAGTGAAAAGAATATGACCATCTGACAAAAGAAATGAAGGTGTCATTTTATCATTTGTATAATGCTGAAAATGCGAAATAATATTCTGATCCTGTCCCTGCTCTTGAATAATCCAAGATATAAAAGAATTTGGTTGAATCTTCAGTTTAAAATCTTGATTGCTGTCAAGACCATTATCCCAATAGAACAAGTCCTCAGTAAAAGCATTATAATAAAGAATCTTATCTCTCGTAAGACCGCCTTCTTCAGCTTGAAACAACTTAGCAAATTCTTTAGAGAGCCTGGTCTTACCCGTCCCATTAAATGCGTAGATTAGCTGAACTTTCTGGTTCGAAGCTTTTAACTCTTGTGCAATATCACTTAGCGCTTTTGCCATATGCCTTTCCTATTTTTTCTATAAATCAAAATTAAACAATTGTTCTCGCCAGTATGCATACTGCTTCTGTCTCTGTTCTATCTCTTTAGGAAGACCTTCTGAAATAGAAGTGGTTAAGGTGTTGAAATTGTCAAGAATGGAGACAATTCTTTCTTGTTCAGTAAAGGATGGTAAATAAAAAGTAACTTTATCAATAGCATCCTTAGATAATCTAGGAATACTAGCCTTTCGAACTTGTGATTTGAGTCTATCTTGCTTACTTAACAAGACATAATACATAAATTTATCAGAAATATCTTCTGATGTCTCTAATGTATAAACATCATCCGCCGCCCAAAAGTCTGTATCACTATATCCAATTTCACCGGCCGCTCCAGCACAAATCACAAAGCTGGTTTCTTTTACCCTGTTTGATTGTTCAAAGTATCCTAAAGGTGTCAAGCTGTTTTGATAAACTGGGAAACTTCCTGCAGCAGTTAATTGTTTTTTAACAAGGCGTTTCCCACGTTGTAAATTGACAACTTGTCCCAACTTCACTCGAATTGGGCCAAATACCCAAGTCAAGAGCCTAATCAGGTCTTGTCTGTACTGTACTGTACTGTCAGTGTACTCGCCTTCGGCGACGAATGTCAAGAGTTTATCTCGGAAATATTCATACTGTTTTTGACGCAGTTCTATCTCCTTGGGAAGTCCGATTTTTAGGTCATTACAAACCGTATCAAAATTGTCCAGAACTTGAACAATACGAGATTGGATTTCGAGAGAAGGGACTGGAATTTTCAATGATGAAAATGTAGATAAATTAAGATTATCCTGTGCACTACCATAACTCTTATTTGCAAGATAATCTTTTATTGAATTTAAATAATAGTAAACATATTCTGTAATGGCAAATTTTGGATTTGCAACAAACCCTATAATACTATCAGGGAAACACGCATCAAATCCTAATAATCCAGTTTCCGCTATATTAGCAGCAATTGTGATACACAATGTTCCCTTTTCCCACTGCTTACTTTGTTGTAATCCAAAAGCACTATAAGTTTGAGAATAGTTTTCAATCCATTTACCAGCCTCTCTTATATCTCCCGTCTGTATGAACGGTATATCACCACCATATAATCTTGCATCATTTCTAGGCCTATGTTTTGATTTCCCTCGACCAAAATCTTTTGCTACTTCCGAAAGAGACTTCCACTCAACCTGATAAATCTCATCCTCAAATGATAAGAGTTTATCTCTATAAAAAGAATATTGCTTTTTACGTGAGGTCAATTCTGAGGTCAATTCTGAGGTCAATTCTGTAACATAATCAGTAAATTTGTCAAGTATTTGCACGATTTTTTCTTGAAGTTTTAGAGGAGGAATTGGAACAAGAAACTTTGAATAAGTTCCAATCCATTGTCTACCATGTTGATCTGGTTTATAAGTTATTGTACCCAAATAATGCCATACATAGCGTAATAAAACTTCATTTTTAAATTCATCCTTTATCGTTAACATTTTCATTGCTGATGATTTTACTTTAAATTTAAAATCTACCCATTGTTTTGATGTAGTAAAATCATCAAAAATGATAACAGGATTGTTTTTGCTAGCATGATAAATACCGTCTTTTTCATTTGTATAACCTAAGATAAATGATTGTCCTGCAGTTAAAACAGGAATTTCATAACTGTCAGCATAAGATTTACTTGATACAATATATTTGGTTGGTTGCTCATAATCTACTACTTCCCCCAACTCTTTCCACTCAACGGGACAGTTATGGATTTCTTCTAGGATATTCATCAGTTACCTCCTTCCTTTGCAATATTCTCAATACCTTTGATTTCCTTGAGGTAGTCTTTTTCGACTTGACTAAGAGTCTTGGATTGATAGCTCTTATATTCCTTGTCTACCTTATGTTTCATCTGTTCACGAGAGATAGAGCCACTGTTATCCAGCAAGACTTCTCCAGTAGCGAGAAGGATTCGATCCACATGTGTCACCCAATCAGCCATAGTCATGACTTCTTCTCGCTCTGCCTGTCTTTCAGCAAAGTCTAGATATCCCGATACAAGCTGATTAAGCCCACGGAGTTCCTTCTCTGTCAGATAGTTCTTAGCAACTTTCGCTTCAGATAGAGTAGGGAGGTCTCCCTTAAAAATAGTCAAGCCCATAAACTCCTTTTCACTATCAACACGATTGTAGATAAGTTCGCTGGCAGTATTGTGGTGAATGGCATAATGCATCTTGTTCTGCACCGTCGCAAAGAATTTCTTTGCCTCTGGTGAATTTGCATTGTAGTCACTTGATGTAGCAAAGAGATCCAAAACCTGACGGTAAAAGACTTTTTCACTTGAGCGAATGTCTCGGATTCTTTCAAGAAGTTCTTTAAAGTAAGAGCCCCCACCCAAGTTTTTCAAGCGCTCATCATCCATAGCGAAGCCCTTGATCAGATACTCTTTCAAGACTGTCGAAGCATAGTGTCTAAACTGAATTCCTCGCGGGGATCGTACACGATAGCCAATCGCTAAAATCATATCGAGATTATAGTAAGCAACATTTCTCTGAACACTTCTACTTCCCTCATTTTGAACTGTCAACTTATAGTTGACAGTTGCCTCCTCCGATAATTCACCATCTTCAAATATAGCCTTTATATGTTTACTAATGTTTTGTTTGGAAGTTTGAAAGAGCTCAGCTAATTCTTGTTGGCTCAGCCAGACCGTTCCATTATCCAAATGAAGTTCAATAGCGGACTTGCCATCATCTGTTTTATAGAGAATCACATCATTTACCATAGCTCAGTTCCTCTACGATTTTGTCAATTTCTGAACGTAGGTGGTCAATTTTTGAAACGGTCTCTGCTATTTCTTTATTGAGCACATCAATTTTAATCTTCTCACGTGTATCTTCTTTATCGACATAGGTTGATACAGAAAGGTTATAATCCTGCTCTGAACCAATCACATCATTACCAACGAGGGCTGCTTTATAATCCACACTTTGATAATCAGCGAATAATTTAAGGATATTCTTGATGTTGATAGGGTCTAAGACATTATTATTAGGCTCTTTTTTGCATTCCTTACTAGCATCAACAAAAAGAACATCATTCGTCGACTTATTCTTTGCCAAAATCAGAATACAGGTCGCAATAGAAGTTCCGTAGAATAAATTGTCAGGTAACTGAATAACCGCTTCTACAAAGTTATTGTCTACTAAATATTGACGTATTTTTTTCTCTGCACCACTGCGATAGAAAATACCGGGGAAAGTTACGATAGCCGCCCGTCCTTTGTTCGACAAATATGACAAGCTATGCATAATGAAAGCAAAGTCAGCCTTTGATTTTGGGGCCAAGACTCCAGCAGGTGCAAAGCGATCATCATTGATGAGCGTTGGATCATCTTTTCCTATCCATTTGATTGAGTATGGTGGGTTCGACACAATCGCATCAAATGGCTTCTCGTCCCCATGCTTAGGGTCAAGTAAAGTATTACCTCTCTCAATGCTAAACTTGTCATAATTGATGTTATGTAAAAACATATTCATGCGAGCTAGATTATACGTAGTCATATTAATTTCTTGACCAAAAAAACCATCTTCTATTACATGCTCATTAAACTGTTTTCTAGCTTGCAAGAGTAGTGAACCCGAACCACAGGCGGGATCGTAAATCTTGTTGACTTTATTCTTTTCATCCTTACCAAGCATAACAATCTGTGACAAGAGTTTCGATACACTTTGTGGTGTAAAGAATTCTCCACCTGATTTTCCAGCATTAGAAGCATAATTAGATATTAGGTACTCATAAGCATCACCAAAGAGATCAATGTGATTATCTTCAAAGTTTCCAAAATCAAGGCTCGCAATTCCTTCCAGAATAAGCGTTAAACGCTGATTCCTCTCTGGGACTGTACTACCAAGCTTATTACTTCTGGTATCTACATCATCAAAAAGTCCTTTAATGTCATGTTCGCTAGCATAACCAATTGCACTTGATTCAATATCATCAAAGATTTCCTTTAAATCTGTATTCAAGTGTTCATTTTGTCGTGCAGTTTTGACAACATTAGAAAACAATTGAGAAGGCATAATAAAATAACCCTTGGTTTTAATAGCATCATCTCGAACCTCAGGTGTAATTAGTTCTTCAGAAACCTCTTCGTACTTTATTGATTCATCTCCACCTTCAATATATGTTTTGAAATTTTCACTGATAAAACGATAAAATAGAATTCCCAAAATATATTGTTTAAAATCCCAACCATCTACTGCACCACGAACTTCGTCTGCAATTGCCCATATCTTTCTATGCAACTCTTGCCTTTGTACATGTTCTGACATTTATTTTCCTCACAAAGATTTATTTCCTTCATTATATCATTTTAAATTGCTTTAGAATATACTTGGAAAAGGGCTTTCTATGGACCACTGGCACTTTTAGCCGCTTATAATAATTAATCAATTCCTATTATTTGTTGAATTTATGAGTAATGGCTTCGTTGAAAATAAAAAGATTAACCGATTTTAAATTGATTTGCTTATGAATATTGATGATTATTTATTTTACTCGATTGTCAAGTTAAGCTAGACATTTTACGTAACTCAGAAAAACTTGATAAGGTATTTGATAGTTTAAAAATTACCTAGGATTTCTATTTTGTTTATCAGCTATAGCTGATAAAACTTTTTGAGAAATACCATTAAAATTCATTTGTACCTTATAAATTGACTTTAACACTTCGGGTTTAGTAAAATTAAATAAAGGTTGAGACTGAGTTTGAGCCGGTGACGACTCATTCAAAGGTTGCGGTTCATCCGCTTCAGGTAGAGGTGCAGTTCAGCTATCCTAATAGTGAAAGGAGCTGGTCTTTTTAAATTATTAAATCTGTCCTCTCCTATTCTACTTAAGCAATATAACCAATAAAAAGGAGCCATCTTTTGACTCCCTTTTTGTATTTACATAATTATATTTATGTATTATTTTGCATTATTTTCACTAACAGTTAGGTCAATTAGGGGTAGATAACTTGGAGAAAACCTACTATTGATTCCAAATAGATGGAAGTTGAAATGAAGATGATATAGCGTATCTTCCATCTCAAACGTATGTTTGATATTCCCTCGAGGCTTACCTAGAGCAGTTCCCTCTCTATAATAACGAGGAGAAATAACTTTCTCATATTCCATATTAGTAACCTCAACAATCGACCTATACTCCGGCTTGATAGCATTCTTATTAATCATTGTCATTTGAGCATTAGTGCCATAGCCTGTTAACTCAATATCATTAATAAATGAATGTTCGTTATCTGAGTTAGTTTCAGTAGATTTCTTCAAACCTAGATACTCCACATCGATAACATTCTTGAATAGATAACGTTTAAATAAGATCAAGCTTAATTTTGAACCTACAACATAAAGAATGAGACTAGTAACTGATAGTACTAAAATATAAGTTACTTTAGCCTCTGTAATCTGTGTTGGCCTCAACAAAAGAACACACAAGGTTATCATCTCAATGAAACTAGTTAAGACGGTATAAACCAAAAATTCACTACCATTTCTATATTTTTGAATGACTCTAAACGTGAATGCTGCTAGATAAATGCCTTCGATAACACTAATAAATAATAATGCTTGTTGACCTGGCATTGTCTTAAAAAGGACATTCAAGAAAAGTGTTACCATGATTAAAAAGAACCATAAGAAAGCTTTTCGCAAACACCAGTCTAGGCCTTGTACAGCCAATAATGACATGCTTTTCGGATTAATTTTTGATTGTTTACTCATTTATACTCTTTTTCTCCTTTTTGATTTATTCTTTAGATGGTGCTCCACCTTTTTGTGTCTTAGGATCAATCACCATACCAACTTGTGGTTGGGTATCTCCTAAAATAATTGATGCTGGACTCAAGAAATCACCATACTGGAAGACTTTCGTTTTCCGACGTTCAAAGTGAATATGTGGTCCAGTAGCTGCACCCGTTTGTCCAACATATCCGATAAGTTGGCCTTTTTTAACCTTATCCCCTTTCTTAACAAGAGGAACATCACGCATATGTCCATAATAAATAATAGTGCCATCTGGAAGAGTGTGCATCACGTGGTTACCGTCGATATTCATCGCCTCTTCATTGACCTCTACTACTTCACCGTCTGTTAC
The DNA here is from genome assembly GCF_030440125.1 of Streptococcus sp. SS4. Classification (NCBI taxonomy): domain Bacteria; kingdom Bacillati; phylum Bacillota; class Bacilli; order Lactobacillales; family Streptococcaceae; genus Streptococcus; species Streptococcus sp. SS4. The sequence goes on along the minus strand of NZ_JAQFJM010000004.1, from coordinate 76,972 downwards.
GGCATAAATTGGAGAGCCTTCTGGTGCTGCAAGGTCCATTCCTGTGTGTCCTGAACCCGCATTTGGACCACCAGCATTAGCTGATGCACCGAAAAGTTGGGTAATGGTATAAGGGACATCAAGTGGCTGACCTGTATCTGTGCTAAGATTACTACTATCGCTATCTCCACACGTATCTGCATCTACTTCTTCCTTGTCATCATCCTTATCCTTCTTGTCTTTTGACTCTTTTGGACGATAAACATAGACTTTTCCGTAGTCCATAGTAATACGGTCTCGATATTGACCATAATTGTTTTCAGCAATCCCATCTGTCGATGGGGAACATTGGATAATATTCTCCTTATCCTCAACGAGCATGGTCTGTCCTTTATCTCCAGAGCTACTACCTTTCGTACCCCAGATAATGACATCTCCTTTTTCACGGTTTTGAACATCATCTTTAGACGACCAGGCACCCTCATACACTAACTCATAACCATTGTCTTTCAACCAGTCGTGTTCTAAATCGGTATCTACTGGAGATCCAGATTCTTTAGCACCACCATCAACAAGGGCATAGTATAGAGCAGATGAATGGTCATAGCTATCTGGCCCAGTACGAGCATCACGAGAATACTTGACCTTCCCTAGCTTATCCTTATACCACTTGATAGCCTTATCAGTATCAATAGACTTTTTGTCTTTATCACTGTCTTTTTTGCTATCCTTGTTGCTAGAGTCACTTGATGAACTACTTGAACTGCTATTGTTATCGCTATCATCATCTTCGTTGTCGCTATCTTCTTCATCGTCCTCACCGTCATCATCATCTGAACCTTGACTACTTGACGAGGAGTTATAGGAAGAAGCTCCATCACCACCAAACGCCTTTTGGAACTTGGCATCATCGTACTTATATTTATTTGCTTCGAAGACTTCCGCAAACTTCCTTGCATCCGCCTTCTTCTGGTCTGGTTTGACATAAGCCATATTACCTCGTTCGTAGGCATTCCATGACATAGCAGTTTCATCGATATTGGTTTGTTTCGCAAACTCCTGGAATGACCAGTTATGGCCAGATTCGTCATAGGCTGGGTTCCAGTCACCTTTTGAGATGGCATCAATAACAAAGGCAACCATCTTATCCGCATCTTCCCAGTCCGGACTATTTAGAGGTGCGTATTTCGTGTAGGGGTCAAACTGGAAGATTCCACCACCACCAAGTGTGTTAGATGTACCACCTGTCGTTGGCACAGCCCCCTTAGAAATGGAGTCATTGATACCACCACCATAATGCCCTTGGGCACGTCCAATGATGTCATAGCTCCCTTCAGAGTTTGCCCAACCAACAGCACCTGCAGCAGATTCCCCAGACAATCCAGCATTCACAAAGGCCACAAAGACTTTGTGGGCATTTTCATAGGCTTTTGTTCCCTTCGTAAAGGGATCAGAGTCGCCTGCAGATGCTGAATCTGTTTTAGTAGAAGTCGATTGAGGCTTAGAGCCATCATCGTCTTCTTCATCATCGTCCTCTTCATCGCCGTCTTTCTGGTAGGTTACACATTGAGAACTAATCTTTTTAGCTTTATCACCTGAAGAACTGACTGTTCCCATGATACCAGCAATAATCGTAACTAAAATAATAGCAAGAGTTAAGACCGTTCCTATAATAACTGTTGTCTTAAATCCAAAAATCGTTAGAAGAACACGAGCAGCTTTATCACCTATTCGTTTCAAATATCTTAGTCACCCCCTTAATGAAGTAGTGCGGTTAGCCAATACCAACCAAATACAAGTAATAGTCCTAGGGCAAGAAAGATACTTTGTTTAATGAATTTTCGATTTCGTTTTTGTTGTTGCTTTCGCATCCAAAATGAATCTTCATCTGAGTAATAGTCTTTGTGACGTTCCACTTGCAAGTTATAATAGTCTGTCACATCCTCCTTGACACTGGATAACCTTTCTTTCCCACGCGCAATGAGACCTTGTTTTTTCTCTTGTTCACGTGAGATACTGTCCTCACCAAAACCGTCATAGTAGGTATCGTAAAACGCTGAATAATCTACTTGCTCTTCGAGGCTTTCCGGATAGACTTGGTCTTGATAACCATTAAGAGAATCTAGTTCTAGTTCACGTTGAATATACTGACCATCTCGTTTAAAACGATAAGATACCATATATTAAAACCTCCTTAAGCCAATAATTGGCATTTTGGGGGGAGCAATATAGAGTTTATCTGTTACTGTTACCTTAGAAAAAGGTACACCTTTAATTCTGAAAGTACGGTGTAACTCTTTAACAACGAGACCAGCTTTATAATCTTTTTCTGTCACTTCTTCCTTAAAGAGTTCTTCATAAGCTGACACCTGAATCAAGTCTAGAAGACGATAAGCAGATTGATAAGCATAATAGTTGCTTCGATTAGCCAATCTCTTTTCAAAAAGAGGTGAATATTCCTTTGAGAAGAATGATACGATCTTAACAGCTCGTTTTCTATGGTTATATTCTAGTTTGGCCATAACCCATGCAAGCCCCCAAGTCACTAGCGTGATAAAGCCCCAGGTGTTCATCAAACAAATAGGAAGAAGACTAAACATAAGGATACGCTTTGCTTTTTTGATACGTTCACGTCTCTTACCAGTAAGTAGCTGATAAATGGCTACAATCAAGGCACAGAAAACATATGGTGTATAGGCAATAGCCATAAAATGAACACCGTAGGCAAATAAAAGTGTCTGATAGAGCATGAGATAGCTATAGAAACCAACCAAACCAAGAACTAAACTAATAATAAAGGAGACTATCCTAAAAAAACGTAGTGTCTTAATGTCATAAGCAATATTGTTAACCCATAGTGACAGTTGCATTAGTGTGGTCATTGATTAATTTTCCTCCTCTGGTGCTTCTTCTGTTTCAAATATTCTCGACTCAAATCGAGCTGGTTCTTGGTAGATAATCATGGCTGAGTACTCATCCACTTGCTGACTTCCAAATAAGCCACATAAACTACTTAAAAGATGTGTTTTTCGCATCTGATAAGTAATATCAACAACACGACAGGTCTTTTTGTAAGCCAATATCTCTAAGTAATCATTTACAATTCTTTCCAAATCATGTGGATTATCCTCTGTCAGAATTTTAGTTTGCAGTTGAAATGCCTCACCAGAATATGGTTGCTGTAGGTTCATTGTATTTCCCCCTTTCACCATGCCTATGGTAAGAATGCATAGCGAACATGTTCATCATATGGATACTTCCCATAAGACCTATTATCTGCTAGTTGATGATTGAAGACTAAGTTCTTGACAGAAGCAATATTTAGGAAGAAATCACCATCTCTTAAATATTTAAGTGATGAAAGTTCACTCTCAGTCATTTCCCCTTGTAAAGCATCCGCTAGACGAGGGATAGTCAAATCACCTAATTGAGAAAATACACGATACGTCATCATAGAGAAAATCGCGCGTGTGGCTAAAACGTAGTCCACTGCATCCGTAGAATTTGCATTCAAGAGAATGTTATCTAATGAACTCATTTCCATAATAAATGCAGAATAGTTACTACTTACATTCTCAATCAAATCCTTTAGGAAGTTAAGAGACTCTGAATAACGATAATTGAAGAGCTTATGTGCTCCGTTAATGGTAATAATGCTATGAGGTCGCTGGCTCTTATCTCCCCCGATAATCCCTCTACGGAAATACTCAGATACCCTTCTTCCATTTGCTACAGCGTATGATGAAATGATAGATAATACTTGGTAAAGTTGAATATTAAGAAGTTCAGTATCTTGAATTCCAGAGAGGTCAAAGGTCACAACTTGTTCATTTGAGAAATCTTCAAACTGTGAGGTCGCATTTAAGAAGCGATAATCCCCCAAGAGACCAGAGAAAGCATTATAGAGACGGTCATAACTTGCAGCATCAATTTCATTCCCCTCTGCGATTTTGTCCTCTTTAAGCTTGTTTAAGCGTTCTACCCAATGAGATAGAGTTGGATAATCTTCAGGAATGACATTTGTAATCGTTAAGTCTTCTTGGTCCATCACTTCTGCATTACGGTTCCACAGACTACGGTCTTCATAGAAGTCGTTTAAAGCAGACGACAAATTATTAAGGTCAGAATTCTTTAACCCTGGATCAAGAATTTGAGCCAAAGCACGTAGTTTATTACGGTGGGCATAGAAAGATTGGACTTGGTCCGTTGTTTCTCCATCTGCAGAGGAAGTCGTCGCAATAACTTGCATGAGGTTAATATGATTTCTATTATTTGTCCCAGACATCTTGACATATCGACCACCTTGCATTTCCGTAAGTTCTTTTAATTTTCCAGTAAGGTCAATGTTAAAAATGGTGTGTCCTTTAGCAAAATAGGTGTCAATCAAGTTACCTAACAGTTTCATCTTTCCGTTTCCTGCTCCAGCAATCAGCATTGAAGGAATTTTACGTTCCCTATCTTCATGCAAAAGGTCAAAGTTAACAACACCACCTGTACGAGTTTCTCCCAAGTAAACGCCATAGGTATCCATTAAGTTCGTATGGTTAAAAGGATAGCCAGCACCTAAATCCCAAACAGATGCGGCTTGCCCTTTTCGACGTAGTGGGGTGTCTTCTAAACGAGAAGCTGGGATAAAGGCTGTATGGTATTCGACATCTTGCATGCCATCTGAAGAAGAGATAGAATACTGATTCAACTGTTGCTTGAGGTCAGCTTCTCGTTCTACCAGTTCATCCAATGTGTTTGCAGCTAACAAAAAGCGAGTGTGAATTTTTTTAGAAGGAACATTGTTACCTAGTTTTTCACGATAGTCTAATAAAGAACTGATACGCATCTTGTCATCGGCATCTTGTGCAGCCTTTGTATTTTGAGTGGCTAACATATTCGAAATAGCTTTTGAAGCTAGGTCGGACATTTCACTATTTGCAGCATGTTCCAAGGACATAAAACTGATAACATTATCAACTAGCATTAAATCGCTCATCCAGAAGTCAGGTAAACCGTGTTCTGGATATCTATCATATGGAACATGAGCAATCTTATAATAACCGTTTGCTTGTCTCCAATATCTATCATCATATTTAAAATCTGGAATATCACTTTGAATCCTACTAATCAGATTGAGGTCATAACCCTCTCGAATATATTTCTTGATTTTTCGTGAACTTAAATCCATGTGAACTCCTTCTAGTACTGATTAAGTGAAACATTAAGAGAATCATTAAAGTTGTAATATTGAGTCAACAACTCTTCCTTCTTTTCGACAGATACAACTTTAGGGGCAAATCCGTGGCTCGAAGCAATCGTTAATGTGGTACGGGTATTGGAATCTATTTCAGCTAAAGTGTCACCAAACACCCAGATAAAGAACTCGATATTTTGCTGGTTGATCGCAATGACTTGTTGGACGAGATATTTTGTTTTCAAAATATCTTCTCTTTGTCTAAGTTGATAAACAAGTCTCTCTTTACGTGAAATGGTATCAATGTCATCACCATCATTGATGATCAATTCTGGAGCGTTCTGTTCTTGTTTGACTTCATCTAGCAGACGTAGCAATTCGTTTGATTGACTCGAGACATCTGTTGGCAATTTTGTTGTCTGAAGCATCATGTCAAAGGTAGTTCCAGACAGAAAAAGAGTGAAGCCTACCTTAATGGCTGCTTGTTCTTCATTAGACATCGCTTGAATATCTTGCCCAAACACCTCAAAAATCTGCACATAACCTGAATAGCCATTAGCTAATCGTATCGGTTGATTAGGATAGCCATATAGAATAGACTTCACGTCAGAAATCGCAACAGTGTCTAAGAAATCTCTACGTTTTTTCTTATTAAGCGGAATATACACAAACTCTTCTCCAGCACGTTCGCCAAGATCTATACTTTCAAATTGTGTTTGCTTTTCCTTCTTCTTCTCTTGTTTTCTTTTCCGTGCCTCTTCTTTTTTTCGTTTCCTAATCTCTTTATTTGTCAATACTGGTTCTTCAATTAAACCTGGCATATCATTTCCTCCATATACATTATTCTTCCCTATTCTATAAAACAGTATGGGACGTTCGTAACCCAGTGACACCCATTAGCTACTCATACTTCTCCATGTTTTTGACTATTTACTGCTATTTAGGGCTCTCTAACCTTGTCTAGCTACTTAAATCTTGTTACAATCAAATCAATACAATCGCAATAATCTTTTTAGGAGGATTTTAGGATGCTAGACTTGTTACAAGAATTTTATTTTTCACTCTATATCAGCACATGGACATCTTTTAAATGGCTACTATTTTCGGTTCTTATTGCTATCGGCTGTTGCCTTGCCACTTTTTTGTTCGAATTCAAAGGAAAAACTGCACAACTGATTTGGTTGAAATTCTCGATGAGTTTAACCGCGATATTTGCCTTATTTTGTTTATTTATGACACTCCATGGCATCATCCATTCAATAGGAATCCTAGTAGGTGCTGTTTCTAGTTTCTTTTTCCCAGTATTTGGTTTGTTAATTATCTGTGGTATTATTCTATTCATCATCAGCCTTTTCAATCCATTGTTCTTATTCTTCATAGCAAAGAAATAATGAGAGGTAACCTATTCAGCCGATGCTATTATGTTAAGAAAATAAAAAAACAAACCACCTATGAAAAAGTAGTTTGTCTATAATTCAAGAGAGGTAGTCCAAGGCTGTCTCTCTTTTTTATATTGGCCAGCCTCCAAACAGCTAGGAAGAAAGTAGCTAGTCAAATAAAACTTTATATTAAATGTCTAAGTAAGCTACACTACCTCTGCGTAGTAACTATCAATACTCAAAGTCTATTGAGATTAGATCATTTTTTATCATTCAAGTAAATCTTTGAAAATTAATCACAAATCAAACAATCCTATTATGGATAATATCTGATTCCATACTATCCCCTCTATCATTTCGTTTTTTATGATGAAAATATCCTATCAACAGTTCAATCAATCATAACTATCTCCATCTTTCCTGTAAATATAAAGGGTTTATGGTACAATAATATTGATATACAAGGAGGTATGCCATGACTCTTGATGTAAATGAAGAAGAATTAACAATTTTAGGAATTTCTTTTGATAATTATTCAGATTTTGATACCGTTTGGTATGCTATCGGATCTTCAATGATTGAAAATTATGAGCCTACTGTTCAAGATGTAATTGATTTAAAAACTTATGTCACTAACAGACGAAAGGAATTGAACATTGGTTAGGAATCAATATGAAGGATATAAGTACATTGACCCTAATAACCAATATACCTATCCAGATTCTACAGTCTTAGTCAATAAACAAAATATTACAAATATCGAAGAAGCTTACCGAAATGAACACTTATTCGTTACTAGAAGGCTTGCAGACTTGCGTTTAGAGCCCATTCATGTTTATTCCATGAGCGATATTCTAGCCATTCACAACTATTTATTTCAAGATGTTTACGCTTGGGCTGGACAATATCGCAAAGTAAATATCTCTAAAAGCGGTAATCCTTTTATGCCAATACAGTCATTTAATACAGCTGAAACTCATATGAATAATCTGATTCATTCCTATCATCAAACTGCCAACTCCAAAGATGAAATCATTATGCATTTATCAGAAATTCTTGATAATCTTAATTATTTTCATCCCTTTCGAGAGGGTAATGGACGAACTCAACGAGAAGTTATTCGTTCTTTAGCTCTATCAAAAGGCTACTCTGCACAGATACGAGTGGAACAAGACGATGAAGTTTATAACCTCTATATGGACGGGACAGTCCATGAAGACTTAGGAAAGTTAAAAGAATTATTGATCAGAATACTGATTAAATTGTGAGTTACTGTACTACCTTTCAGTACAGTCTTACCTCTTAAACTAATTCTATACGAACATACGTAATATATCCCTGCTTGTGTTTATAAGTCAGGGCTACCCTTTCTCATGCAGGGATAAAGTAAAGACAAACATTCTTTTGATGTTTGTCTTTTTATATTTTGAATTAATACCTCAACAATCTTAATACATTTAAAATAACAGAACTCTCTTTCTTCTCTGGTATAAGGTAAGTTATGATATTTTTTGGATGTTCTGAATAGGCGTTCTATCATTTCTTTACAGTGTAGACGTCTGATACTCCGAAGAAAGATAGCAACTACAATACTAAACATAGACTAAGAATCTTAACTTACAAGACCGTAGCGAAACTTTGTAAACTAGTTATCACAATTCTCCATCTTCTCCAGCATCAAATTTCTGGAATCGACTGTCGCTGTCTAACCTATTCTTCTTTGATAAGCTTTGAGTAGGGGAAATAATATTTGACGTATTCCCCTTAGGAGTTATTCTTCCTACGCCATTACTTCTAACTCTATCGTAATTTAAGATACTATCATTGACATTATCTCTAGTGCTGGTATAACGTTCTCCAAAACTACTTGAGAAGTCCTTCTTAATTGCTTGACCCACATTCCTAAATTCAGTCTCAATACCCTCTTTACCAGATGTTATGACCTCTTTTGTTCCATTCATGGCACTATTAAACGTTTTTTTAGTGCTTGTTGATAGTTTCCTTCCAGTTACCCCTACCGCTCTTCTTGCTACTTGAAAGGCAGTAAGGTCCTGATCTGTCGTATCAGAAAATGCATTCCAAGTTCCAGCTACAGCACCAGCAGTAGCACCTGCAGCCGACATAGTACCTCGTCTGATATTATTTGTGGTCGACCCTACCACGCTACCTGCACTCTTAAGTCCCTTTACACCAACTTTGGTTCCACTACTAACACTATTTCTGAGACGGTTAAACCCACTTTGATTTCGTCTGCCAGTAGTTGGATTATACCTACCAACAGCGAAGTTTCTAGCACCGCCACCCATTTTCCTAGCAGCCATGGCACCAACAGCCATTGTAGCGACTCCAGCCTTAGTTCCACTTGAAAGGTTAGTATCAATACCTAGCCAGCGTTCCAAAACTTTTGAGCCTTGAGAAACCGCAAGATAAACACCAAGGTAAACCGCAATTGTCGCAATGGCATGTTGGAATGGATCTAAGCCGTCATAGAAACTTCCACCCAGAGTTTTCTTAGCAGCATCAGATGCTCCAGAACCTAGATTGAGCTTCACTTCGCTATAAGTAATTAAGAACCATTGAGCTACTTTGACGAATAGTAGTTGAAACCAGATGGCCGCAATTCCTGTCATAACTTCTTGCCAAACTTCCAAGATTCTCATACTATTTCCAACTGCTGCATAAGAAACAAGTGGTGAGATAATTACTGTTATAAGAGTTTTGAAAATCACTCGTACCGTAGTCACTAGCAATCCAATAAGTAGAAGTAAAAGGATGATTTGCTGAGTTATCAGTGCTATCCAATCAACTTTATAGCGAGCATAAGTTGGTAAGAAAGCAGTATTATCAAAACCAAGGAAATAACCTGATTTTGAAGTGGTAACTCGTGCATAAGCAATCTTACCATCTGCATAACGAATGGTGTTGAGCGTAGATCTCATTACATCAGAGAATCCATTGTAGGGTGAATTTGCCTGGTCCTCCTTCAAGTCTTTTTGTTCTTTCCAACCAGTAAAGAACAGTTTACTGGTTTGAAGAAGGGCTGTTACTGGGTTAGACATCGCAGCACTATTTTTAACCTGTTGCCACCAATCAACCGAACCGTCTTCTCGTATTCCTAACATCTTAGGTAGCGACGATACTCGTCCTTCACGTCCAGAATAATACTGCAACATGGCTTTATTGGTTGGGCCATAAGTTTCAGTAAAATTGGTGAACCAAATATTACCATCTGAAATGGTATTCCAGTTTTTATCCCCCGCTATAAAATGAGTATCTTCATTATACCCTAACTTATCTGTATCAAAATCCATTGCATACAGCATTTCGAGGTCAACCGTATTGCCCCTAAATGGGGTTACAGAAAGCGAAACACTCTGACCACTGCCAGTTATGTCATAATAGGCTAATCCTACGGTATCCTTTGCTATAGCACTACCAAATTTTGATGCAAACACCGGAAGTGCAGTTACAGAAAACGTTACCAGAATAATGTGATTGAAGAACTCTCGATACCTGAAAGGTGCTCCTGCCATTGCCATTATAAGACGAATGAGAGTTACCAGTACAAACAATGAAATCCCAACGATTTGAAGCCACTTATAAACTTGACCAACAAAGCTATCGGATTGACTAATATAGTCAAACATCCCGAATAACTTAAACATGTTAAGGTAAGCTTTCTCAATCGCATAACTAAAACTATAGATACCTTTTGAAAGCATCTCGGGAATAAAGCCAAAAGCTATAAAGACCCCAGTTGTTGGGTGGAGGTATTGGTCCCACTGTGCATAAAAGGATGCCAATAATAGCTCTTTATCTTTGTCACCTCCCCAACCTTTAGGACCAACTTCATTAGGCCAATCTTTCGATTGAGAGATCATATCTGATAGGGATGGCCAGACCTTCCCTTGTTCAATCTCAATTGTTGCTTCTGCACCCATAGGTTATCCCTCCTTGTTTTCAGCTGAAGTTTCAGTAGAAGGAGATGTTGGAGTTGCAAATGCTGTTGTTGTTGGTTCAGATGTAACCACCCAACCTTGAGTAGCTGATGGTTTTTTCTTAACATTGAAAGTAACTCGACGAACAGTCGTTTTTTGAGCCTCATCCGTTGTACCAACAACGTATGTAACCTCATAGGTATCTTTCTCATTCTTAACAAGTTCAACTTTCTCTAACATTGTGCTAGAAACAGTCGCTACCTCCGGGTTAGTAAATTTAGCGTCGTTATTATCCAAGTAAGCCTTAAGCTTATCCTTGTCTCCTGAATAATAGTATGACAAGAAATAACGAGCCATGACATCAATCTCATGTTCATGATCTTGTATCATTGTAAGACGCTCAACCTTATCTGTTGTCGCTACAAGTTCTTTCTTCACGCGCGTGAAATTGCTATTATAGACCATTAGCATCAACAATAAGAACACCGACAACGTACAAGAGCCAATAGCCAAAATCAATGGCAACTTACTTGGTGGTCCTACTTCTTCATCTTCATACACTCTGCCTGTTTTCTCCTTCCGTTTCTTAGCTCCAGCGACTGACTGTTTATGCTTATCCTTGTTTGACATAAGACGATTCGGAAGTTCTCCTTCAATCGTTCCTGGTTTTGGATAAGGTGGCATATCAACAAGAGACAAGCCTAGACTTTCAGCATAACATGGAAGTAACCCCATTGGACCGCTAAAAAAGTTGGAGATACCTTCATATGTTGTTTTCTCAAACCGTTTATCACGGTGTGCTTCTTCGATGAGTGGGGTAACGAGTTCCTTATAATCTTTCGTAATAACAAAAGGGGTAATCTGAGGTTGTCCTTCAATACTAGGGACTCCCGTAGTTGGTCGTGTCACACGACCATTTTGTTCCATCGGTTGACTAGCAAGGGCAATTCCTTTTAAGGTAAATTCAGAATAACGCTTTTTGATTTCTCGAAAAAGTAATTCTGCTTGTTTAAAAGTTAGAAATGGTAGACTTTGAGCGATACTTTCCTTTTTATTACTAGGGAAATATTCAGTATCTAAGTCATCAATGATATCCGCTAACTCTTCATCCTTTTTAGGATTTGCTTTTCCTTTCCACTCAATATAAAGAAACAAGGCATCGGGAAACAATACCTTGCGATTCCCCTTTATGGTAAGTAATTCTTTTTCCATAAAGTATACCTCTTAAAGATTTATTTTGGTTGCCAAAGATAATCAACAAATGAAACAAGTGCTGAGCCAGCACAAAGTGCGATTGCAATCCACATGAGTCGGTCAAGGGCCACCGTTCGTTTCTTATCACCCATCATCATCAAGATACATGCTCCTAAACCACTTAGTATTGCTATCCCCGGGAATAAGAGACGTAGCATATCTGAAAAGTTATTAATTGAATTATTAGCTTCATTAGCTGGGTTAACAGCCCCCTTTCCTCCAGTTTGCTCCGCAAAAGCAAGTGATACAGAGTTCAACGTCAACAAAGCAGTCATTCCAAGTGTTGATGCCTTAGTCTTCACGTTATTCAAAAATGTGTTTTCTTTCAAAACAGCCTCCTTAAATTTTAATATCTGTAGTCTACAATATTCCAACTACGAGTCACAACCTAGTGACACCCCTTAAGAAGTAAGCAAATAGTTACCATACTCCTCCGGAGGTATACGTTTGACACTAATATGTGTCTGACGCCGATCTTGAACGGTCTTTCTACCTGAGTTTCCATACGCAAATGTTCCTGGTGCATATCCAGATAGAGACACGTCAACTATAAAGTAATCTTTTGGCTTTCGCCCAAGGAAATACAGTTGCTCAAAGATTTCATCTGTTAACACTTCATCAATAGTTCTCTCTAAAGGCCTAGCTCCATCTTCTGGGCTAACACCGACACTACTGAGATATTCATAGAAGTATTTTTTGCCATCGATAGTTTGGTTACCATCCTTAACATCCTCATAATTAATAAGGATATGATGCTCTTTAAACCAACTACTCTCATGCACTGCCATTTTTGAATAGACAATCTTATCAATGGTTTGTTTCGTCAAGATATTAGTTACTTCAATTTTCCAACGGTTGATAAATTCAGGACGTTTAAAGATCTTGATTAACTCGTCTCTCATGTCCTTCATGAACTCTTTATAGTCAGTCTTGTTCATTTCTGTAAAAGTTTGACCAGAGGTGATATATTTATCTCTGATTCGCTTATGCCCCACGTTTGATGTTGCAATGATAAACGTATTCTTAAAATTGATTTTTCGTCCACGTCCATCAGTCAAATGCCCGTCATCAAGCATTTGCAAATATAAAGCCCAGACATCTGGATGAGCCTTTTCTAACTCGTCCAATAGTACTAACGAGTAGGGATTCTTCTTAATTTTCTCCGTTAAGTCACCTTTTCGCTCGTCATTTCCTATAAGACGAACAACCGCATTATCAGTCATGTATTCTGACATATCCAGCCGAATCATCGCTTCTTCACTGCCAAACAGTTGTTTGGCTGCTTGTTTCGCCAATTCAGTTTTACCTGTACCTGTTGTTCCAAGTAGAAGAAGAGTACCAAGAGGCCTTCGCTTGTTCTGTCCTCCCTGGATTCCCTTATACATAAGGCGTGCTATAGTTCGAATCACATGGTCTTGCCCCTTAACAACAGCACGCATCCCTTCCGCAAAATCCACTGGAGTTGAAGACGTGCGTAGTAGACTCTCCATAGGAATACCTTTTTTACGGTGAATGACATTCGCAATATCTCTTAAGGTAATCTCTGATTTCCCATCGATATTTGCAGTCGCTGAAGCTTCATCAATAATATCAATAGCTTTATCTGGAAGCATTTTATCCGTGACATAACGAATAGATAATTCTACTGCTGCCTTAATGGTATCATTAGGAATTTCAATGTCAAGTTCTCGTTTATACTTGGGACGACGTTTTTTCAAGACCAAAATAGATGCCTCTTTGTCCAGTTCATCAACGTAAACTGGTTGCAGACGTCGTTCCATCGCTGGATCTCGTTCAATAATCATAAACTCATCAGCTGTGGTGGCTGAAATAAGATAGATTTCCCCACGAGATAAGGCTGGTTTCAAGCTATTTGCGACGTCAAGAGCACTTCCCTCAACCCCAGTTCCCATAATGGTATGCACTTCATCAATAAAAAGAATAAACTCATCTTTATGAGCCATAAACTCTTTAATCAATCCGTCCATTTTGGCAATGATGTTCACCTCTTTACCAGTATGGTCAAATTCTTTCCCTTGGATAGCAGATAATTCTAGTTGCTTAACCTGCTTACCTTGGAAACGTGTTGGGACGTGGGCTTTATTGTTTAGAATATCCGCACAAATTCCTTCTACAATAGCTGTTTTACCTACACCAGCTTCACCAATTAGTACAGGAGAGTTTTTCTCTAATCGATTCAGTGAGATAAAGACTTGTCTGATTTCATCTTGTCTACCCCAAGCCACAAAATCTTGACGTTTAGGTCTGATTTTCTCAGTAAGGTCTGTTGTGTATTTGTCAATATAAGGAGTCTTACTAAGATTATGGTTAGTCCTCTCCTTCATCTATTTATACTTCCTTCCTAAACGTTCTGCAGCCTTATCCATTAAGTAGCGACGGTTTTTTGAGCCATCATCTCTCAACTCTGGATAACAGTTCTTATCAATCGGATAATAACGTTTCTTTGTCCGACGGTGTGCATGAATAAATTCCCAGAACTTATTTCCACCAGACGAAGACGGGATCATCCAATAAATCGTTAAAGTCATTGTACAGATTAAATTAATTAGGAACTTCAACTCCTGCCCTCTAGGGAAAAATATATCCCTGAATTGTAGCGGAAAAACAAAACTCCCTACTATAATAAAGGCTTTCATTAGCGGAACACCGTAGTACTTTACCTGCGTGTAAAGACCACGAGGCAGTCCCCAGTTCCCCTCTTGATGTTGATTTTCTTCTTGATTCATCCAGTACCTCCTAGAAATCAATATTCATCATTGGTTGAATATTACTTTCAAAATAAAGGAAATAGCGGAATTTCTCAGTCAAAAGCTCCACTTGATTCCTCTGAATACAAATAGAACCTTTCTCTCCAAAATCAATATCCAAAAGGTCCGTACATTCAATACGGCATTGGTTCAAGTGTTTCTTGACTATCTCAATGGATGTTTCAGAGTCATGATGTACGTTACTTGAGATAAAACTACGATAGTTCTTCCAACCAACTTCTTTATCAATGATTTGATGTAGGCGTTCTAAACCGTCTGCCCATTTCCCTCTAAAAATTTGAAGGGGTTCATTCATAGCGTTACCTCGCTGATATTTCATCAATAGGCAGTCCTGGTTAAGTAAATAGCGTTGTTCGTCAATTGTCATAATCGTTAATAAAGTCCTTTCTTTCCTTTTTATATTTATTCCCCAATATCTTGTTTTACTGAGCGTACTGGTGAATTAAACTTATAGGTACCATTCTTAACTGCTTTGATATTCTTTTCAATCTGTTCAATGATTGTCTGAACATAAGCAGCATTTTCACGCGCTTTCGCTCCGTCCTTCTCTTTAGAGTCCATACTTTTCTCGATAGCTTCCATATCACTCTGTTTATCGGTTAACTCGTTACCGACCAAGTATTCTGACTCACGTTTCAACTGCTCCAATGTCTTAGTATCTTCCTTAATACTGTCATCCAGTGTTTTTGCAGAAGCCAAGAGTTCTTTTCGTTGACCTTTCTGATATTTCAACTCCTCTTCAAAAATATTGAGGGCAAACTTCTCACGAGACAAATTCTTGACATATTTGTTTTTGAAGAGTTCATTTTGAGGAGTTACAAAGAAATCAACGTAGTTCTTATTCCCTTCCTTATCTTTTTGTTGATTCTGCTTAGAAACCGAAGCGTCATTCGAACTTGATGATAAGTAATCATTGTATTCTTGTACGTCAATCTTGAGACTGTTTGAGTTCGGTGTCTTATTTGTCGCACGAATAACCATTAGCGTATAATCTGAAGGAACATTACGCAAGACCAGATACACCTTATCTCCGGTTAACGGAATAACTTCTAAGGTCACTGCTTCAGGATTCTTAACACTACTTGGCAAGAAAACCTGCCAATCAAGATTTTCAGTATTAATCCCTTTTTTGATAGCACTAGTAGCATCTGATGTTGTCAATTCCATAACGACTAATCCATTTGATGGGGAGTAAGTCATAGAGGTTGCTGTGATGCTTCCAAGGCCATTACCAAATGATTGTGTTGCCTGAAGTTGTGACTCTAAATAAGTAACTCGGGTTGGAGAGAAATATGCAGTTGTAGCTGTCCAAACCATAGTCCCCAGTAATAAATAGCTAATAATCATCGTTCGTTTTAACCGATGTCGCCTCAAGTAAGAGAGAACCCTGTTGCTCTCCCAAAAGGACTTTATCCTATTTGCTGCTCTAATCGGAAAATACCGCCAACCTTCTAGCTCTTCGAGCCCTTGTGTATTTTCATAATCTTTAAATTCTACCATGAAGCCATGATAGGCTATTTTATATAGGTGTCGCAACCTAGTGACATAGGTTGACTTTTGAGATAATAACACTCTTATTCTGATTTCCTACTCTTGAAATAACACTATCAATAAGCTATACTAGAAATGTATTTAGGATTTTTCCTAGATACAAGTCATTGTTTTTCCCTTCGGGGGAACTATATGGAGGGGTTGTCTTTCTCCTTCTCCTCCATAACTTTTTTTCTAAAAACGTTATTGTTTTTATGAAAAATATTGTTGTTGTGGCCATTGGAACTTCCTGTTGTTCCAATGGTTTTTTTCAAAGTAACCTTTACAAGACAACAAAAAACATACTAAGATTAGTAGTGAAGAAATCTCCGACGGGAGAGAGTACTCACTACTTTTTCTTTGTGTTAAAGTAGAGGTGTCTTGTTAAGTCGTGGCTTCTTTTGGCGCTAGACGTCGTACAAAAAACTGGCAAGACACCTGTTTTAGATGGAATTTTATCAAAGTATGTTGGACGCTAGACGTCGAGTATTGAAAATGAAATCACTAAAATAAGGAATCATTCAAGACAAAGAGGTAAACATAATGCGGACAGTTTTTGGAATTGATGTGAGTAAAGCAAGCTCAGAAGTCGCTATTCTTGTGAATGGTGAAAGGGTTCATGGATATACTATGCCTAATGACATTATCGGATTTTCTCATCTACTGAAGGATCTAAAGACCGTGAGCAACCCTGAAATTATTTTCGAAGCTACTGGTGTCTACTCTCGCCGACTCCAAGCTTTTCTAGAAGAAAACAGCTATGACTATACACGTCTTAATCCTTTGGAAGCTAAGAAGCAACTTGATGGATTACGAGTTCGAAAAACCGATAAGATTGATGCAGAGAAACTAGCTTCGTCACAATTCGTTTTAAACCGTATGCCAACTTATGTTCAAGAAAAAGTCTATCAAAACTTGCATGATCTTAGCCGGTTCTACCAAAATCTGACAGAGGATATCGTAAGGACGAAGAATAGGCTGCACAAGGTTCTTCAAGTCGCCTTCCCAGAAATCGAGATTCTACTATCTACTCCTGCAGGTGAACAATATTGGAATCTCGTGTCCATCTTCCCAACAAAGCATTGGGTGCTGGAATTATCGGAAGTTGAGTTGAAAGAGACTATTCGCCAGTCAACCTCTAAACGCATTTCAGAGAACAGAGCAGGTAACTTGGCTGAGAAGTTAGTTGGACTGGCAAAGCAATCTTATTCTGCCATTTCAAAAACCTCTCCTATGATAGAAGAGGTTAAGTATAATGCACAGGAACTTATAAGGTTGACAAACCGTCGGGAACAAGTTTTAGAACAGTTGATAGAGTTAGCTAAACCTCTACCTGAATATGAGATTCTTCTCTCTATTCCTGGCATCGCAGAGACCACAGCGACATCTATCATTGGCGAATTGGGAGATATTCGTCGCTTTCAGTCTACCAATCAAATCAACGCTTTTATTGGCATTGACCTGAGACACTATGAATCTGGGAACTTTCTCGCCAAGGAACACATCACTAAACGAGGTAATCCCTATGCCAGAAAAATCTTGTTCAAGTGCATTCACAACATCGCTTCAGCTAGTCATACCAATCCTTGCCATATCGCAGATTTCTATGAGAAACGAAAAAGACAATCGCAGACAACTTCAACTAAGCCTCATACGATTGCCTCTATACATCGCCTTATTAGGACAATGTATTATCTTATAATGCATAATAAACTTTACGACTATACTTTAGCCCAAAGTCATTAAAGTCGTCTATGCCCTGTAATTCTAACACCTTATTTCAAAGAATGCCAGATAAGGTGTCGTTTTTATATGCTCAAATGTCAGAAAAAATGGCTTGAACTATTTCTCAAAAATTCCTTTTATACTCTATCAGAAATAATGTTGAGTCAGAAACCGTATTATACTTGACAAATGGTAGAAAAAGAGGCCAGTCTCAATGGACTACCTCTTTTTCCTAGTATTATTTCTACAAAGAAGAAAAACAATGACTATTTTTAGTTTATCAGTTAGGGGAGAAACCTAACAACACTAAAAACAGAAAGTACAGTTATGTTTATGGGAGGTCCCTGTTCATAACTAGTAGAAATGAAAAGATTATGTTAGTTCCGAGAGGAGAAATCTCGTCTAACCTTACAACAACAATGGTGGGGTTAAGGAGAGGGGAGAAGCCTCATTCCTTAACCTTGATATAAGTATATCATAACAGGTCTTGTATTCGAAGCTCAGAGGACACTTTATTTTCATGTTATCAATGAACGCTACATCATCACCCATGGCTTTACCAAAAAAACACAAAAAACACCCCAGAGTGAGATAAAACACGCTAAGGATTTAAAGAAGAATTTGAGGACAACAACCATGACCACAATTAAATTTGATGATTTTTTAGAAAACGAACTAGCAGACAATAATTTTAAAGAAGGCTTTTTAACTGAAAAAGCTATTTTGGAAAGTGCTATTGCAGTTTCTGACGCACGACAAACAGCAGGACTCACCCAAAGGGAGCTAGCTTCCCTATCTCATGTCCCACAGTCTACCATTGCTCGCATTGAACGTGGACATAACACAAGCATTGAAACAATGAGCAAAATCGCCGTTGCTCTTAATAAACCTCTTACGATTCACATTGATTAGTATTATTATAGTTTAAATCCAGCTAAAAAGCCCTATATCAAGGGCTTTTAGTTATATATTTAAAGAATAATTATTGTAGAAAAATCTAGGTTAAAAATAACTTAATATCGGCATTTATCACAGCTACCTTCTTTTTATTTCACAGAAAATTCCCAACAAATACGGAGATAGAACTTAAGTAGTTTGATTACCTATAACTCAGAAATCCATAAAATATCCTAATTGC
Organism: Streptococcus sp. SS4; assembly: GCF_030440125.1. Taxonomy (NCBI): domain Bacteria; kingdom Bacillati; phylum Bacillota; class Bacilli; order Lactobacillales; family Streptococcaceae; genus Streptococcus; species Streptococcus sp. SS4. Next base: position 58,058 of record NZ_JAQFJM010000004.1, on the reverse strand, counting down.
TCAGCTTTGTAGATAGCCTCTTGCTTATTATTTACTAAGAGCTTTGAATAGATGTGATTCAAATGATTAAATACTGTTCTCCTACTAATTTGTAATGTTTCCTCTATTTCTTTTATAGAGAGACCTTTCTTACTCAAATTTAAGATAGCTATTTCTCGTTCAGTTAAAGATTCAACATAATCCTGAGACTCAATTTGTTCAAAATATTTTTTCCCAGAATCCACTTTTTTTAAGATAGAAATGAGTTGTTTAGGGTCTATATTTTTATCTACAAAACCATATGCGCCTATGGTTTTTGCTCTCTCTTCATAGATTGACTTAACATATCCTGTCAGCATGACAACTTTCAAATTAGGAGTAGACTGTATGAGTTCCTCTGCTATCTCCAATCCATTCTCTTTGGAAATATTTGTTAAATTAATATCAAGTAATATAATATCGTACTTAGACAAATCAATCGTCACATCGTTAAAATTAGAAGTGATCGTATCTATGACATCTACTTCATCATACTGTTGGCATAACAGTTGGATACTCTTCGCAAATAGTTTATGGTCATCAATTAATAAAATCTTCATAGCACAATTTCCAATCTATGGGAAGTAATATTCTGATATTAAATTGTTTATTATCTATTTGTAGCTCCATATCCCCATCAAAAGCTGCTAGTGTTTCTTGAACTGATTTCAAACCTCTACCATAATTTATAGATTGAACTTTTTCCACTATATGATTACTCTCCTCAATGATAATAATATCAGATTGAACCTTTAAAGATAAATGAATATCTTTACTAACTCCATATTTTATAGCATTATTAATTAACTCTTTTATAAACCTGTAAACAATATCTCCATATGGAGGTGGGATTATTGTACTATTCGAACAGTTGAAATACAATAATTTATTACTTTTCCTTCTTTTGACGACATCGTTAAAAAGAGACTGTATATTTTCTTTCATTGTTAGATTAGCAGGAGCTATTGGGTGGTAAGTATCAATTTCATCCCTGATACCAGAAACTAAATCATTCAACTCATTAACAATGAAACCACGTGTTATATCACTATTTTCTAGTGAGAGTAAGTTTTTTATCGCTATGATATTTTGCAAGACATCATCATGCAAATAATTTGAGAACTCCACTCTCATGTTTTCCTCTGATTTCATGAAATAGTTCAGCCTTCTATTTTTATAGTCAAAATTTTGTTTAGAGTTTTCTAAATAATAAAAGATACAAGAAATTACCACTAGACAAAACAACGTGCTTGCGTCAACAACTATAAAAAATAGTAAAAAATATTTAACTAGTACCTTTATAAGTACAACCCAACAAACAATGAGAAGTACAAATAATAGTTCTATACGAATTTTGTAGTTACCTAACCATCTTTGAGTAACTAAACTAAATTTATCACGTATGACCTTAAAATAGTATATTGTACTCATTATAAGGGGAAACAGATACCACCCCAAATTATTAAAGGCTTGATTAACATCTAGCATTTCTCCATAAAATTCACTACTAAGTATTACCAGCAAAAGCAAAGAAAACAGTATCAATGAACGTTTTACTACTGATATTTGTTGCCTAAAATACCTATAATATAGCACTATAACCAATAACGGATAAAGGTGTAAAATAGTAAAAATAATCAGGAATAAAAAATTAAATAAAATTCTATTAACTAAAAGGCTAATTATAGAAACAAAAATAATTATTAACAAGCACTTATCTAGCTTATCCTTAAATTGTTTCTGCCCATATAATATTAAATTAGTAATCTCAACAGTATAACAATAGAGCAATATAATTTGCAGACCACTACTAAAAAAGAGAGGAGTTTCCTTTGATAGCACAGATACCAAGTATTGCCAAATTGTTAAGGAGATGATAGAAATAATTCTTTTAAAAAGATCATCTTGTTTTTGGCGTAATATTGCTGCCAGCCAAATAAAAGCCGTATCAATAAGAATCATTACAAGAGCCACTTTTTCAGAGAAAAGAAGAGACAAGTTCTCTTGGTTATAGAACAAAATCAACAAGGTTATTAATTGTTGTAACAAGATTATTGCAATCTCAAAAAATTTACTCTTTGTTATTTTTTCTATTCTTATCATATTATTTACTTAATCATTAAAGCTAAAAGGTTTTTAGAATTAATTGTTGATTATTGATTTCACTGACCGCAATGTCAATAAATAAAATGTGCCATATATTATCAAGAAGAAAAACAGACAAAGCAATAAAGATAGCATTATGATATTGCCTGCTACCAATGTATCCATAAATAAATATTTATAGAAAATAAGCAACATACTACCATTCACAATCCCAATTAATACAGGAATAAGGAAAAGTATACCTGTTTCATAGCTGAGAATCCGGTTAATCAATTTTTTACTATAACCTAGCTTACTTAGATAGCTGTATTCTTCTTTATTTTCCATGATTTCTATGAGGCTTGTAAAGTATAGAATACTACCTGTACAAATGATAAATAGTATGGATAGGAAAGTTATAAAGATATAAGTCGCAATATTAGCAGTCTTTACTGTGTATTCCCTACTATAACTACTGATAACATCAGGAACCGTACTAAACTGATTGTAAAATGTTTCGCTTGACCTAATAGAATTTCCATTAAAAGTCCTAATTGTCATTTCTTTCTCTGGAAAACGAGAACTAAGTTCAGTATATAATTTATCAGAAACAACCAGAGTCGTGACACTTGTAGAAAAACTAAAAACATTATTCGTTGATACTTGTTTTACAGTAACATCATATGCATTTTCCAACTTAAAGGTTTTCCCGAGGCTAATTTCTGTTGGATAATAATTTATTAACAATGGTAATGACTCACTACCTTCAATAGAATTTGTTCTCCCTTGAGCTTTCATTAACTCTTTATAATCACTGTAATTAATTATATCAAAATAAGGGATTGTTTGCCCAGATTCTGTGATAGTCACTTTTGGAGTAGTGTTCAATCTCAATAGGTCAACATCAACTAAGCTCACTTGGTTGTTCTCTAAAATATTTGTAACATTAACTTGACCATTTTCTGATTTAACATTATATTCTATAGCAGATGGAGTCAATCTCTCTATTCCATTAAGAGAATAAGCATAGAGCATTACCATAATTCCAGTAACTGAAACAGTTAATGTTAAAAGACCTCCCAAGACTGTTAATAGTTTATTTTTTGTCGCAATACGATAGTTAAATTTGGGATAGATGATATTAGAGAGAGGACGGTATAACCTTTTTTTATTTTCTTTTAACAAAGAAATTACAAAAGTCAATCCATATCTGATTGTAAAAATTGTTCCAAAAACAATTAAGATAATTATCAATAGAGAAATCGGTACCATCCCTATGCTTAATAGTATATTTCGTGTGGATGAAAACACTGTCGCCAAACATAAAACATATGACAATAGCAATGCAGTAATAGCAATAATAGCTTTGACTTTTCTTATCCTGATGTTTTTCTCAGCCTTTCTTGAGAAATTAACAAATTCAATCAAAGACTGTTTACTAATGATAAGTCCATTTGTGATGAAATTAATCAGAAAAACTACAACTAATATTCCTAAAGACTCTATAATCTCATTAACTGTAATAAACCACTGAACTTCCATTGTTAATTCCAATAGATGAGTAATTACCAGTACAGCTAAAAAATATAAAGTCGGTCCCAGCAATAAACTTACCAAGTAACTCAAAACTAGAATAACAAGATTTTCTAAAGTCAGTAATTTTGTTAATTCTCTTTTTGAAAACCCTAGTATTGCTAAGACTCCAAGTTCTTGACTACGTTTTTTAACAAAGAAATTATTGAAGTAAATTAAGAATATCACCAAAAATACAGTCAGAAAAATCAATGACCCATTAGCGATAACTAGAGCTTGACCACTATTCCTAATTTTTTCTGCAATGATTTTATCTGAGATAAAATTTAGAAAAGCTATAAAAATACTTAATAAACCAATCGTAGCTAGAAGATAGATACGATATAACGAAAAATTTTTTTTAATGTTAGATTTTGTAATTGACCAAATCATATTACTCTCCTCTATCGGATAAAGCTTGAGTAATTACATCGTAAAACGACTCTCCACAATCTTCTTTATCAATCTCCATGTGAAGTTTACCATCTTTGAGGAGTACAACTCTATCGGCATAAGAAGCTGATAAAACGTCATGAGTAACCATTAAAATAGTTACCTTTTCCGTTTTATTGATTTCACTCAAAATCCTCATTGTTCCTTCAGAAGATTTCAAGTCAAGTGCTCCAGTTGGTTCGTCAGCAAAAATAATCTCTGGTTCTTTAATGATTGCTCTGATAATACTGACCCTCTGTCTTTGACCTCCAGAAAGTTGATACGGATATTTCTTTAACTGTTCATATAAATTAAATCTTTTTGCATAACTATTTATCAAATCATCAATCTTTGAAGAATCAACATTTTTTAGAGACAAAGCAACAGAAATATTCTCCCTAATGGTTAGACTGTCTAACAGCATATAATCTTGAAAAACAAAACCAATATCATTTTTTCTAAAATTAGTTGCCTCGTTATCAGAAAATGCACTAATTTCTCTATCTGCACAATAAATACTCCCACTATCAATTTTATCAATAATCGAAGTAACATTTAAGAGTGTCGTTTTCCCACTACCGCTACGCCCCATGACAGCCACAAATTCTCCTTTTCCAACAGTCAAATTGATATGATCTAGAGCATAATTCGGTTGATTGGGATATTTTTTGCAAACATCTTTCAATATTAATTGATTCATTTTATCTCTTCCTCCTGATATTTATTCATGTATGAGTCATATAAGTCACAATAATGCTCATTATTTTTGTACAAATAATGATGATTTCCATAGTCAATAATTTTGCCATTATCCATTATTAAAATCTTATCGGCTTTTTCAACTGTATTAAGTCTGTGGGTAACCAAAATCCTCGTACAATGTAAAGCCTCAACATTTTTTTGTATTATTCTTTCAGTTTTTACATCTAAAGCTGATGTAGGTTCGTCAAGAACTAAGATTCTAGGGGGAGTTACAAGTTCTCTTGCTAGAGAAATCCGTTGTTTTTGCCCTCCAGATATTGATGGATTATCTCGAAAAAGTGGAGTATGAAACTTCATTGGCATACTTATGATATCATCATATATTGATACCCTTTTACAAGTTTCAATAACCTGTTCTCCTGAAACAGATTCTCTCCCTAGCGAAATATTATACATCACATCCCCATCGAATATAGGAGAATCTTGAGATACAAAAGCCGATATATCCCTAAAATCTTTTTTATCAATTTTAGAGTAGGGTATATTGTTGTATGTGATGTCTCCACTACTAGGACTTACATAGCCTAGCAACATCTTAGCTAGAGTAGTCTTCCCACTTCCACTTTTCCCTATAATTGCAATAAATTCCCCTGAATGAACTTTTAGGTTTATTCCATTTAACACATCTGCTCCATTTAATTCATATTGATAGTTTATATTTTTTAGATTTATCTCTATATCTGTATCTTCTGATAATTTATAGGTGCTATTTAGCTCATCATCAAGAGTTGATATCTCTAATACTCTTTCGTAATGCTTAACACCATATAGAATCTCATCAATCGAATTCAAAATATTGTTAATGGGGTTAATATAATTTAAAACCATCATATAAAGAAGAATAAGCTCACCACTGCTACTATTTGGTGAATAATATAGAAACAACAGAATTAACAAAATAGGTACAAAAAAAGTTATCACATAATTTACTGCTCCTAAAAGATTGAAATATCTATTTCTATCATATGCCGAATTGATATAGTCCTTAAAACTTTTATCCCATTTTGACAAAAGTTCTTTTTCAGAATTCTTAGCTTTAAAAAGAAATAGCCCATCCATCAGTGAAAAGAATGTTTGTAAAGAGCTCTTTTGTCTTAAAACTTCTTTCCCTAACTTTTCTTGTTTAATGCTTAGTGAAAGGAAAAAGATCATCATTTCTACAATAAAAACTATGCCCAATATAATTCCCAGAGGTATAGAAACATATGTGATATAACTAATACTCGCAAACATTAAGATAATGTCCAACCAGATAGAAATAATTCTTTCTGACAGTAACTCCCTCACAATCATCAAACCATTATATCTATGAATGATGTCTGTTTTATCAATTTTTCCAATATATTCTATAGGAAGTTTCAATAACTTAGTCACAAACTTTTCTGAAATAGCGCTGTGAAATTTATTTTGCAATTTCACTAAAGAGATATTCTTTAGAAAATAGAATCCTCCCTGAAAAAAAAATATTATAGAAAGTAGGATTGCACTTTCTAAATAGCCAAACTTTTTAAGGAAAACCCAATTTCCATCAATAATCTCCCTTATAAAAAATGGAATTGACACCGTGATAATCTGAAAAATCAGAGTATATAGAATGGTTAAAAAAGTATCCTTCCTATTTACAAATATCATTTCCTTTACGTTTCTGCCAACTAATCCTCGTGTAACTATTTTTTTTGAAGAATTAGCCACCTTATCATAAAAAAATTCGGTATAAAATTTAGGAGATAATTCAAAAAATTCATTCTTTGCTAAGACATATTTCCCAACAGCAGGGTCAACAATAGTAAAGACATCATCACGAATATCCTCTAAAATTACAAAATGCGAATCTGAAACAAATACCATGACAGGCAATGTTTCTGGACACTGGGCAAAACGATAAGTTTTACAAGTAACTCCGTAGATAGAAGCAATGTCTGAGATATTCTTTAGACTCAGTCCATTTCTTCCTAAATCGACCTGCTGTTTCAATTTAAAATATGATTCTGGAATATCAAAATAATCTAGCATCATATACAAACAACATAATCCACATTCAGTAGGAGTTGTTTGTTCAATCGGTGTAATCTTCTTCATTTCCAATACTTCCTTTTGGAACATCTAATAACAATAATGATGGGACTTCATAATTAGATATATATCTTAGTAGCTGATATGCTATCCCTAATTCTCCAACCATCATATTAAATACTCTTGTATGCTGTGGCAAGCCAGATTCCCAACCAAATTTTTGAGAATTGCGAACAATATTAAGCATGATACCTTCTATATTTATATCATTTTTCGAGGATCTACCTAAATTCATAAATAACTCTACATTACCCATTTTCCCGTGACAAAGGCAATCCGAATTCAAATAACCATTATTTAATACCGTTTGTTTAGCCATTTCATAATTATTTTTCAACTCTTTATCGTTTAACCATTTTGATTCTCTATATCTCGTTAATCCGATACCTGTTGCACCATGACACCAGTAAATAGGTTCTGGTATTCCTAACTCTGAGCGTTTTGCTTTATTTCTAAAATCAATCCAATTCCCATCGGAAAGACGAGTATTTTCAAAATCAATAGCTGACTTCGCTATTTTCAAATAATTATAATTTTTATTGATTTTCCATGATAAAAGTAATGCATATGCAATCCCAGATTGTCCGTGAGACAATCCATTTAGAATTTCTGAATCTGAAAAATCAGATACCCAATAAAATCTATTATCTGCTTTTTTCACATTATCAATAATAAATTCAGATATTCTATTAATTAAATGATATACTGTTTTATTTTGCTCCACATTATATATGTTACACAGAACAACTAATAAACCAGACACTCCAGAAATATAATCTATATTTTGCTCCTCTAGTGATTGGTTGGAAAATTCTTTGATTATGCCTAAATATAATTTTTGGTATTGAGGCAATTTAAATCTTTTCCACAAACTAAAATATAGATAAATCAAACCTCCTTTTCCCAAAAATACTGACATATCACTAGTTTCTATAAGATTCCTCGTGCTTTCCAGTGTTTTCAATATCTTATTTAATGATACTAGATATTGCTCATCACCAAGAATTTGATAAGCATATAAATAACTTAGAGCATTCCCAATCAATCCATTATACAAGGTAATGTTCTGAGGAGATATTACCCATTGTTCAGCCTCTGTAATATCAATATTTAGCCATGTCATCTCCTCCTCTGAAGAAAAACTATTCTTATTTGCCTCAATAAATATCTGTCTAACGCTATCTAAGATTTCCTCACTAAAACTTTGTTCTGAGGATATTGATGGGAAATGATAAGATTTTCCCTCTTTTCTCTCCCAATGCTTAATCGGTTTTTTCAAGACAATTTCAATCAATTCACAAGTGAACTCCATTCTTTCATCGTTCAGGGTAGCTATATTATCAAATAACGAGGTTGTGTCTCCTAGATTTCCAATTAATGTCCCTAAAGAATTATATACATTTCCACTGGTATCCATTGAAAAGTAAGGAATATCACCATTCATCAAATCTTTAATTTCATTAGCAACAATAAATTGTTCAATATGTTTTGACTCATATAGTATCGAGAATAAATTCTCCCTCTTTTTTTCTGAGAAAAGATATTTTGGATTCGTAGAGGCTTGTAAGAATTTTCCATAGTCGGAAGTATTTCTGAATATGGCTCTAGTTTTCAATTTCGGGAAATCTTCTAAAATTTCTTTAGTCTTTGCACGTTGCGATAGAAGAAATATATAGCACTCTCTAAAACCTGTAATTATCTCATTAGCATAGTCGAGAGGTTCCACCACTTTCCCATTTAATATTGGAATATTGTAGCCATCTTCCTGAAAGTAGTCAGTTCTCACTAACTTCATATCCCCACGATTTTTATTTATCAGTTCATACTTTCCTTTTTTTCTTTTTCCGCCTTTTCCACTTATTCCAGAAATGTTAGGAGCGCTGTTTTTCTCAAATTGTACAGGAAACAAACCATTTGAGAGTGATGTCTCATAAATTCTCTGATAGGTATCAACAGTAATCCCTTCAAAATTATTATTTTGTACATTCAACTTTCTTTGAAAAAATGTTTCAACATCAATTAAATATAAATTTCCGCCTGAAACAATCACATTTTCCATATGTAAGTCCGTAATGGAAAAAATTTCAGAAAATGCTGCCAAAACACCGTACTTAAAATAAATTTTCTTCACCTCATCATTGTTAGAACGTGTATAATCTACACCAAGTTGCCAACAATAACCTACTTTAACTAAACTTTCGGGAAGACTGAACGAGGGTATATTATTAGATTTCAATAAACCAATAAGTTCTAACAAGATATTGTATGAATCATAACTTTTAGGCTTATAGTAAACAGATTTCTCTTTAAATTCAATTTTAACAACTGTTTGTTTTTTGGAATGACTATCTCCAAGTGAAAACTCAACATTACTTAATGGCTCAGTAATATTAAAGCACAACCTTATTTCAGACAAATCTTTTAAAAATCTATCAAATAGTAAAGAATATGATTCTTCTATCAATCCGACCTCTCTATTGATTTGTTTTAGCAAATACGGATATCTGTCAAAAAAATTACTTATTCCGTCTTTTTCCCCTATCTGCTGTATATATTGTTCATATGCCTCTGACTTATTTTCAATTTCTTTGGAAAAATTATTTATATCTAAAACTAGCGTTTTCATTGAAAGGAACATTATGGTTTCAAATAACTGATTTTCAAACTCACTATAAAATAACTTATGTGTCGTTTCCCTTAACAAATAAATATTTTCACTAATAGAAGTATCTAGTATGTCGTAATTAAAAATTGAGTTAAAGTATTCGTAAAATTGATGTTGTTGATATTCTAACTTTAATTCATCTCTTTTTATCATATTTATCCTACCATTACTCAAAAATCCTGCCTAAACTAAGTCTAAACAGGAAATTTTTAGTCTACTTATCAAGATTGTTTTAATTAACAACAAACGAATATTGAGTTTGGACAGTCATCAGTAATAGTTGCAATCCAACCTGGACCTTTTTTACCACCAGCTACTTCCATAAGTTCTTTTTCAGAAACCTCTTCGATAGCATTGTTCAAAACATCTTTTGAGTTTTTCATGGCAATCATTCTCCTTTCTGTTAGTATGTAGTAAATAATTTCTACACTTTTATTGTAAACAATACATTTTTATTTTTAATGAGTAAAAAGTGCAAAAATTGTTTTTTTATATTTCTTTTTTATTAATATTTTTAAAATGTAAAATAAAATATCGCTTTATAAAAAGTAAACTCTCATATGATAAATAAATTTCATTCTTTGTAGCTATTTTGCAATCCAATAGTTACTGTCAATAATTTTGATTGAAATTTCCTTATTCTGACATAAACAATGGATATATTTTTAAAACATTATTCGTTTTTCTTCAAAGCTGCCACTGTTAATTTATAGAAAAGTAAACTATATAGACTATTAACAACTAGAAAAATCGTCAAATCTATTAAGGACATATCTGTTAAAGAACGACTGCGTAGGGCAATCATTGGTTGAGAATAAGGGAAAAACTTTGTAAGATTCTCGTTAATAAAAATCAGCACAAAGTTTAACATGCTACCAATTGTAGCAACTCCAACAGCTTTACTAAAATTACGAGTCTTTGCGGTTACGAAGGATTGAAGCGTCATTATCGGAAAAGAGGCCACCACTGATAACAGAAGCCATTTAATATGAACTGCTAAACTGAGGTCAAACGAAATCCCGTCAACTTTGGCAGCTACAACAAAAATAAGTATTAAAAAAAGTTGGACGGAAAGAATCAGAAAGAAGCCACTTAATAGTTTTCCAAAGTACAATTTATCCATTGAAACTTGATTAGCTTTTAACATCTCAATGTTTTTTCTCTCAAATTCTGGCATCAGTAACTGTCCCACAATAATGGCTAACATAGGAGGATAGAGAAGTGTACTGTTATAAAATGTTAATTGTCCCCATAAAACAAGGGATTGTGTCTTATCAATTAAGACAGCCCTATTAGCAAAATAAGCTCCTAAACCGATAAAGCTAGAAAAAACCAAAAATGCCATTCCAATCATGAACAATTGTAATTTGCGAGTCTTTTTCCACTCAGCAAAAACATAAGGTCTCATTTCAACTTCCTCTCTTTCTCAAAATAACATTAGCTAAACCGTATAACATCAAACAATAAATCATAAAGAATACTAGTTTCCAAGGTAACTGTTGATCCAAGAGGTAGGTATATGCCCCATCCCCAAGAAAGTGATACTTATAAGGTGCTAAACTGCCTGCTCCGGTCAACGGATTAAGCAAACTAGCAAAACCATAACTTCTTGGATTTAAGACGATTCCTAAAAAACCTCCTAACAATCCTAAAGCCAGTAATACGCCTTGTTTTTCTAGAACCATTGCTAACGTTAAATAGATAGAAACTAGAGCGAAAATAGATAGTAATTGTCCTAAAAATTGAACTCCTACAATGTCCATAGGAATTGAGATACCAGATTGTTTTCCAAAGCAACAGATAGCCACAATTTCTGCAAAAGACATGACAAAGAAGAAGACCATTGTAAATAAAAATTTATGTCTAAAAATAGTCATCAAACCTAAGCCATTTGTAGCTTGTAATTTAAAGGTCTGTCCTTCACGTTCATTACTCACAATTCGACTCACAAATACAGAAACAGCAATAGGAAGCATGAGAAGGTTGACATTCTGATTACTAAATAAAGTTCCGACATTTTTTAACTCTGGATGCGAAAAAGCAGACATAAACATTGCAATACTCCACAATGTCGCTACAATCATCAAAAGAGTAACAATTGAAAAAGATTTTGTTCGTCTACTTTTTAACCATTCAATGTACACACCTTTCATCTTATACCTCCTTTGTTAGTTCCAGAAAAATATCTTCTAATGTCTCACTTTCTCTAGTGACACGAAAAATTCTAAACCCAAGGTCTGTTATATAGGTGATAATATCCGCAAGACGATCGTTACTCATATCGTCTAATTTAACCTCACTCGCCGATGCTTCCCGTACTTTGACTGAACAGAAATCAACTAAGTGTTGAACAATATTATTTTGCGAAAAATCGCCACCAATCCCAATCCAAGTATTTGATTTGATCTCTCGAATCTCTCCTTCATAAACTAAACAACCATGATTTATAATACCAACCCGATCAGCAATTTGTTCTATCTCTGATAAAATGTGACTGGAGATAAAGACTGTTAAGCCTTCTTCTTTTGCTAATTTAACAATCAACTCACGAATTTCATGAATCCCTGCTGGATCAAGACCATTAGTCGGTTCATCTAATAATAAGATTTGGGGCTTTTTAACTAAAGCAAAAGCTAAGGCTAAACGTTGCTTCATCCCTAGGGAATAGGCTTTCACTAATTTCTTACGATTTTTGTCCTCCGCCAATCCAACTAATTTCAAAGTTGGCCAAATATTATCCTCATCAAAACCTACCATTTTTTGAAATACTAATAAGTTTTCATATCCCGTTAAATTTGGATAATAAGATGGTTCCTCAATCATTGATCCAATTTGATTTAAGTAATCATTATCCTCTTTGATATTTTGACCATTGACTAAAATCTCTCCTAAAGTAGGCTCCACTAAAGATAAGATCATTTTCATCGTAGTTGTTTTCCCTGCACCGTTGGGTCCTAAGAAACCATAGATTTCCCCTTCTCTGACTGTCAGTTTCTTAAGATCCACTGTAGTAGTATCTTTATAGACCTTTTTAAGATTTTTCAATTCAATAATATTATTCATCTCATTAATTACCTTGTAATCCTTTTAGCCAGGATTACTCCTTTCTTTACAATGTAATTCTACTTTATCATCTTAAAGATAACATTAAGATAGAACAGGATATTTACTATACTTTTGAATTAATAAAGTTGAAGTAACTTTCATTGGTTTTTATTAGATTACTATGAGTATCTTTATAGACTTTACCTGTCTCATCGTCTATATAGATAATGTAATCAACATATTCAACAATATCTAGATGATGACTAACCATCAGCATAGTCTTTTTTGAATAATTACTATTTTTTAGAATATTGGTGTAAATTTTATTTTTACTTTGTTCATCGAGGTTACTGAATGCTTCATCCCAAAAAATGATACCTTCATTTTTAAGTAACGATTTAGCTATTAATAGTTTCTGAATTTGTCCCCCCGATAAATTTTTCCCTTGTTTTAATAATTTTGAATGAACTTTATTTGGCAATTGGTTAATAACTTCATCTGCCGAGGTATCTTTTAATACTTGAAATAGGGGTGTTAAATCATCTGAATCCCACTCCAAATTTTCTAATACACTTCCCTTTCTTAAGGTCATATTCTGAAGAACAACACTCAAACATTCTTCAAAATTTTCGATACCATATTTTAATGAGCCATTATAACGTAACATACCTGCTAATAACAGTAATAACGTTGATTTCCCACTACCTGATTTCCCTACGATAGCAACTTTTTCTCCTTTACCAATTGTTAAATCAATGTCATTATAAATCGGCTTCATGCCATAAGAAAAATTCAACTTTTCGGCTTTTATCAAATACTCGTCTGAACTCGAGCTTTGTACTAAAATTGGTTTACTGTCTTTTAATAAATCACTTTGTTTTTCTGCATAGACACCTAACCTTATAGCTTCAAAAGCAGCCCCCTTAACTTGCTCAATAGCTGATACTAATAACGAAATACTAGTCTGATAAACTAATAGGTCTGAAATGGAAACATGTATATAATTTTCATAGTAAACTGCTACTATGATGATTACCGAGAGACTAATATAATTAAAAATCGTACCAATCAGCTGTGTAAGATTTTCAAATTTCAAAATCTGTGAATACTTTTCAGTAACTTTTTTATTAATATCCATCCATGAACTAAAGGTCAAACCTTCCCGCCTCATAATTTTGATATAGTCAATATCGTCTAAATCCATTTGCAATTCCGAATTAAAATCAATTAGATACTGCAAATAGGTTTGATTATATTCGTTTTGTTTGCGATAAAGAAATATTGAAATAATACTATACGCTGAAATCATCGTAACTAGAATCACTGTTAATTTGACTGAAATAGTCATCAGATATATAAAAATAACAATTGCTGAAATAAAACTAACACATGACGGAATAATTTTTAAAGTAACATTATCCCTTAAGGTAGATTTGAAATTAATCTTTTCTGAAATTCCACCGCTTAAATGATTTCTAAAATATAAAAGTGGCTTTTTCAATAATTTTTCAAAAAGTATTCTGCTATAATTATTATCAAAATCTAAATTATATTCATCCAGTGCATTATTTTTAATAAAATATCCAAATAGTTGGAATAAAACTACCCCCGCTAGAAGAACGATACTGGCCCAGAATTTAAATTTTTCCGCTAACATGTATCTTAATACTACCGAAAATATTAAAACGCTGATCTGGATTAACACTAATGAAACTAAAAATAAAATAATTGTTTTTGTTTTCAAAGTTTGTATAAAATATTTCCAAAAAATTTGGTTATATTTTTGTTTTTGAAAATTCTTACTTTTACTTATCAACACTATTGTTTTAGAGTAGTGTTTTATAAATTCTTCATAACTATATTTTACTCGACCAATTGCTGGATCTACTATCATAACTTGGGTTGCAGTAATCTTTTCTAAAACAACAAAATGATCATTATTCCAGTGGAGAATCATCCTTCGTTTCTGTTCCTTATAGATTTTACATATATCCTCATATGTAGCATGGTATGCATTCAAGGTTACTCCAAACCTCTCGTTAAGAGATAGTAAGTACGATACATTCAGACCATCCGCTGGTAAGGTATCTTTATTATATACCTCATATAAAGGGACTTTGTGCCCCAGATCATTTAATAGCATTGTATAACATGCTAATAAGCAATCCTCCTCGTTATTTTGCAAAACAATCTTCATGTATAAAGTTTCCTTCCTATCGCTGATTATAGAGTAGGGATTAGAAGGTCTAGAGAATTATCTCTTTTTATATACTTGGCTGTAGAATATAATATCCCTGACAAACCATTCATAATCCCATAAACATTATATTTAGTATTAAAACTGCACATCCACCCATTTTCTAAACCAAATGAATGCAACTTCCTATACTCAATTTCCAAAATTTTTTCCAACTCTTGTGCTTCGTGTCCTTTAAGATATGAACGATAATAGTTAAGTGCTAACAAATTTCCACTAGTTCCATGACAAATAGAAAAATTTGTCATATTGAATCCAACTTCAATTATTTGAGATACTGCATGTCTAATATCAGCTTCTAACTCTTTTCTTCTAGCACTAGGAATTAGCTGAAATTTTTTATCCAATTCTAGTTGAGCTAATCTTGCAACAAGAACTCCTGTTGAACCATGACACCAATTAGCACTGGTTGAATTATTTCTTTTATCTATCCAACCTTGAGATATTTTTTGGCGATTATCAAAGTTATTCGCTTGAAATAACATCTCTAGGGCTTTAGAATTATCCAAAATTCCAGCAATATAGTGTAATGCCAATTCTATTCCTAGATTTCCATGTGCTAAACTAACATTATTTGATTCCAAATTATCCCAAGCAATATAATTCTCATAATTAATCTTTAAATCAATTAATTTATCTAAGGCTTGTCGAAGATTTTTAATTGACAAATCACTTCTATACAGAGCAACAATCTCATTAGGAAAACTTGAAAGAAAATCTGCACTCGAAACATTCAAATCTAAACTGTAATCCTTATTTCTATCTAAAATAGACTTTGAGATTTTTTGTCCCGTAATCAACTGTATTCTTTTCAATGCAGAAAGAATACCTAATTTTCCAACGTAGTACGATTGATTTTGCACACTATCGTAAGAGTTTGAGAGAGTTAGAAAAATTCTATGTATACAATTATAAATTTTCTCCTGTCTTTCACTATTCACTAAATCGTAGACTTCACATAATGCAATTGATAATCCAGAAATTCCCTCATAAATAGATAGATCCATAGGTTCAAGTTCAAATGCATCATAATCTGTAACTTTAAGCGTTAACCAATTTGTACTTCCATCTAATTTAGAGCATTTCTCATTATTCAAAATGGTATCAACTAGCGTATTGATACCAGCAAACAAAACCTCTTTATCTGAATTTAAATTATTAAATTTTTTGTACGATTCTTGAAGCTCGGTACTATACAAAGCATTTGGTGTTTTAATAGAAAATTCAATTAAATCGACTTGTTCCCTCATTATGCTCAAGTCAAATCTTTCCAATTTTTTTAATGCCTCGGTTAAAGCAGAATCTTTTAATTTCCATACTATAGTCTCATTATCTTTAATGTCGACATCACTAATACGAGAATAAAAATATGGAATATTCATATTAAGTAATTGTTTTTCTTCAGATTCACATAAATTCAAACTTTCAAAATTTGATAATTTATCAGACATCTTTTCAAATAAAACATTTGACTGATTACAATAAATTGGTGAAGTCAACAATTGACGGACTAAACTGTAATCTCTAGTATTTCTAAATAAAACTCTTGTTTTTAAATCACTAAAACTTAAATAAAGTTGTTTTAGAAATTCTTTATTATCAATAATAAAATGACTTAACTCTAGGTAGCCCATTTTAATGGAATCAATGTAATCTTCAGCATTTAAATAATTCCTTAATCCCGTTTGTCCTACTCGATAAGGTAAGTGAGCTTGATTTTCTGTTTTATATTTTTGTTTTTCAACATGTATATCATCTCTATTCTGGTTTATCAGCACTCTTGCTTCACCAATAAGAGTACCCCCTAAAACTCCACTAGTATCTCCTCCAAAAATTTTATCGGCTTCAGACACAGGTAACAATCCTGTAGATAGTACTGAATTTCTGCTATCCCGAATTATCTCTAAAGTAGCATTATTATCCGCTACTGTTTCATACGGACTTACAGAAAATACTGTCTCAGCATCGACTAGGATAGGCTGAACATTATGTGAAATAAGATTTTCGAAATGCAAGTCAGAAATATTTAAAATGTAAGCATATGCTACAAGATAACCCATTCTTTTATAAAACTCTTTCGCTTCATCAATCGAACAAACTGGCTTACTGTCTATAAAAGTTTCCCAAAAGTAACCTTCCCTATCTAAAAAGTCAGGTACAAACTGAATCTCTTTTTTTAAATACTTGCTAACTTGATTATCCAATTTTTTTAAAAGATGATTTGGTTTTGACGATTTTTTCTTATAAACTAATTTTTGTCCATCATAAGATAAAATACAAACACCACTTCCATTATGAATATCACCTGTTACTTTAATATCAAGATTGTTTAAATTAGGATTTTCATCATCTGAGCAAATAAATTTTATTTTTTTCAATATTGAAAAGTCTATTGAAAAATGTTTTTTTACGCATTTAAGCAAATCAAGGTACTGCTCTATACTGATGATGACACGTTGACTAATAGTCGGAAATCTTTCCTCTATTTCTTCTAAAATATCACCATTTTTACATAATACATTATTAAAATAATCATATCGTAGCTCAGCTGTGTCGCCAATTAACTTCCCTTCAATACGTTTTTCGTTAATCAAATAAATTAATGTAGATCGATAATAGTCTGATATATTTTTCTCAACCTGTTTTAGTACCTTAACATCCTCATTAAGAACTTCAGGTATTTTCTTTTCAATAAAAACTTTAGGAAATTTATTAAACTGACTATATAATTGTTCTTGATGATTCATTGTCTTACCTTTCTAAAAATTAACAACAGGTAAAGATAGCTTGTAAGCTATTCCAACGACATTCAGCAGAAATAGTATTTACTCCATGACCAGCTCCGCCCAAAAGATTATCTATTTCTTCCATTTTTAGTTCTTGTAACGCTTCCAAAGCTTCTAGATGAATTTTATTATTTTTCATAGTCTATAACCTCATTAAATTTCATGTCGAGTCTGGCTCGAAATTATTTTTCTTTATAAATTGATTCTAAAATTGCAACATAAAGACAAGTTTAAGGCAAAGTAAAGTCAAGATAAATTTCTAATTTAATATATAGTCATAAATTATATGAACTACATGAATGAATAAATAAACAAAATTCATCATATAAAAAAAGAGGTTTCCCTCTTCTTTATATAACAATGTAGATACTTAGTCATCAAAAATTATGAGCAACATGTAGCAAGAAATGCCCAAGTATTCAAGTGACACTCATGTGAAATGGTTTTAAACACACCGTTCCCAGCTCCAATAATTTGGTCAAGTTCTTCAAGACTTACTTCTTTAATTGATTCGATAATTGCATCTTTTTTCATAATTTTCCTCTCTCTAAATTAATAATTATTATGAGCAACATGTAGCAAGAAATGCCCAAGTATTAAGATGACACTCATGTGAGATAGTTTTAAACACACCGTTCCCAGCTCCAATAATTTGATCAAGCTCTTCAAGACTTACTTCTTTAATTGATTCGATAACTACATCTTTTTTCATATTTTTCCTCTTTCTAAGATTTAAGAATAATCTACTAAGTTACCTCTAGCACATGACTATTCAAAGCTATTGATAATCCGTTATTATTTTGAGACTAAGTATCTTTGTTACAAGTAAATTTTACGAAGACTAGGTTAAGACAGAGTAAAGAAATCTTAAAATTATTTTTAAGAATTTAAATTTCCTATCTGCCTACAGTTTATTAAAGTAAGATGGTTTATGGTATAATTAAAATAAATTTTATGGGAGGCGCGTATATGAATTTCGAAGCGCAGCTATTAAACAAACGGATATTAATAGTAGACGATGATGTTTCACTTAGTAAATCTATTAAAGAAGTTTTGGTGAGCAGGGGATTTAAAAATATTAGTAATGCTTACAGTATTAGCGAAGGAATAGATATTTTTTCTATTTCTAAAATAGATCTCATTATCCTAGACGTAATGTTGCCGGATGGAGAAGGTTATCTACTTGCTCAGTACATCAGAAAAACTTCTGATATACCAATTTTGTTTTTAACAGCCAAAAATAATCCAGATGATGAAATTAAAGGATTAGATTCAGGTGGTGATGACTTTGTCACAAAACCATTTCTTCCTAAAACTTTAATCTATCGTATAATTGCTTTACTGAGGAGAGCATATAAAGGAGAATCAGAATTAATAACTTTAACTTCTTGTATCATTGATTTAAATAATGCTAGTGTAAAAAAAGAGGAACAGCATTTATCACTAACTCCAACTGAAATACAGATTCTAAGAAAACTATATACCAATAAAAACTATATTGTGTCAACAGAAGCAATCTGCGATACTATTTGGGGAATAGATAGTTTCGGATATGAAAAATCCTTAATGGTACATATTCGTAATATAAGAGAGAAGATAGAATTATCCCCATCAAAACCACATCATCTCATTACAGTCAAAGGGCTGGGTTATAAGTTAGTTATCTGAATTTACGGAGTCCTCTATGAATGTTTTCAAAAAAGGTATATTAAAATTTATTCTCGCCTTTCTTACCATAATATTTATCGATTTTGTTCTATTAGTAGCTACAACCAACTTTATCCGTAGCCAACAATCTCCTATAGATATCATACAAGGTGTATCTTCGAACATCACCCCATCAAATGGAACATATAAAGTTAATCAAACTGCAGAAAAACTGATTAAAAAGCACAACTTATGGGTCATGATTCTTGATCAAGAAAGTGGAAATGAAAAGTTTAATATCAAAAAACCTAAAAATATAAAAACACAATTTGATTATGCCGATGTCATAAAGTTTTCACGTTATTATTTAGATGACTATCCAATATTCACTCAAATAAAAAAAGAACAAAAAGATATTTATATAATTGCATTTCCAAAAGAAAGTATCATTAGATACGGAAATAATTTCTTTGATCTAAAAAGAGTTCAAATTTTTCCGATTTTAATTTTAGTTATCATATTTGTTAACTGCCTATTTTGCCTATTCCTATACCTTTATAGTGTTACTTTCTTAAATCGCAACATCCAGCCAATTATTAACGCAATAGGTAAATTACCTGTCGGTTTAAACAAACAGGTAAACTCTGTTCAAGAATTAAATAGATTAACTTTAGCGGTTAACTCTGCTAACAAAAAACTACGTAAAAATGAAGAATTCAAAGAGAATTGGATTTCTGGAATAGCTCATGACATCAAAACCCCTCTCTCAGTTATCGTGGCTAATACATCATTAGCTATTGAAAAAACAGACAATGATGACCTATTAAAAAATTTGAAACCTACGCTGGTTGAGAGTCACTATATTCAAAATTTGCTAAACGATCTCAACATATTCGCTAGACTAACAAACAGTAATTTAAAATTAAATCAAGAAATAACAGACATTATACCCTTCTTTAAGGAAATAATCATACAAATTATTAATCAAGAGATTTGGAATGATTTTAATTTTGAGTTTATTCCTGATAATAAATTGTTGGGTAAAAAAATGTACATTGAAAAATCTTTGATGTCTAGAGTTATTCACAATCTCATTTATAATTCTGTATTGCATAACCCTTCTGGTTGTAATATTCAGATTGTCCTTAACTATATTTCCCGTAATAAATTTTCAGTTATTATACGTGATAATGGAATTGGAACTTCTCCAGATAGACTTAAAAATATTAATAAAATTGAGGAATTTAATTTTGATATTTCTGGGGTTCGCAGAAGTGGTATGGGACTAAAAATTTCTAACCAAATTGTTGATTTACATGGAGGTAGTATGATTATCACAAGTGAACAAGGAGAATATTTTCAAACAGAAATTATCCTTCCTATTGAGTCACCTACCTTATAGTACCCAGTCATTCCATTTTAAATAATTGAGGTTTGGGATTCTGTCAATATTTTGGACACATTTTGGGAGGAAAATTAAAAGCTAGCGCCCTTCCACGAGATCATAAAATGAATTTTATAAGCTCGTAGAAGGAGTGCTATTAACTAAGCAATCATCTTACTAAAAAGCTGCATCATTTTAGAACTCCTTCAACTCTTCAAGGACAACATCTAAGTCCTCTTTTTCCACTATTTCTCCAGGCTCTACTTTCTCTCCTGGTAAAACATAATCATGTATCTTGCCATTTCGTCGAATAATACTGATTTTATCTCCCTTGATAAACCCTCTTTCTATCGCTTCCATTACTTCATCATATGTCATCATTTTATATACCTCCTATTTTCTACAATATATCTATTCGTAAAAGATATCAAAAAGTAACAAAAAAATCATTCAAAGTTAAAAAAATTTTATGCCTATTTGTTTTCTACTATCAGTAAACATCCGCTTAGGTTTGGAGAGATTCCCAATGTAATGCTATATCATCCAACTCTTCTGGAGTTGTCTCTTGTGCCGATGACAGCTGTTATTTCGAAAACTTAAGTAGCTCTTTTTTATGATATGGTACCTCAAAAGAGCCTGTTCAAAAGCCAAATCTCTGTCACTTTTAGAATTAAAACGCATCTGGTGTATCTCCTTTTAAAAAAGCCACGTATTAAATACGTATCTTAACTTTCTACTGAACTTCAGGCCCTAAGACGAGATAGAGAATATCTCGCTTAGTATCATACTCTCAGGCGTGTACATCAACTTCAAACATGACTTCCGACCTTTTTGTTTAGCCCTGCGGTCGTACCGTTCCTGTGCTTCTGTATAATATCGCTTACATTACATCATTTTTTAACCCTTTTGAAAATAAGATCCAGATCAAAAAACTCTCCAAGAAGGAGAGTGTGTTCTATAATGGATAAACCTTACGAAATTCTTCTAAAACAACCTTGCTGTCAGGTGTAAAAGTCAGTCCGGCCTCGCTCACCCACTCGGTGAAAACCTCCTCATGAACCTGACGCCAATAGGCCAGAGATTTATCACCCTCACCTTCCTTGTAGGCATGGTCGGCTGACACTTGATGGAAAGGCTGAACAGAAACCTTTGTGACTTCGACAATGCAGACAGCCTGATCTTGACTGTCTAAAATAACATCAAAGGTCCCTTCTTGTGGCAGGGGGTCGTTATCAACTGCATAAAGATCATAGGCGGATGCAGTTGCCGTCTTTTCACCTTTTAACACCAAATCTGCCAAGAGATCGGCTTCTACTCCAAAAGCCCAAGCATCGATTTCATCTCCGATTGAGGGGTTAATTTGCTTGTAGGCATTCCACATTTCTTGAGGTGTCATTTCTTCTCCTTTATTTCTTTTACTTTCCAATTATTATAGCTTGTCAGTTCTAATTCTGGAAATCCTCGCAACTCTGCCTTCACCTTCAATACTAAAGGTGAAGCATTGTCTGCAGTAATTTCTTCCAAATTCAACCAAATTGCATTTGCTGAATCATTGCTTCCATCAAGAAGCTCCTGAGGAAGGGATTGTTGAGAGCGTTCGAAATCGAGTACGATATCATAAAAGGCCATGATATGGTATACGGCGAAGTCTTGCCCTTCTTCTTGAACCAACACATCATAGATTCTAGGGTTTGAATAAGAGCTTATCGCATATCCTGTCTCTTCCAAAACTTCTCTCTTAAGAGTTTCTGTCAACCCCTCACCGAGTTCTTGACTACCACCCGGTAAATCAAAACGCTGTTGATAAGGTCCTCTCGTTTTCTCAATGCAGAGAAGTTTCCCATCTTTAAGACAGACTCCGTATACACCAAAGTGATCTTTGATTTCCATATTCTTAACTTCCTAGCTTCATTTATTTTTTACCATACCTATCATCATACATTTATCTTGGGTTGGGGGGGACTCTTTATTAAAGACATTTTGTCTATTTAACTTTAACAGACTTTCAAAACAAAAAACGCAAGAGTTTCCCCTTGCGTTAAACGTCATGGTGAGAAAACCCCATGAGCACATAATTAATTCTAAAGCTATTTTACCATATTTGTAAAGACTTTTCAACCAAAAATATACTGTCAATTATTTTGTGTTTACACAACTTATTTTACACTACCTTCTCACGCTTTCCATTACTTTATTTTGTATCATTCTTGTCCTTACTTATTAATTTTGCTCAAATCATTTTCACTAACTGACCGTTATTTGTACGTTACTCTTGACTTAAAGCTAACTTTTATGCTATTATTTGCGTAATGAGAGGATACCGTAGGACGTCTGGTAACAGAGCGTTCAAAGGAAGTTGCTTTGGTGACTTCGGGTGTGGGACTGCCTTCAGCTTCAGGCCGTAAAGACCCCATGTACCAAGAAGTCCTCTCCTTTTTTATTTGCTCTTAACCAAGATTAAGGGCTTTTTATTTTACACATTAAGATCAAAACTGCTTTTTTGGCAAAATCATACAGGGATTGAGCAGCTTGAATCGCTTTACCATACTTATTAATTTTCTTCAAATCACTTTCACTAGCAGACCGTTATTTATACGTTGCTATTGACTTAAAGCTAACTTTTATGCTATGATTTGCATAACGAGAGGATACGGTAGGACGTCTGGTAACAGAGCGTTCAAAGGAAGTTGCTTTGGTGACTTCGGGTGCGGGACTGCCTTCAGTTTTAGACTGTAAAGACCCCATGTACCAAGAAGTCCTCTCCTTTTTATTTGCTCTTAACCAAAGTTAAGGTTTTTTTATTTTACACATTAAGTTCAAAACTGCTTTTTTAGCAAAATCATATAGGGGTTGAGAAGCTTGAATCGCTTTACCATACTCATTAATTTTCTTCAAATCACCTTCACTAACTGGCCATTATTTGTACGTTGTTCTTGACTTAAAGCTAACTTTTATGCTATGATTTGCATAATGAGAGGATATCGTAGGACGTCTGGTAACAGAGCGTTCAAAGGAAGTTGCTTTGGTGACTTCGGGTGCGGTGCTACCTTCAGCTTTGAGCTGTAAATAACCCTTACTGACATTGGTCCTCTCCTTTTTATTTGCTCTTAACCAAGGTTAAGGGCTTTTTATTTTATATCTTAGATATTTTTTTCAAAAGAGTGTATGCGTGTACCAAACTGCTTCACTTTAGAAGGTTATAACTATAACCATTTGAATGAATAGCGATCCAAACTGTTTGTAGCATTGGATTCTCATTCTTATAAAGATAATTTCTAAGGTATCATTTATATTATTGAGGGATGTAATAAACACCAGGGACAACCAGACGGTCTTAACAGGATATTATTACTAAAGTAAATACGAAAACATGGCTCACTTCTCTTTCACATACAAAAAAAGCGTAGGAGAATTTCCTACGCTTCACGCTATGTTAGAATTCCATAGCGTTTCCATTAACCCTCAATGAGGTGAGAACATGGAACAAATTATCTAGTGTCATTATACTAAAAGACTAATTCTTTATCAATAAAAAACATAAATATCTTTATCTTTAGTTTTGATAAACTCTTAGACTTTCTAACTTTTTGGGTGCCTTAAAGGATATCAGGTCGTTCTTAGCATTTTACTGTTATCAATTCAGACACGCAGACCAAATAACTCACTTTCACATACAAAAAAAGCGTAGGAGAATTTCCTACGCTTCACGCTATGTTGAAATTTCACAGCGTTTCCATTAATCCTCAATGAGGTGATATCATGGAACATATTATATTGATACTGTTATTATACTAAAAGACTAATTCTTTAACAATAAAAAAACATAAATATCTTTATATTCTGTCTTTAATTCTGATTTTAGTCCTCATGTATTTTTTAAAACATGAAAATAGCGACTAACGGAAAGCATAACCCCCAAAAGTCAGAAAACTTTTATGGGGGGAGCTCAATCCATATTATATCTCTTTACTATATAATCCTTTATATGTTCTTCCATCAGACGTGTTCTATTAATTATCATGTTTTCTAATCTCTCAATCATCTCTAACAGTTCACTTAATTTGAGATTCTTGATCTGACATGTTTTATTTTTATATTTTTTTACTTCTTCTTCACAAATAGCCTTACCTGTCAAGATGTTAAGTGGCATTCCATTTTCAATAAAATTATTAAACATAAAATAATCAACAAATTTCTCAAATGTCTCAAAATGGTCCAACCATGTTCGTATACCATCTGTGTTATTAATATAAAGAGTATATAGAATATCATCTTTATGTTGAGATTTATGATATTCCCCATCTAGTGCATGTTTAATCTCTAAAAGAGTTAAATCTACTCGATCTTCTATATAAGAACCTACACCACGACTCATATTATATTTGCTATTTCGAAAACCTTCACTTTTCTTAGGCGTAGGCCAGATAAAAGATCCACCTAGAGTTCTTGTATTTTTCACATAATTAATTAGTTTATTTAAAATCCTATTTCTCTCATCAATAGATTCATTTTTAGATAAATAATTAATTCTAGCTAAAGGATACTTGAGATGACCATAGGATTGCTGATATACATATTCAGCTCCCGAAAAACCAAATTGATCTGAAGTAAGTCTGAACAGCAATTCGTCATTTTGCTTCACAACAATTTTATATTTGTCATTATCTTTTATCTTTTTCTCACTGTCACTAGTTAGTTTAGCAAGTTTAGGGGGAATAAAAGAATATTTATTTTTATAATTACTTTCACCCTCTCTTTTTCTTAGAAATTCCGTTAAAAAATTATAGTAGGGTGTATCAATGTCCTCTCTACAATCAGGATCAACATATTTACCACCATTCAATACACTTCTATAATAATTATCAAACTCATTACGCTGAAATATAATCGTTTCTTTTTCCACTTTAAACCACCATCCTTAATTCATTTCTAACTACTCTATATCTGAAAATCATCGGATACTATCAATAATTTTGTGTTTACACAACTTATTTTACACTACCACCAATACATAGCAACTCCTTAATGATGAAGTCATCATTGAGTGTGATAAAGACCAAAGCCTTGAAGATACAGCAAGTCTAATAGTTATGGCACCTAACTGGATGCCTGATATCAACCTTCGTGCGGATGGATATGAATGTTCCTTTTACCAAAAGGATTAGAGACAAAAAACGGTTCACTACCTAAAATATGGTAATGAACCGTTTTATATTACATAATAGTTATCATAAGTTCTCTAACAATCTGAACTGATTTCTCAAAAGAAATATCTTGTGCATATTTGAATTGTCTTTGATAACGTGTCCAAAGTTGCTTTTGATACTCATCAGTCTCAATACTATTTAGCTGACTCTCCCAAATATCAATAGCCTCTTTACTACCTCGTTTTTCTACAGTATTGCCCAGAGCTTTACGCAATACATCAAAATCTATAGCCATATTCATAATCTTTGACTTCAAGCTATTTGCATTGGAAAACATTAGGCTAATACCTCTATGTAAGATTGCAACTTATTAGTCACCTTGAATAACTGTGCATAGTGAAACAGTTTTGAAGAGTTAACTTTGTGATTTTGAAAATACATCTTAAATGCAGGAGCTATAACTTGAACATCAACTTGATAAACTGGTCTTAAACACTCTGCTAAAACCCTCTCCGGCTCGTATACCTTAATCTTCTGCCCCACTTGTCGCTCAAGCTCAATAATTCCCTCATCATAATAAGAACGAAGAACTATCGGACGTATACCTTCTGATTTAACATTTTTTGTATTGGTTCCATAAGGGAAGCTCATGGTCATCTCAAAGGGAACTGTTAGTGATAATCCATGTAACCAAAGAGCTGTTTCTAAAGAAAAAATTCCTTTTGAAAAACGTTGCTGCGTCACAAACCATTCGTCAAGATAAGTATCAGGGAGGCGATATAACCCCTTTCCTTCAACCTCTACTTGTCCCTCATCAATCATTCTCAGCAACATTTTGTAAGGTAGTTTCTCTTCAAGTACTTGTTGAAAGGTCAAAAATCCTTGATGTCGTTGAAAAGAAGCCATAATCATTTCAATATTATTCATAATAGCAGTATCCTTTCGTAGGAAATAAAATGCTAACACTTTTATTAAATATTAGCATTTTGTTTCTTTTTATCAACTATTTCGGGTTTAACTCCTTCACTAAGGATGCCACCAGAGCACGAGTTTTTGGCAAGCGATAAAAATCAGTAGACCGTTTAACCCTTTTAAAAAAGCCACGTATAAAATACGTAGCTTACCTTTCTACTGAACTGCAGGCCCTAAGTCGAGATAGAGAATATCTCGCTTAGTCGCATACTCCAAGGCGTGTTCATCAGCCTCAAACAAATCTGAAGCTAGAAACGTTTTCGCAAAGACGGTTGCGTCTTTACGTTTAAATGTTGCTGTATAACTATGTTTAGTCATTATCTTTCTCCTTCAATATTCATATTGACCTTTAACTCCACTATAGAACCAGTAAACAGCTTTCTCATATCCTTGCTGAAGAGTACCGTTAGCATCCTCCATTAGGTCTCTCAAGGAATAAAATCCTCGGTAACTGTCTAATGCAGATTCCATCAGACAGAAAAGATATGTTGGCATATCTTTTGTTCCCCAAGCTAGAAGATCTAATTGACTTAAATCATCTCTTGCTTCCTTTGGAAAATGACTCGGAAAATTACTTGTCGTAAAATTTCCATATTCTTTTGCACGCTGTAACATAGTCAAGCGAGTTTCCAACATGTGTATATCAGCTTCTTGAAAAGCTTCTGCATGCTCTGTGGTAATAATCAACTTTGATAGACCAGGATTGATTTCCTCAACTTCATAATAAAGTGAAGATTCAAACGGGATTTCAATCGGAGGAAGGTTAGATACTCTCTCTCGATTCAAAACCACGTTCTTAACAGGTAGAAGTCGCAAACTTTGTTGCATATCCACTTTTTTGGTGTCGACAATTGATGAAATTCGGTCATTGATTAAGTCTGACGGAAAGCCAGCAATATTACTGTTATATTGTTGAACCCTTTCAATGTAGTAAAGTCCTTGAGTGATTCCTGTCATTGTTTTTCTCCTTCTCGATTCAAATCATGCCATTACAACATCGTCAAGACCGAGCTCTTTGAGCTCCTCTTGTGTCTCGCTATTGCTTTCAGTTGTCTTCAATTTGATAACAACATTCAGTCCCATAGCACGTGCTTGTAACAATGCTGAAGCGAGTGCTGGTTCGAGTTTTCCCTCAACGAATAGGGTTTGAACCTTACGCTCCTTCATTTCCAGAATTCTCTTGAGATAAAGACAAGAGAGTTCCAAGAATGAATAGGATTGAGCGTTATCAATCCGAGGGAAAGTTGTAACGCCTTCAAGAAGGTCTTTGGCAAAAAGATCCGCAAAAACCTCTTGAGTTTTTTTGTTTTTATAAATATAGATATGTTTTTTTGTCATTGTTTTTTCTCCTTTATTTTACAAACTAGTTTGTCATAACTCTCTACTTAACAGAAGGAAGCTCCTCGACACGACGTAAGAAAGAAAGCAACTCCTTGCGCGTGTTGATGTCTTCAACATCTTCTGTTACTGGCGTATCGTAAGTAAGATGATACTCACCATTGTCCCAGCTCTTAAAAACAGAAGGCTGGCAGAACTCAATCTGGTCATCTTCTACCTGATAAACCAGGTTAGCCATGTAGCCATTATCAAAGTAATAGCGATGGAATACAACCTTACGATTGCTTCCCAAACGTACCAAAACTTCTGGATTTTGACGTTTATATTGGGTTGGTTTAATGAAAAACCCAAATTGTGACCTTAAACTAGTCATCTTTAAGTCTTCCATTGCTACCAACGCCTCATCATAAGAAATAGGCTTTAACCCACTTTGTTCTAACAAGGTATTGATAGCAACCATTCCATCCTTCTTGATAAAAAGATGGCTATTCCCAGTCTTATCCAAAAACTGATGCAAGGTCATTCCTGAAAATGAACCATTAACCTCTTTATCAGAGGAAATACGTTCAAACAGTTTTCTTCCTAGTAAATTTGTTGATAATGTTGTCATTGTTTTTTCTCCTCCATAGAAAAAGAGGAAGGTGTAGCCTAGGGCTAATACCTTCCTCTTTCTCTTATATATCAAATATGCGATGTATCTTGCACGATACACTATTTATAGCGGTAACTCACCACTGCATCTCATCAAGTTCTCGTGGGCTTAACTTACGCCCCAATTTTTCTTCAACACGCGCAGCCCAGACAAGATTGCCATTCTTAATCATTTCAATCTCCTCTGGTGTCTTGTAAGGTTTATTCGGTAAACCTGAAGACTTCCAGTCTGCCTTAAATTGTTCAACTATCCTCATGGTTAGCTTTCGCCTCCCTTCAAAAACCGGTCAATGAGCAACTGGCATGCTGGTGCATGAAACATCACACGGTTTGTATTTGCAATACGACTGCAACCGTAGCGACGTACGTAGTAATCTAAAAGAGCAGTCTTTGAAAGACACATCATGAAGCCCTCAAAACCACGATTGAAAGCATCTTGGGCAACATGTGCTAACAAACGCCCTGCTACCCCCTGGTTTTTCTTGTCCATACGAACCTCTAGCTTATGAACAAAGGTGTAAGCATCTCTAGGTTCTGGAGTGAACTCAATCATTCCAGAAATCTCCCCTTGAATCACAAAACCACTGGTCATAGCATCAGATGAACTCCTTACCGTCCAATCGACTTCAAAACCTTCTGACGTCAAATCAGATAAGGTCGAAATCTCATCTGAACTAAAGGTCCAAAAGAAGGTCTCTTTCATGCTTTGTCTCCTAGCTACATCTTTTTCTTTATACCTATTATAACACCATTTTTAGATAGACAGTCGGCCTAAAGCAAGCTCTTGATCATAGACTTCCTCTAGCTCTTTTAGATAAGACTCGGAATAATCTCCAAGGTCTTCATCTGTTAAGAGTTCAGTGGTTACCCCTTTACCTGGGACATTGCGAGTCATAACGGTTGCTTTATAAATAAAGTTCACGCCAGACTCTGCATCTACATAATCAAATGTAGCAGCCATTGGGATATCACTAAGAGTGCTATCTTGCTTTAAGATGTTAGTCAAAAAGCTATCGATATTCTCTCGAATATTCCAGTTCCCATAAGCTGTAAAAGGAAGTGTCACTGAGACAAATCCTTCTTCAGTTGTGATACAATCCGCTTCACTTGGAGAACCTTCTATAGTCGTAGGGTTCCAAGCTTTTGCATTGATTACCCTATGAGTAGCCACAAGCACTTCAATATCTGAGTATTTTGGTGCGGTAATAGTTACCTTGCCAAAGGCATTAGAAATATTTCCCATTTTTTTCTCCTCTCCTAGAAACAACGCATTCTTCCACTATCTCTGAAAGAATAGTATTTATCCTTCGTTACGATAACATGGTCTAAGACCTCCATCTCAAAGAGCTTTGCAGCATCTTCAAGGGCCTCAGTCACATTAATATCATTACTGGAAGGATACACGTTTCCAGAAGGATGGTTATGAGCTACCAGCACGTAGCGAGCTAAATTCTTCACTGCATAGTGAAAAATCTCTCTTGGACACGCCATACTACGATGAACGCTACCGATGAAAACTACTCGCTCCTCGATAACGTTACAATGTACATCCAAGTACCACACTACAAGGTGCTCTTGTTTCTTATGTCCATAGGCTTTTTGGATACTTTGAGCAAAATATCCAGTCCCAGTGACACAAGTTGGCTTTTCTTCCTCACCTTCTGAACGTTTGAAAAGTTCAAGCATTGAAAGAAAGGCAATGGCATCTCTCTGAGTTAATCCATAATTTTTCAATTCCTCGATACTTAACTCACAGACCTTCTTAAATACCTTCTTAGAGTCTCCTTGCAATTCAGAATACAAGGCATCGACCCTTTCTGAAGGGATCCAGTGATTCAAAGCCCTTTTGAATAGCTCTCTATCACCAAAGTCCCTAGGATGCCTTACTTTTCTCCTAGTAATTTTTGTCATATTTTTTTCTCCTTTACGTTGTTAAACAACAAGCCATTCAGCCTGCAGCTGCATAGCGACTGCTGCGGTTGTAGTTACTTTAAAAAGCAAACGCTCCTGGTTATCCCTTGCAACTACAACAGCAGTACCTCCCTTATACAAAATCGAAATGGTACTTTCTCGAGGAAGTGTCTCTAGTAGGATACTTATTCTATCCATAACTACCTCCTCCTAGGCTGGTGCTACTACCCACATAGAGCGGATAGCTTGCACTTTTCTATTTGTTTCTGCACGGTCTAAGCGACAATCGCTATCAAACTTAGTACCGTAGACTTCTTCGTATACCTCTCGCATACGTTTGCCCAGGTCCTCAATATGAGACAATTGTGCTTTCGAAGCGCGTGCATTGAGGTCAGCCATGTAGCGATTATAGACTTTTCTAAAAATCGCATTCAGTCTGCTCTCGTTTTCTAAGTACCATTTAAGAGAGTACTTCTTGTAGTGCTCTTGCAACCACTTGGCTTTTTCATAAAACGTCATTGTTTTTCTCCTCTAAAAAAATGGCCCTAGGACCATTTTTCTTTTGTTGTTAATATCATGTCATGCAATAGCATTCGCCTTCATAATTAAGGCTCGACAAATCGCACGACGTTTTTCACGGGGAGCAAAATAGTCCCCAAAGTCTTTGTAATAGTTTACGTCCTCATTAGTATAGGACTTACATGGGTGAGTATCGTCATACACGATGAGCCATACTCTTTCCCCCTCTTGCTTTTCACTCATGGTGTTAATCCCCATGAGTTCAAGCTTTTCAAGGTCTTCAAGAGTCGCATAGCTAATACTTGTGCGATACCCAAGCTTAACAAGAAGACTATTGATAACACCCATAGGCTTTGTATGTGCCTTGGGTTTTCTTGCTCCCTCTTTATAACAAATGATCTTTATCATTTTTCCTCCTCCTTTCTCAACTACGAAATAGATGCTGAATCCCTTCTACAAAGAGAATTGGGATCAGAAATACGATTACTACAAGTAGCTTGAAAATTAGCTTATTGCGTAATATATGGCATAACGCAATATAAGCTAGAATAGCTATAAATCCGATAAACAACCACTCTGGGAGTGTTTGATTAAAGAATTCATACCATACTTCTTGCTGTTGAGCATAAGTCATGTTCGTATTGAAAAGTTCAAACATATGTTCCATTGTTTTTCTCCTTAATATAAAAAGTGGTCTTTTGACCACTTTATTACTATTGTTGTTGTGCCTGCTGACGTTGTTTAGAAACAAAATCTGATAAGGCTTTGAGTTGAACAGTCAACCCTTGGCTTTCGCCTAGCTCAGACCACTCAAGCAACTGGCTTTCTGTGGCTCCAAGAGACAGTGCTGCTTCTTCACCACGAGCAACCATTTGAATCAGTTGTTCATCGTTACAAGCAGTTTTTGTCACTTTTGGCTGTGTAGCTGTTTCACTCGTTTGTGAAGATGATTCAGCTTCACTAGTTGCTTGTGATACACTATCACTTGCAACTTTGTTAGATGAAGTCACCTCACTTAGAGATGTCTGTTCACTACTACTCAAAGAAGTAGCAAGCGACGCTGACTGAGCAGTCTTTCCATAGCGAGCACCTGTTGGCTTACGAGGTGTTTTCGCTTGGGCTTTTGACTGATAATTATGGTTACTATCATAATTACCAGTTTGTTGAACTGATTGTGAATGATTTGGCACATTTGGCACATTGTCCATATCCAGTTCTTCGCTATCAGCCTCAATGCCAAGAAGTGTTTTCACCTCGTAGCGTCGCAGATAAGTTACTTGAGCTCCTAGGTTCTTAATGTCATTGACATTATAGAATACAGGAACAGACTCAATGTCGTAAGAGACACCACTTTCATGAAGTAATGTTGTCACGACTTTGACTCCGTTAGCATTACCAAACGGGATATGTTTGGTTTGCTGAGTCAAAGTTAGACCATACTTATTGAGTGCTGGACGTACAGCCGCTAGGATATCGGATAACGGTGCGAACTTAAAGTCAACGTTCTTAAACGTAACTCTACTTGTCGCAGTTACCGACTCGAACTCAGCTTGAGCCTTGGCCAAAGCCTCAAACAATGGAGCCATAACTTCCGGCTCGTCTTTTTTAGCTTGCTCAGCCTCTAACTGCATTTCTGCCTTAGCTAAAGCTACTTTAGCTTCAATAAGTTCAGTAAGCAGGTTTTTTTCATTTGTGTTTGCAATTGTTTCAGTCATTGTTTTTCTCCTTAATTAATAAAAAATGGCCCTAGGACCATTTTTCTATTTATTGTTGTAAAAATTCTGCCACTGTTTTTGCTGTTGTTAACGACTTATTCGTTAAACAGTAATCACAGTGCCCGCATCCTTCGACAGACTTATGTGCTAAAGCATCTTTAAGTGCTTCAACATGTCCATAGAAGATATCTCTCCCCATTTCGATAATAGTATCATCGATTAGAATTAGCTCCTTATCGGGAACAGGTTCTTTTGAAACTGCCATAATATAAGGTGTAAACTCATAACCGTAGGTTTGCTTCAGCAACTCCTGATATACGTACATTTGTAGCGTATACTGATATTCTACAATGTTATAGAGAAGAGACTTCGTATAACGATGAAGTGTCGTCGAATATTTTTCCGACTGAAGACTCTCCATCGTCTTCAAGTCAACGAAATAACCGCCTGAAAGATTCAGACTATCAATTTTGCACTTGAAGGGAATCCCTTCCAGCGTACCAGTGATAATCCGTTCTTTCTCCACCATCTCATCATCCGTACCATGATACAAACGATGAAAAAGCTCCTCTTTTTCTAAAGCAGCAATCATCTTATCTGCTTGTTTGAAAGAGGCTTTTACCTGGCCAGCGGTTTTTCCTCGTTGACTTATGATCTTATCTTGGTTCATTTCCAAGAATGCTTCATGAGCTTCTCTAGTCTCAAAGTAAGAATGGACATAATTACCAACAAGTAGGCTTTCTGTCTCCGTCTTCTCAGGCCAAAAGCCCAAGTCAACAACTTGCTGTCTTAAGGGACATTTAATGTACTCCTTAAAACGAGAAGTAGACATGTAATGCCTATCTTGGTAGTAATTATCCTCTGTCAATGGAGGAAGTAACTCTACTGTCATTTTTTTCTCCTTTAAAAACAAAAAGAGCTCAGTATCACTGAACTCTCTACTTTCTTCCTAAGGCCTTAGACCATTATTAGAAAGGGATATTTTCAAACATAGTCGGGTCCATAGCTTCTCCGCCACCAGGAAAGCCCCCTTCTGCAGGTCCAAAATCTGGACTTTGCGAAGAAGTGTTACTATGATCACGAGGCTGTAAGTTGTCAAAATTTGACACATTAACCTCGGTCACATAGACACGTTGGCCTTGCTGATTCTCGTAGCTACGAGTTTGCAAACGTCCCTCAACTGTCACAAGATATCCTTTCTTGATCCAGTTTGAGAAACTCTCCGCATATTTACCCCAAATAACTAGAGGGAAAAAGTCGCTTTCTCGCTCCCCATTTTGATTTTTGAAATCACGAGGGCAAGCGATACGAGCCGTTGCTACCGCCTTGTTCGAAGGCGTGTAGTGAAGTTCCGGTTCTGCGACCAAACGACCAGTAATAATTACCTTATTAAGCATATGTTTTTCTCCTTTGATATTGAATGTTGTTTAACGACCGTAATGAAGACCACCTAAACTGTCCTCATACTCTACCCACCAATCTGCTGGGTCTTGAGACTCACGTAATTCCCTTCCAGTGGGATTACATAAGTCGGTATTTCCTTTTTCGTTTCTGAAGGTTCTTGAAAAAATACCTTCAGTTGAAATTTCAACAAATTTTGCCATATTTTTCTCCTTTTTCTAAAACACTAATTTCTAAAACACTAACTCGAGATCCATCATCTCGACAATTTCCGCTTCAGGCTCTTGCTGAGAAACATACCTTGATTTACCAAGGTATTCCTTATACCCCCTCTTAGTCCAATGACTACGTGGGGTAACTCTCTCAAGTTTTCCTTTAACATGATCATTAGACCAAGAGGTCTTCGGATCTATGAAACCGCTAATGACACCATCAGCCCACTCACTAGGACTGATGATATAATTCATTTCATCGTAAAATGTTTTACGATATGCGGTTTTCTGTTGTTTTCGTGCCGCTCTATAAGTAGAGCTTGTTTTGAAAGTTTTTGTCATTTTTTTCTCCTTTAAAAATATAATATTGTTGTTGTTAAGTGACCTTGGAAAGCCCCGAACACTTGTTCGTAGCCCTCCTCCGTATGCCGACAAGTTAGAGTTGGGAACACCTGTTCCTCACCTCTAATCATCGAGATGTCGCCTTTCTTTTTGTCCAACTACCCAAACTCAAAACAAAAAAAGCATAACAAAGAAGCCGGCAAGCCTTGTCTCGAAAAACAAGGTTGCGCGTGCCTATGGCAAACCATAGGATAAACTTCTCGTTATGCTTAGTTGCTAATAACGTTTGTTGTAGCCTTTCAATCAATTAGGCAATTTATCTCGTACCTGTTATAAGCGTTAAGCCTCTTCTTCTGTCTGATGACTTAACTGATAGCTAAAAGCGAGTACGCTCCCTTTTAACCCATTATAAAACATGGTATGCCGATTGCTGGGACAGAACCAGTAATGACATCTCCTCCTCCATGCTTCTCTTTTCTTTAGTCACGTGACCAAAGGTTCACCGTTTGAGGTGGTGAAAAAAAGATATAAATTAAAAATTTATGTCTTTAGTATAGCAAACACATGAAAAAATAGCAACCTAAGAATAAAAGTGACTTACCGTAAAATAAAAAAAACACCTAAAAGGTGCATGATATACAGTTTATGTTTTAGTTCCATGTCAAATAGAACAGTAACAAAACCTTGTACTTTAAAGGTTAACCTTCCTCTAAGTTTTAGTACCATGTCAAATAGAACAGTAACAAAACTATACCAAACGTTTCAATATATTCACTCAAGTTTTAGTACCATGTCAAATAGAACAGTAACAAAACCTCGACATGGACCAGCTCCCGACCTTCTTGCCTTAGCTTCCGGTTAGGCTATCTGGTATTTACAAGGTTATTCATAATTACCTTGAAGGTTCCTAAATAAACCCTTTTAGTTATTATAACATATTTATCGTTTGAGGCAAGGAATCAAGCAAATAACCCTATATCACTTATTCTTATGTTTAATCTTGTTCAGTTTAATATCTTTAAATGAGAGTTTATTCTCTAAAATAGCCACAAATTCATATGGAGCATTAAACATAATTTCAAAGCCTTTTTGTTTACGCTGGTCAAACCAAGACATTTCTTCTGGGTTGTAGTCCTTACGAGATTGCAAGGATTTAAAATCCTCTTGATAAAGAGTAAAGGTATCACCCAACATCAAGATCTGATTAGCAATCCGTCCAAAACGGTTCTTTCGTACTTTTTTAACCTTATGCCAGATATAATGTTTTTGGTCTAGAAGTTTCTTATAGGCTGAGTCCCGCACCCATACTCTCTTACCTTTTTTAGGAACACCATTTTCATCGTAGTTATCTGGGTTTAAGGCTCTACGCTTACTTTCTATAGCTCTATCTAAGTCCTCCAACCGTTTACTATACCCAAAATCATTGGAAAGGTCATAAACAATAGTCTCATTATCACGCGCAGCAGTGATCGCCATCTGCTCTACAGATAACTTGATTTCCACGTTTCCTTTATTTGGTAGTTCATGGTCTAATCCATAAGGAACACCATCAAAGACTAATAAGATACTGTATTTCCAAACATTTCCCTTAACAAGAGTCCGTTTAAGAGCATATAACGCTAATTTTTGAAATTCCAGTGCATAGGCAACCTTAATCTCTTGGCCTCGACGAAAAGCAAAAGGAATAAATAACTTGTCGTTTCTGCCTTTACCAGTCGCAAAGAATACCCCTTCATCAGTCACGTAGTTATTGCATTTACGGTACCATAAAGTCGTAAAATCCACTAAGCGACCAACTGAGACATGATTGCTACTTTCTCCTTGCTTACGACGCTGAAGATAGGCCCCTTTAACTGTCTGACTAAGAATTTCCATAGTAGACCAGTGGATTATCCCTTCTTCTGCATACCTTTCATACATAGCAGTTGCTTGTCCTAATTCTTTATATCGGATGAATTTGCCACTATTAAGACCAAATCTATCATTTAAGGCTATCCAATCTGCTTTAAGTGTCTCCGAAAGCTCCTTATGTGTTTCCTTCATAGAGTGTTTCTTTGTCTTGTCTTTCTCTTTAGAGATAGCTTCCTTTAACTCTGCCAGCTCTTTAGCACGTAGAGACAAAGACCTATATTCCTCTGAGCTAACACGACGATGTTCTTGGCAATTGATCCAATTTGTTACGGCTCGTTTTAACTTGTAGCCATATTTAAAACGTTTGGCTAGAAAATCATCATAACCTTTGGTATTCAAAGGGATTTCTAAAGTATACACTCTACTATTCCTTTCTCTAAGAATTTATCCTTACTAATTTGCCATATAGACCTTTATCTGACTTATACTCAAAAGAATTGCTACTAGTTATCTATCACTAAAAACAATAACAACCCTATTTGCTCCAACCATCTCTGACATCTACAAAGACTTCACCATTTAACTGACTAAGGAGTTGGTGTTCTTTGAGTGCTTCATCATTATCTACAAATACTACAGAACTACTCCATGTTGTTTCTGGTTCTCCCTCCAGGTAATAAGGATTATAGCCACCTCTTTTATCATAATAAAGCTTGCGTCCATTACTAAAAGTGCGAACCACGTAAGCATCTTCAGATATACGGTAGTATGAGTAACAGCCTAAGATAATCAGAAGAGTAGATAAAATAATGATTAAACAGTTCTTTTTTGCCATGTTATCCATAGTCCCTCACATATCATAGTATGGCATTGTCCTGTTTCATTTCATCCAGAACCGCTTCTGTCAATACCTTTTCAGCCAAGTCTCCACCTTCAATCTCTTCTTTACTATAATAGTAATCGATAATAGGACACTTTTCTAAAGCTTCATTATACTCTCCTCGGACAATAAATAGGTAATTACCGGTTAAACCTTCAGCGATATCTTCTTCTAATTCTTCGATAAGCTCACTATAATCATAACTAAAGCGATAGTTTCCCTCATCTATCCATTTCTGAACTATCATAATCGTCTCTAACGTTAGATTCTCAAGCTTTCTCTCACCGTTCCGTAATCTTGTAATTGTAGAACGGTTTATTCCCAGTTCCTTTTCTAAATAATTAGCTGGTATAGCTCTGTTCATTAACACCATTTCTACTCTTGTCGTATTGATCTTCATTTTATCACCTCTCAATAATCAATCTTCTAATTCGGCAATTTTAGCAAATTGGTTTGCTTCTGCTTCAGTATCAAATTCTTTGATATAGCCACCATACAAAAAATACTTATTTGCAGTTCTTTGTCTCTCTGTTATTTTATTAGTTACTTTCACGTCAGCCCCTAAAATTTTACGGTGTTTTTTAGTACCGCCCCACTCAGCCGATACCAAAACATACCATGTTTCTTTTTCTTCTTTTTTCTTAGAGTTAGGTGGAAAATCTTTTGGGTTTAGTTCTTCAAAATCAGTTAAATCAAAGTAATTAGTCTTGTTAAAATATTTACCTGTGTGATGCCATTCACAAGGTCTAACTGCTCCGCTTTCCACTGCTCTTTTTTGCCATGCTTTTAATTGACTTTTAGTAACAAGTCCACTTTCAATAGCAAATTGTGAGCGTTCGCTTCTTCTATTACCAATATATCCCATATTATAATAACCTCTCTCTTTATTTCACAAGTCAATTATACCAATTATGTTGCCTTATGTCAACATTAGAAGCTAACTCCTTTATAAATAAACGAGAAGACACCACTTATGATGCCTTCTCGTTCCCCTCTATTCTGTTTTCACCAAATTGATTTGCAAAGTAACTACTGCTCCCTATTATTCCCTGCCTTATTGTTGCTCGTATCTATCCCTTCAGGAAAGTGATTCCTTTTCTCCGAAAGAAACCTTAAAAATGAATATGGAAAAGCTAAAATCAGTCTAAGCAGCAAGTAAAAGTTACCCCCTGCTAAAACACTAAACGATAATCTTATCAAAATGTTATTGCTGAATGTCATATAGCCCAATACATTCATTAACAGTAAGCCTAGAGTGATTCCAGCAAGGATGACAAACCAGTTTAAACTTTCTAAAGACCAATCATATTTTTTTAATAAGATATGATTCGAGAACATTCCTACATAAATTAGCAAGATCGTTAGAATACCCAATGCACTACTGACAATAGACTGAGATGGTGTCTCTTTTTTAATCAATGAGTTATCTTTAGGTAGACTATCGCTTATCATTTGAAAGAATGAATGATGATTGCTATTAGTAACAATCCCTTTAGTTGCTGCTGCTAGAACCACTACTAAGATACACAAAGCTATCGTTATTATCGTCCATTCTATACTATTTTTAACGACTCTTTTCATTTTTCTCTACTCCTTTTTCTAGTTGATGAACATATGGTTCATATATGGCACTAAGGTCCCCTTGAGTGCCTTTGAGATGTCCTATAGGAGTAAATATAGACCACGTCATCATACCTACAACTAAACCAAAAATTATTATGAAACAAATTGTTCCTGTTATATCCGCTTTGGAATATTTTGATTCCAATAGCCTACCCATCTATTATCACCTCTTTACCTACATCTTATTTAGTTTACCAATGGAGGACTGAGATCCGACAGCGTCATCATAAAATGATAGTACTTCATTAACAAAACCTAAGTAAGTGTTTGTAATCTCATTCTCAATCAGAGGATAACCATAAGCCTTAAGTCTTCGAACTCTTTGACCAAATAATATAAATCTTGGCCAATAAAATGGAATTTCTTCTTCAAAAGTAATAGGTTCTAATGGATAAAAACCTAAATGTTCAACTCTTCCGGAAATTGCTCCACTAAGTATGCCTTCTTCAAGTTCTTGAAGAAACACTAGCTCCTCAATTTCTCTATTTGACATGAAACGTTTAAGGTATGATTTTCGTAAAGTTAGTTCTTTATTTATACGTCCCGCTAATTCCAAATTTATCTCTGAGGTTGCAAATTTTTGATTCTGAAAACCAAACCTCCAGCCATAAGGTAGAGCTCTACTATTTACAAATTCATAAACTGTAACTAACTTTGGAAACAATTGAGTAACGTCTTTTAAAGTAAGTGACCTCCTAATTACTTCATCAATCGCATTTGGATACTCATTAATATCAATCATATAAGTATTTTTTAGCAGTTCTAGTGATTTTTCTGAGGTTCTTTCACTTTTCTTGATTGCGTTAGCAAATTTATTACTAGTGTCTACTACCAGTAAAAATTTATACTCATGACCGTCTTCACTTGACAAGTTGAAAATTTTGGAAATAAGCATTAATTCACTGTCTCTCTCTAAAGCATGTTCATTACTTTCAACCATAATCATTTTCTCCTTGTTAGTCATGTTATTTATTAGCCTAATAATAGGATAGCACACAATAAAACATACCACTACACCTTAAGTCAGTTATTCTCTAATAATGGGGGGTGTGACACCCCCTAACTGCATTGTGTCCTTTCTCATAAACTGCTATAATTTTCTTGTAGTTCGATGAAACTACACTCGAAAATTAATCCTTTCAGTCTCTAATCCTCCTAATAGAAATAGAGACTCCTAATCCAATCCAGTTCGCATCATAATCTCCTACAAACCCAGATGCGAACAAACCTCCTTTAAAACTAGGGCGATGGCCCTAGTTTTTTGTTGTGTTCAAAAGTTACAAAGACACTTCTCACGCGCGTGCTAATCTATTTCTCTGAAAAAGATGCAAAAATTTCGTAAAAATCTTTACTCCTTGAAATTTCTTGATACTTAAACGGGTATAAAAAAACACCAGCATAGCTAGTGTTTACATGTATTCGTTCTTATTCTTGTTCTCTTTGAGTTCTATCTTTTGTTGCTAATTCTAGGGCCTCTCTAATAGCTCTTTCATTAGCACGTTTTTGATGTCTTCCAAAGCTAATAGCAGCGGCCACACCACCCCCAATAACAGCAACCACACCAAGTAAAACTAATATTAACCAAAGATTCATTTTTTCTCCTCTCCTCAATACAATTAGGGACTTTCTTATTTTAATAAGAAATATTAAATTGAATATATAATTTTAATATACATTTTGTCAAAGTTTTTGTCAATAAAATATACGTTCATTTCCCCAAAAATTTGTCGATTATATACATTCTCACTTTTAGTCACTAACTAAAAAAATTGTATGAAATGCAAGATAATTAGTGTACCTTGTAGGAGCTACGCATTTAAGTTCTTTTGTAGTAATTTCGAACACAGCATAGCTCGAGTACAGTATTGGTAATAAATTAAACAAGGGCTTTATGATCTTCATGCCTATGCTCACTTAAAAGTACTTCACCAAATTGTACCCCGCTATCCTCACTGACTCGTTCCTGGCAATCGACACAATACAATTCTCTAGCCAATCGCTGTGGTCGGCCACCTACATAGACCACCTCTTCCATTCCAGGCAACATATAAGGTAGCATGGTATCAACCAGCTCATCAAAATGTGATTCATCGTTACTTAAAAAGAAACGTGCAGGATGATCACTATTATCAAAATCTCCAATGGCCACGAGACTATCTTCTTCTGTCAAGAGATAGTAATAAGCAGCTGTGCGGTCTTCTGTGTATCGAAAGAATAAATGTGATTCATGACAAAATGGGCATGTTCTATACTTATGACCAATAAATGATTTTAACCAACGTACAAGCAAATCCGATAAAGAGGCTTTGATTCTCTTAAACAAGAACAAGACATTAGGTAGAATGAAACCAACAATTATAGGGATAACAGTTAGATTATTGTCCACCACCAAAAGATAAAACTGGAACATGGCTGTTAGTCGTAAAAACCAGACAATCGTATTAAAAAAAATCTGATTCGTGCCACTCAGAAAAGTACTGACAACTGTAGACTCTTTATTCTTCACAAAAGTAAGAGTAACACACTTGATGGCAAACATAACTACAAACATAATGACATAGGCTAACATTCACTTACCTCATTTTCAGCATCAGTAAATTCAGAAGCTACTTCTCCCAAAAGAGAGATTAACTTAAAAGCACCCAAGGTATTATCTTGACTTAAATTGGCAAGCATACGGTCAAGAGTCTTTAAACAACGTTTCTTCTCTGAGAGTTTCCGTCTATCCAATAAAGCACTATCTTCTAAGTCTTCTGTGTCACTAGAGGAACGTAGTTCACTTAGATCATAAACATCACCAACGTCTAGGACTGATAGCTTACGAAGCACTCTAGAAATGACTAATGAAGAATAAGTCTGCGCGTGCTCTAGAAGTTCTGCAGACTCTTTCAACCTTTGAATAATGGTGTCTCTTTTGGCAAGTTCTTCCTCATCTAAAAGCAAAGCATCCAAGGGAAAAAGTTGTTCCACGATTGTCTTTTGACCAGGGACAAAAGCGTTACTTTGTCTCAAACCAGTGCTAGGAACAAAATGCTTCCCGTTAACAACTATAAGTCTCTTACCTAACCACTTGTCGACAATGCCACGCTCACTAGAAACTATGACACCATCCATCCGTGTTATTTGGATCGTAACCTCGTCACCTACTTTTAGACTAGCAATCCATTCTGAAATATCTTTTTTTGACAAATACATTATTTTGTTTCCTCCTTTGCAACTGACACAATATCATGGATAGCATCCTCATCAAGACGAGGTGCAGCATGTTTTCCTCCGGCCATTCGTTCAATACGTTTGGACCATCCACCAGAGTTCTTATCCTTATGATAGATAACTGCTGTTGCTACTTTCTCTACTCCCATAGCTTTAGCTAAATTCTTGCCACTTTCGTCAAGAACATTAACATAGATAATCTTGTTTCGTTCTTTTTCAGTTAAGCTCTTATTGAGTACTGGAATTGATTTTTGACAGTAAGGGCAATCAGGTCTAAAGAACACATATATCTCTGAATCTGTATTCTTCTTATAAGGATAAATGACATTATCTTCTTTAAAATAATCAAGCTGATTTGATGTAATCTTTGTTGCGTGGAAACTTTGTTGGGTGAGTTCCTGGTCAAAAACCGTCGTAACCATACGATTACTATAACTGTATTCATTCTTATAACTAGAGGTAAAACCAATCAGAATTACAGGTAACATAAATAACCCAAGAACAACTTTAGTCGATGTAAACTGGTGGGCATGGTCCACACCTTGATATACGATATAAAAGGTCGTAAGAACCCAAGGTAAGATAATTCCAAAAAGCAAACCAAACCAATCAAACGGAAATGCATAGACAACCCTATGGTTCACTACAACTACCGTCAAAATAGATAACGTCACAAGGATCGCATAGCTAATATACCACCCCTTGTAAAGAGGATTATCCTTTAGCTTGGGGAATGCATCACAAAGGGTTTTCCAAGCAGATTCAATTTTTATTGTCATTAATTACCGTTACCTTTCAATCTTTTTTATCTTTAAAACAACACCTGATACTTACAACAAATTCAAACTATCATGTGACTTTCTTACATACTTTTAAATCGTTGAGAGAATGATTATATGTTGCAGTTGCTGTGCGTGACTTATTCTTTTTTCACTGATAAGAATTCATCAACTCGCTTGACAACCTCGTTATGTGGTACAAATAAAGTAGTTGATTTTTCCAATAGTTACATCACTAACTATGGCTAGCCTTTTCAAAATTCTTGGTCTTTTTACTACGGTTACAACTACAAGCGAAACAACTAACCATGTAAGTCTTCTTCCTAGGTATTCCAAATAATCCATTTACAAACACCTTAACTCTATCTATAAACAATCAAGAAATAATCATCAAAAGGGAGTTTGATTTTTTCTGGTAAAACTTCTTTAGGGAATACAATGATCATATGTTCATACTCTATTGAGAATTCTTCATAGAGACTAGTTAAGTGTGGAATCAAGTCATTTTTGATATATGCCATAGGTACGATAGGGTACTCTTTCAATTCCCAAGAGTCTGTTTCAACAACAGCTGATAACTGGAATTTATCATCATCTAAAGGTTCTGATATCTCCTTTACAAGATAATCTATTTTCTGCAGTTCAGAAAAATCATAAGCCTCGCAATCACACCAATCTTTATGATTTGAAAACATCTTTTCTTGAATGATTTCGACAATAACGTCAGAAGCATTTGTTGTTGTTTGACTGAATAAAGAAATATTTTTACGCTTTAACATGTCATGTCCAGTCACACCTTCAACCTCAACCTCATTTACATATTCCAAAAAGTTCATTAAACGTTGAGATACTTGCGTATTATCTTTACGACTATTCTCGAAAACGAAAAATAGACTAGAATTTTCGAATGCTGGTTCTTCTGCGTAACCAAATATTTTAGAAAGTAGAATTGTTTGACGTTCTGTTGCTCGGTCATACTCAATAAAAAAAGGGTTATCGTTCACAAATATAACAGCATCAGGAACCATTAAAAGATTAACTCGACTAATAGGAAATACGACTTGTATGTTTAGGTCATAGACAGACTTATCTTGGTTATTAAAAAATAGCTTGTTTAAGATTTTAGCAACTAATCGTCTGGTCTCTAGATCATGAATATTTACGGTTTGAGGTTTTCCTCCTAGAAGATTATTACTGACAATGCTATATACTGACCTATCATATTCTGTCGTTTTTGTTAGCAACCGTATTTTATCAATCCCCATAATCATAGTAAGCAACCAGGTACTAAAACCTTTGTTCAGATAATATATCTTTCTCTTACCGCTTCTAGTATCCAAACATGCTGAAATAGGATGATTCACCTTCCCAACAAGACGATAAAACCATGAATTAGGGGTTTTAG
The DNA here is from genome assembly GCF_030440125.1 of Streptococcus sp. SS4. Taxonomy (NCBI): domain Bacteria; kingdom Bacillati; phylum Bacillota; class Bacilli; order Lactobacillales; family Streptococcaceae; genus Streptococcus; species Streptococcus sp. SS4. The sequence continues at coordinate 13,373 of NZ_JAQFJM010000004.1, read as the reverse complement.
ATTTTCGAGTTACTGCAGTATAAATGAGGTCTATGATTTCCTTATCAAAATAACCAAACCTTAGTAGATGATAAAAGATGATAAGCTCCTCTTCTGAAAACGACAGAGAGATATTTTGATTTTTTGAAACAAAATAAGTAGCTATTTTATTCCTCTGGGTGTAATGAATTTTATTTTTTTTATTTGAAATAAGTGAGGTAAAATCTCTATTTTTTATATCTTGCATTTTGTAGTCCTAAAATAGTCAATCAATAGGGTATATAGTCTGGTCTTTTTTCGAAGAGTGCAACGATTACTTTTAAAATCGTGTTATGCCTTTGCTATTGCACTACACAAGCATTCTCTTGTACCCGTAAAATGCTGATTGATACTTTCATCTCCTCTCATTCATAACGTCGTAGTTTATTTTTATAACGATAATCCCTAAAAAAAATGGTTTATTCTAGCTATATAGTAGCCACCATTTACTCATTTATGATTTACGAGTTTCTAATATTAGTCGTCAGCCCTATAAATACAGTAAACTCTTAGACTTTTGTTCTCTCAGTACTTTCATTCATAAAATCTGGTTATTACATAACACTCGTTACAACCGGTTTTATGGGGTTTTAAGCACTTAATAACTACTATTAGGATTCATTTATAATAGGTCGCTATAGTGTTCAGTATACCCTAGAATAGATTATTTTCAAGGGAGTGACATGGGTTGACTTTTAATATTCTTGCTCTATACTATTAGATATAATTAATAATTAAGGAGCATATTATGGCAGGAAAAAACAAAAAAACTGAATCAGATTTTATTAAGGAAATTAAGGCATACGAACAACAAAAAAAAGATGCTATGGAACAGCTTAAGGCTTATCAAAAATCACAAACTGATAAACTAGGGCAAATCTATTTTGAATTGAAAAAACTAGAAAATCCGGATTTATCTATTGATGAGTTAGTTGTTGAAACACAAAATAAGGTTAAAGAAGTAAAGAAAGAAATTAAGCAAAGAAAAGCAGAAGAAAAAGAAAGAAAGGATGCTGAGAAGACTAACAAAGAAACATATAATAACTCTCAAAACTAGAACAAAAGCAACGGAAATTGAACTGCACCCCAAAAGTTAGACAGAAAAAATCTAACTTTCGGGGTGTTTTTATTATGAAATTGACTTATGAAGATAAGGTTCAAATCTATGAACTTAGAAACCAAGGATATAGCTTAGATCAGCTTTCAAATAAATTTGGGATAAACATTTCTAATCTTAGCTACATGATTAAATTGATTGATCGATACGGAATAGAAATCGCTAAAAAAGAAAAGAATCGTTACTACTCTCCTGAATTAAAACAAGAAATGATTGATAAAGTCCTATATAAAGGCTATTCTCAAGATAGAGTTTCTCTTGAATATGCTCTCCCAAATCGTGGGACGCTTCCTAACTGGCTCGCACACTATAAGAAAAACGGGTATACTATTGTTGAGAAAACAAGAGGAAGGTTATCTAAAATGGGACGTAATCCAAAGAAAAAACTGGAAGAAATGACGGAACTAGAACGTCTTCAAGCAGAAAATGAGTACCTTAGAGCGGAGAATGCAGTTCTAAAAAAGTTGAGAGAACTCCGATTGAGGGAAGAAAAAGAGCAAGAAGAAAAACGGAAATTGTCCGAGGATTGGTAACTGAGTTTTCTTTAGATATGCTTCTAAAGATTATTAAGCTTGCTCGTTCAACCTATTATTACCACTTAAAACAGCTGGATCAAAATGATAAGGATTATGACATTAAAGCTGAAATTCAAGCCATTTTTACTGAGCATAAAGGAAATTACGGCTATCGTCGAATGACTCTTGAATTGAGAAATAGAGGAATTGTGATTAATCATAAGAGAGTTCAACGTCTTATGAAAGTACTTGGTTTAACCGCTAGAATTCGCCGTAAACGTAAGTATTCTTCATATCAAGGAGAGGTTGGTATGAAAGCAGAGAATCTCATCCAACGCCAGTTCGAAGCATCCAAACCATTGGAAAAATGCTACACAGATGTAACAGAATTTGCCATTCCAGCAAGCAGCCAAAAACTCTATTTGTCGCCAATTTTAGATGGCTTCAATAGTGAAATTATCGCCTACAATCTTTCTAAGTCACCGAACTTGATACAAGTGAAAGCTATGTTAGAACAAGCCTTTACAGAGAAACATTACAAAAATACAATTCTCCATAGTGACCAGGGATGGCAATATCAACATGATTTCTATCATCATTTTTTAGAGGAGAAAGGAATCCAACCATCCATGTCACGTAAAGGCAATAGTCCAGACAACGGCATGATGGAATCCTTCTTTGGCATTCTTAAGTCTGAGATGTTTTATGGTTATGAGAAGACGTTTAAGTCAATTGAGCATTTGGAACAAGCAATTATAGACTATATTAATTATTACAACAACAAACGCATTAAGGTAAAACTAAAACATACTAAGATTAGTAGTGAGGAAATCTCCGACGGGAGAAAGTACTCACTACTTTTTCGTTATGTTAAAGTAGAGGTGTCTTGTTAAGTCGATGAGTCCTTTGGCGCTAGACGTCGTAACTAAAACTGACAAGACACCTGTTTTAGGAAGAATGTTATCAAAGTATGTGGGACGAAAAACGTCGAGTATTGAAAATGGCATCACTAAAGCAAGGAATCATTCAAGACAAAGAGGTAATATCATGCGAGTAGTTTTTGGTATTGACGTGAGTAAAGCAAGTTCAGAAGTGGCCATCTTGGTCAATGGAGAAAAAGTACATGGCTATACCATACCCAATGATGCCATCGGATTTAATCGACTACTTGGGGACTTGAAGACTGTTCACCAGCCAGAGATTGTCTTCGAGGCGACTGGTGTCTATTCTCGTCGTCTTCAGGCCTTCTTTGAGGATAATAGTTACACTTATACACGGCTCAATCCTTTAGAATCCAAAAAACAACTAGATAGCTTACGAGTACGTAAAACCGATAAGATTGACGCTGAAAAACTAGCTATGTCTCAGTTCATCCTCAATCGTAAACCAAGCTATGTCCAAGAAGCGCTTTACCAAGAATTACGCGACCTCAGCCGTTTCTATCAGAATCTTACTGAGGATATTGTCTGCGCTAAAAACCGTCTGCACAAGGTTTTACAGATCACTTTTCCTGAATTAGAAAACATCTTGTCAGCACCAACTGGGGAACAATATTGGAACTTGGTAATAACTTTCCCATGTAATAGTTTTGTACTGGAGTCGGATGACGCCACATTAACAGCTATCATCCGTCAGTCTACGGCAAAACGTATCTCTGAAAAACGTGTGACTTACTTAGTAGATAAGCTTACAAAACTAGCTAATCAGTCTTATTGTGCGGTCAAGAAAACCTCTCCAGTGATAGAAGAGGTCAAATACTATGCAGGGGAGTTACTTAGGCTTTCTGAACACAGACAAGGTGTTGTAGAGGAGATGGTAACATTGGCTCAATCTTTGCCAGAATATGAGATTCTTCTCTCTATCCCTGGAATAGCTGAAACCACAGCGACAAGTATTATTGGCGAACTTGGTGACATTCGTCGATTTCACTCTGCCAATCAAATCAATGCTTTTATCGGTATTGACCTCAGACACTATGAATCTGGAAACTTTCTAGCCAAGGAACATATCACCAAACGTGGGAATCCCTATGCCAGAAAGATTCTCTTTAAGTGCATTCATAACATAGCTTCAGCTAGCCACACCAATCCTTGTCATATCGCAGACTTCTATGAGAAACGGAAAAGACAATCGCAAGTGACTTCAACCAAACCACACACGATTGCCTCTATACATCGTCTCATTAGAACAATGTATTACCTCATAACGCATAACAAACTTTACGATTATACTTCTATCCAAAATCGGTAAAATTGTTTATGCCATATTATTGTAACGCCTTATCAAAAAAATCACCATATAAGGTGTTGGTTTAGTGTACACTTTTTACACTAAACTTTAGTTCAAAAAAAGATAATTTCCTTAGTTTGACTATGGAACTCAAACTATTTTTCATCAAATACCTTGATATACTTGACAAATGGTAGAAAAGGACTCAGTCCTGTACAATACAGAACTAAATCCTTTACTTAAATTATTTGTCTAACTTTTTGGGGTCAGTACATAAAACCGTTGCTTTTTATGTTATCTAAAACCCTTCTTCTTCATCAATATCCATTTGTTCTACATTACTTTCTAAAGTTCTAGTTGCTTTCTCACGAGCTACACGAGAGAGTTCTTGAGGTAATTCAAACTCTTGATTAGGGGCTTGAATATTTTGAGTATCGACAGTTTCGGGTGTAGATGATGGAGCTAGGATCACTCTTTGAGTTATTTCTTTATCTTTCAACTCACCAATATCATTTTTGCTATTTACAGTTTGTTTTTCTTCAACAACTGGTGGAATATCTGAGTTATTGACCTCCTCTTTTTGCTCAATATCCTCTGTTACCTCTTCACTAATTGAAGTACTTTCTCTATGTTCTGTTATACTCTCGTTGACTAAGATTGTTCTTTTAACTGATGGAGAATCATCTTTTTTACCAACTGTATCATTTACATTACTATCAACATTTGGCACCTTAACATCCATGATTGCTTGCCATTCTTCTTCAGTAAAATCACTTTCATAGAGGTGGCTTTCAGACTCTTTTTGAGCGTAATATTCTATCACTTCTGCTCTCCACAACTTGTATGCTTTTGCTATTTCCGGTTCTTCCTCACCAAGCCCATAAACCTTATTGAAAGGTGTATGTGAGACAAAAGAGTCCTTTGAAATATCCATTTTAAAATGCGGAGATGTTGTCAAATAAATCATATTTGAGACTTCATCATCACTGACGATAACACCACCAACTTGGAATTTTTCTAGGTTATTTGCATCTCTAGCAGTGAAGTTATCTTCTTCTACTACTTCCTCTGAAGTAGCACTTGAGTTCCCTTGATTTCCTGCTAAGAGATCATCGTTTGCTGCACGTTTGGTTTCTTTAAGAGCATAATGTTTTCCTCCTGAACGTAGATTAATGAACTCTACAACCTTTGTTGAGGTTTGTTGGAAGGTAAAGGCATTACGATAAGACATCTTGATTGCATCAGCCCCAGATTCGCCAATAGAATCCCTAATTTGTTCGTCATGTTGATAAGCATGCATAACTGGAACATGGAACTTACGAGACTCATCTAGGAAGTTACTATCATTACCTGGCATCAAGTAACCATTCTTTTCATCTTCATAAAAAGCAAAGAAAGGAGACTTATCTGGAAGACGTCTTTGAGCAGCATTTTGCATAACTAATGTTACCATCTGTGCTACCATTCGAGACTTTTCTTTACCAAGAACACCTTTAGCAGAATTGACCAAAATCATTCCACCCGTTTTTAAAACAATATCTAATTCTTTGGTACTTTGAGAGAAAAATACACGACGGATTTCTGGTGAAGATGATAGGTCATCAATAACTGCTTTTAGACCAGATACGTTAGCATCAAAAGTATAATAATATTCCTCTGTATACGAATTTAATTGATGAGCATTGATGAAATAATCATAAGAACTTTGGAGGTTTTCAAGTTTATTTCTTTCATCATTAAAGGCGTTTATAGCTTCATGAACATTCTCTGGTCTAAGGATAGTATCAAAGAGTTGTTCGTGTTCACGATTGTACTCTGATTCCTCTAACCACTTTTCTTTTTCCTGCTCTAAAAACTCTTCATGCTTTTTCAACGTTTCTTCAAAAAGCCTTTTCTTTCGATTGAGTAGTTGTTCAAAAACAGCAATATAGGCTTCAATCCAATCACTAGAACGTAACATACTTGAGAATTCAGTTAGTGTTGGAGACTTACCTTTTAACATGTAGTTGATTGGGGCATCTGGTATCAACGCTACCTCTTTAATGACCGTAATGATATTATCAGTAAGTTGTCCCTCTTGGTTAAGGAAGAAAGAAGAACCAGTTCCACTTGGATCACTAAATCGTTTAAATAAATCTCGAACAGCCCCTTTTACCTGAGTAGTATCTCCATCCAAAATATTTATTGCACCAGTTCCTGGGTTAGTAGGATCTAGAGTCCAAATCATTTCATCAGGGAATCCCATTTTATGAGCGTACTTAACAATTGTGCCATACATCGAACCTGATGGTTCAGTCATATAAATACCATTTGTAAGCTCTGCAGCATAACCATTGTTATACCACTGCTCCAACAATTCACGTCTTTTTTTCTTACGTTCAAACTCTGTGCTAAAGAATTCTTCTTCCAGTTCTTCATCTACTTTCATCAAATATTTACGATAGGATAGTAGATAGTACTTCATATTTTCCATATCCTGTAGCATTGCTGGAATCAAAATCGTTGCCGATTTACCAGTACCAATCAAACCAAAGATAATAGTGTGATAAGTCCTCTCGTTAGCATGTAAAATCACTTGCTCTCCAGTTTTAGAGTTAAGTCCCATAACCAAATTCGCTTGACCTTTTTCATCTTGATTATGAACAATATTACTTAATACACTGTCTTGGAAGTAACGTCCTCCTAGCCATTGCTCAACAAGTTTCTCATAGGTTTTTTCAGCAATCCCAGTTGCATAGCTATTATAAAAAATAAGACCAATTGCTCCAATCGGAGTTAACAATAACAAACTGTTGAACCAGTCAGCTCCTATTAAGGGTTTTAGGGTATGATAACTTAATACAATACCTGTCTGACTTCCATTTGGTATCGACCAGGGCATATATTTGAGATAATTATCTGCTACATCATACATACGATTAATAAGGGATAAGATAAAGTTATTGATTGTTAGTACATATAATCCAGACGATATAAGTACTGCTGCCAGTGCTGCTCTTATAGCATACTTACCAATAATCTTCTTTCGTTCTGCTCGTTTTAAGGTATCATATTTTTCAAATAACACGAAAATTTGACGACTTGTAACATTACTGTGCCATACACCAATGTATAAAACTAAAGCCATATTAACGAACAAAAATATAAATAAAGATATAAATACCCAACTGGGTAAACGCCATCTAAAGATAAACATAATAATATTGAAAGCAAATAATCCAAAAGATATATGATATACCCAATCAATATATTTTCGCCAACAAAACAGTAAGATATCTATAGTTCGCTTACCATTTGTATAATAACGATTAAAAAATAATTTTAAGATCTTCCGCATAAAGCACCTCTCTAGTAAGCAAACATTCTTTTCAAGAATTCCATAAATACAACAATAGCAATCGGACCTATTATTCCAAGTCTAATGAATAGATTTCGTCGAGGTAAGCTTGTTGTTTTCTTCCCCTCTGTAATCAACCATTGATAGTGATAGATGTATCCCTGTATGAAACCATATGCAGGTAATATTCCAACTGCTAGAATTTCTATTAGGGTAAAGACCTCTACGAAACTAATCATAGAGAAGTCACCACTATGTGTTCCTCCCTTTGATATCATTGCGAGTCCATAGATGACGAAAATAGGGATAAATGTAACGATATATAAGAATAAAATTGATTTTAAGGCAAAATTTACTCCCATAATTTGTTTCTCTGGGTTATTGATAGATTTAGCATAACTCCACCTACCGATACCGATAAAGACCAAGGTAATAGGTAAGACATAGCGAATAAAGACTATCAGATAATAGACAATAGCATTGATATTGTGATGATTCATGAGCCCTCCTTGTTAAATTTTTCTGTTCCGAACGTAAACAAAAAGTTCCCATTTCAGAGGGAACTATATGCGACTCAACTAGTAAAAAATGTTGATAAGATTTTACTGTTCACACGATTTGGATAGAAACTATTGAAACGTGATTTGATACGAAACAGACACTTTTTCTCTTCCGTATTCTGTGAATTACTGCTCACTTCTTCAGTTTTTTTAGCCACTCGACGCCCCCTGCTATTTGCGTCTACCCAGCGATAATGAGCATCTTGAATAACAACTGAAATTTCATCTCCTTGCTTAAAAGGAACTCGATTTAAAGAACCTGAGTCCTTCATTTTAATTTTGATACCTGGAAAGTCAACCAACTCTACTGTATGAAGACTCTGTGGATCAAAACTGATGAATCGCACTTTAAACAATCGTCCTATGACTTTCTTATTATCAATCATCTCAATCAAAGCATCTTGAGGTGCTTCTTCGAGAACTTTCATATCTCCCTCGATACGAATATAGTCATGGATAATGTGACGTTCTCTTTGATTTGGACTTGGTTTTTGGGTATTGGCCCCAGTAATTTTAAATTCCACCCTATCAAAGACTGATACTACTTCGTCTAGGTTAACAAATGAAGAATCACACTCATAACTTACCCTATGTTTTGGAATAAATACCGTTTGTAATTTTTTGGTCATTACCATGATACCTGCATTGCTACCATTGTTAATAACGGCTGATACAATACCTTCATGGGTACGCTCTAAGATATTTTTTCTATCTCGATTACGAGAAGAATTATCTTTACTCTTTTCAATTTGCTGAAGAAGCTGGTAATTAGTTAACCACTCAGCTAACTCAATACTACCTTCAACAACATAGTTTGATGGGTTATTAATCGTTAGTTTATAATTGTCGATAGTTTGGATATGAATTTCAGTTAATTTGCAAGGGAAAATACGCCCAACCATTTTAAAGAAGTCTTTTGGTTGGCGGAAGCCAGATTCTGTTTGCTTAATATAAACTGTTGTTCCAGCAAGTTCTCCATTCTGAACACGCCCTACTAACATATCGCAGAATGCGACACATTCACCGATAGGGCGACCATTTCTATTTCTCGGAATAAATGGCTGTGTTTCAAGTACATTCTCTACTACAACTGATACAACCTTATTAGTTGCTTGCTCTAACAAATACTCATCTTCAGTATTTCCAAGATCAATATATGGGAGTGTATAGTTTCGAATGATATCTGAAACTTCTTCTGGAACACATTCAATTTCTGGTTGCTCAAACCATTGTTCTTGTTCATCTTTCCTATCTGCAACAACCAATGTTTTAAATTTTTGCTCCCCTAAACTAGCGTAATGGACGTTTTCATAACCGTCCTCTCTTATAAGTTTAAGTGCTTTCATATTTTTCTCCTTTAATGTCTTTTTTGACATTAAAAGCATAACAAAAACGGTCACTACCTGTAAGATAGTGACCCCCCTTGACTTTTGTTAATTCATTGCGATAAGAAGCCCAACACCCAAGACTACAATTGGTGTAATTAAGGCGAAAATTGAAAAGATTTTCTTGGCGATACCGATGGTAACATATAAGAAACTCGCTAATGTAAGTAATAGAACCAAGATCATAAACATAATTCTCACCCTTTCTTCTGGCTCTGTATTAATTATTATTATATAGATTTTTGATATCAATGCAAGGCTAGAGAGCAATAAATGTAAAGATAACTGATTATAAAATACTTTTCGAAGTCAGTAAAGAACGGTTGTTTTACACTTCATTTTAAAAGTATCTGCTATAGGCCAAGAACTAAAGACCCACCGAATGGTTCCCCTTCAGTAATAGCAAGTCTTCTTAAGACTACTATCTTTTATTTTTCTCACCTGTAAACGTATCATACTCATCAAAAAGACTATACTGACTGCTATCATGTTTATAATTTCAGCTATCCATAGAGATAAAAAGATTACTAAATAAATAGCAATCTTTTTTTCATGTTAATTACGATAAAATGGATAATTTTCTGCATCCTCACTTTGACCAATAACAAGATGGTCTGAATCGCCATTACCAGTTCCAGGAATAGCCCAAAAAGCTGCGCTATCAATATCAGAAGCAATTGTTCCTGAAAAATTTCCATTATTTAAATGTCCAGAATAGAGATGATAAGTATAACCACTCCCATTTTGTACTGTACCATCTGGTGAAATTGTGACAAATTCTCCTCGAGAGTTTGTCCAAGTACCAGCGATTGAACTATAATCACCTGAACTTAGTTGCTTCCCATTAAACGATGATGATGATTGTGTTTCTTCTCCTGTTTTTTCTTTTGTAGGCTCAGAAACTCCTCCTGAAGATAAGACCGTTTCATCAGTGTCTTTAGTTGCAGAATCTTTGGCAACAGAAGACTCACTAACCTCAACTGTTTCATCTTTTGTGTCTTCATTTTTTACATGCGGGTTTGAATTTTTCTTATCGTTCTTAGTAGATTTACTTAAGCTTGAAGATGATTTCTTAACAATTTTAGTTTGGCTGCTACTTGTAGTAACACGTGCAGATTCATGGCTGTTAAACTTAGTCACCAGGAAGATGGCAAGAATAACAATAATGAGAGCCAAGACTGAACCAATAAGCTTACTTGTAGTTTTCATATTTTATGTTCCTTTTAATAAATTTTTTACGTTGTAAATATAACATTTTTATTTCTATATTTCAATACTGTTACATAAAAAATATAGAAATATTTCCTGCCATCTTCTGTAATAGGGTTTCCTCTATGTCTTAGTTAATAGCAATATAGCGACGTGCACCTGAATATGATAAGTAAGAAATCCAATAATGACCATCTGCCTGAATAAGGCTATCATAATTTACTGTATTTCCAGCATCATAGTATGCTAACTCGGGTGCAGAAATCTTTGGTTCTGCTTTGATACTTGCATGGCCTTTAAAAGTATAAACACCACTATTAGGAATTGATGGTTTAGAAGGATTAGATGTAGTTGAAGCACTTTCTACAGTTGTCGTTGTTCCACCTACACCAATTTGTTTACCACTATCAATAACATAATAGAGATGGATTAGATATTCTCCTCTGTCATTCTTATGATCACTAATTTTTACAGAAGTCTTATAGGTACCATCAGATTGTTTAACAGCTTTATACCATTTCAAGTCATCTTGTCCATTTTTTGCTGACCAAATTGGAACTTGAACTTCTTTTAGTCCAACATTACTTGAAATATTCGAGATAACAACATCAAAGGTACCTGATTGGTCATTCTTATTTGTAACGTTAATGGTTCCTTTAACCTCTGGTTTTACCTCAGTTGAAAGCTTTTGTACTGGAATATAGCGACGGTTTCCTGCATATGATAGATAAGAAATCCAGACATAACCATCTGCTTGGAGTGTTTTATCATAATTGACAGTATTTCCTGCTTCATAATAGGCTAGTTCTGGAGCAGACATTTTTGGTTCAGCTTTTATGCTTACTCTCTCTGTAAATTGATAAAATCCTGAAGAAGCTAAATTACTTCCTGTATTATCTGTTGGTGTTGGAGTATCAGGGATACTTGTATTACTACTTTTTAAATCTTTAAAGTGGATGTAACCAGTGAATGAATTTTTGGGAACCACACGACTATGATAACGGAACTGATAGGTTGACCCATAGTTATACTCCTCGATTTCTACATTATCACCTTTGACGGCTGACACCCAAGCAACGTGACCATAAAGACCATCGTCCAAATATGCTACAGAGCCTCTAGTAGGAATATTATCAACTCTATATCCCATACTTCTTGCATTTCCACCCCATTGTCTAGCATGACCTAAACCTCTAGGTGTATCCAATTTATTAACTTGATAGAGTCTATTAGCAACAAAGGAAGTACAATAAGCAGTTGCATAACCCCAGCTATCCCATTCCCCTGGATTATTACGCCATGCTACTGGATAATCATCACCGATTCTAGAATTATTAGACAAAGGTCGTCTAATATTTCCAACACTAAATAATCTCGAATAACCAGTACTTGGTGTTGATGGTTTATTATCTGTTTTAATTTCAGGAACTTTTGGATCAGAAATTTTCTCTGTTACAGTAACTTTTTCAGTCTCCTTATCTTCACGTACCTCCAACTCAATTTTTTTATTTACCTCATTTGAGATATTTGGAGTAGTAATTTTTTTATCAGATGACTTATCAGTATTTGTCGCTACGTTAACCTTTTCTTCTACTGTTGATATAGCTTCAGTAGTATTTTCAACTTTGTGAGTTTCATTCGTAGTAACTGTTTCAACATGCTGAGAACTTTCACTTGTCTTTTCTGGAGTCACAGAACTTGAAGGTACTTTAGCAGGTTCCAAACTTTCCTTTGGAACTGAAACAGTAGCTTCAGAAAGAACAATCTCAGCATTTGAAGAAGTTACTTTCTCTGATACAACTCCATTATCGCTAGTAATACTTGGAGTTGATTCAGAAACAGCCACTTGCTCATCAGCATGAGCAGTCTGTACACCAGAAAGTAGGAAAACCCCTAAAAGCACAGAAGCAGCACCAAAAGAATACTTACGAATTGAGAAACGTTGAGCAACATGGTAAAAACTAAATTTCATAATAATATCTCCTAGTCTTTTTCATAACTCTCTCCTATGCAAAAGAGTATAGCACGACTATGACTGTCAAATTGTTATAAATCGTAAAAAGTCTAAAAATTATCACTATTACAAATTTATTATATTTATTCACACAAAATATAAATATTTCTTTTACTTAGATTAGAAAGTCAGTGTTTTGGAAATTTTGCTAGTATTCTGGATATATATTTTTTTAATAAACAAATATAGGATCAGGTACTTGTTTTCAAAGGACGACAAAAGATGTGGTTCTATCAAACCACATCTTCTATTTTTAGTGTCTGTTTAAAACGATAGTCTTTAGATTGTGTTGACAAAGAACAATTAGGATACTTCCCTAAAATCTCTCGAACAGTGGACAAACCTATACCACGTCCCTCTCCTTTACTTGAGCGGCCAAGTTTAAAGATACCGACTGTATTGATAGATTCTGGAGCAATGGTATTCTCTACTATTACTACCTTTGTCTCTCCACTGATAAGAGCAATATTTACTTCCTTAGTACTGCTATCCAAACTCCCCTCAATAGCATTATCCAAAAAAATAGACAACACTGTTATGAAATCCAACAATTCCATCCTTGATACTTCAAAGACGTCGCTGACCTCAAGGTGAATGGTAATAGACTGTCCCTGTGCTTCCAAAATTTTACTAGCCAGGACACCTTTAACGGCTTCATCTTTAATATTAATCAAGTTGGCAATTTCGTACTGTTTCCCCTCAATCCGAGTCTTTGTTTTTTCAAGGATGTTATCGTAGATATCGGAAATAATAGCCATATCCTTAGAGTCAATGCCATATTTGATACTAGACAAGACATTTAGGTAATCGTGCCTGAAGCGACGAATATCCGTATAGAGTTGCTCGATTTGTTGACTATAACGAGCCAAATCACTCATTTGCCTATCTTTTTGGAGTAGGACTTCTTCTTTTAGTCTCTCACTGAAGGTCGCATTGATATAAACAAGGGTCGCAAGAAAGAGTAAAGCATAGGTCACCACGAGATAAAC
>NZ_JAQFJM010000003.1:0-208260 GCF_030440125.1 Streptococcus sp. SS4 | reverse complement strand
ATCTTTAATAATTGTTCGAGCGTTAACTCATTACCGTCATCTGACGATTTATTCTTGTAAATTGACAGGTTATAATTTCTTCTATCATAACCCTGCACTTGGTTTCTTATTCAGTTCTCAAAGGTCTTTGTCTCTCTTAAGACAACTCCTATATTCTAGCAAATCTAGAATGGCTTGTCAACACTTTTTTGAAGTTTTTTCACTTCTCGTGTCCGCCGCCTCTCTCGAAGCAGCTTATTTATAATATCATCTCTGACTTATCTTGTCAATAACTTTTTTAAAGTTTTGGAACCTTTTCAAGTTTATGGCAAGTCTGTTAAGACAACTTTTATATCTTAACATCCAAATCAATACTTGTCAATAGATTTTTGAAAAAAATAAAGGAAGCACGTTTCTCAACCTACTTCCTTTTTTATTATTTAGCTTCAATCAGACCGTAGTTACCGTCTTCTCGTTTATAGAGAACATTAGTTGTATGATCTTCGCTATCAGTATAGATAAAGAAGTCATGACCCAACAATTCCATTTGAAGGATGGCTTCTTCAACATCCATTGGTTTCAACTCAATGTTTTTAGTTCTTACAACTTCAACAGCTGGTGCTTCTTCAACTTGTTCGTTATTAAAATCAGCTGAGAATACTTCTCCTGTTGGAACTTTTTCACGATGCTTACGTGCAATTTTTGTTTTGTTTTTACGGATTTGTCTTTCAATCTTATCAACCACTAGGTCAATAGAACCATACATATCTTGCGAAACATCTTCTGCTCTTAGTGTTACAGAACCTGTTGGAATAGTAACCTCTACTTTAGCTGTCTTTTCGCGATAAACCTTAAGATTTACACGTGCATTCAATTCTTGGTCTTCGTTGAAGTATTTTTCAACTTTGCTAAGTTTACTTTCAACATAGTCACGAAGTGCTTCAGTTACTTCGATGTTTTCGCCACGGATACTATATTTAATCATAAAAGACCTCTTTCTCGCTTGTTAGCGTTTTCTTTATCTTTATTATATCCTTTTCATGAAAATTTGCAAGGATTTTTATTATCTAGCTAGTGAAAAGGTCAAAACTTCTTTAATACCTATACCTTCTAACAGTTGAACCATCTGATATAAAGTGGAACCCGTTGTATAGATATCATCCACTATAATAATCTTATCTGGTAGATTTATACCTTCCTTGAGACAGAAGGCATTATCTTGACTTAGACGCTCCTCGCGTGTTTTTGAGGATTGCTTCTCAATATCTCTTTTCTCAAAGATATCCCGATAGGGAATTCCCTCTATCAATCCCTCAACTTGGTTGAATCCTCTTTCTGCCAAGCGTTCTTCCGATAATGGGACTGGCACTATGGTATAACCTTTCTTCAAAAATGGTTTTAAGTTGTTTTTAATATCTTGTTGAAATATTTTTCTAAGACAATAGTCTCCCATAAATTTATAGCGACTAAAATACTCTTTCATATTTTCCTCATATCGATAAATAGCAAGGTGCTTAGGAATATAGCCTTTTTTCATCCAAAGTTTACAATCAATACAAGCATCTCCATATAACTCTTTATTACAATTTTGACATCTTTCTTTTGAGAGGTTTTTAAACTGATGTTTACATGATTGGCAAGAGTACTCTTTTCTTTGGTTAAACATAATGAGTTCTCTTAATTTTGGTAGTGATTCAATCCAATCATTACATAGCAGACACTTCATTGTTAAACCCTCCTTTTTTATTCATAACCTTTATCTCTTCTCGACACCGAAGCATTGATTTGGATAGTCCTTCATGAAAGAAATAAAGCTTTCCTGTCGGTCTATCTGGTGATCTTCCAACTCTTCCTCCAATCTGAATAAGACTCGAACTAGTATATAAGTGATGATTTGCCATACAAACAAAAACATCTACTTGTGGAAAGGTTACACCACGTTCGAGGATAGTTGTTGTCACTAAGATAGACAGTTCTTTTTTTCGGAACTTCTCTACGATAGTTGAACGCTTCTCGCTTTTTGAGGAAACAAAGGCCATTTTTTCATCTGGAAGATATTTTTGTAGAATACTTGTAAACTTTTCACCTATCGCTATATTTGGAAAGAAGATTAATAGAGGAAATTTTGATTTACGTTGCTTTTTAATCTGATAAAGAAGAGGTCTTGGAAGCTTGCCTCTTGTCAGAGATTTTTGTAATCTGCCCTGCCAGAAGAATTTAGGAAGTACTAAAGGATTTCCATGGAAACGTCTAGCAAGGTGATGCTTTTCTAAAGTCCCAAGTCGAACTTGCTCTTCTAAAGATAATGTTGAAGTCGCTGTTAAGTAAATAAATCGACCGGTTTCGGTCTTCGCCTGTTCTACAGCATGATTTAACATGACATTTCCTACAAAGGGATATGCGTCTACTTCATCTACAATAACTAAGTCAAAACTCTGGTAAAACTTTAGTAGTTGATGTGTGGTAGCTATTACAAGCGGACTACCATCATATGGTTCACTCTCAGCATGAAGCAGGGAAATACTACAAGTAAAATCCCTTTTCATACGTAGAAATAGTTCTCGACAAACATCAACCCGAGGACTTGCGATAGCTACATGACCTTTATTTTCCAGAACATAGGCAACGATGTTATAAATCATTTCTGTCTTACCAGCACCGGTCACAGCATGTACGAGACTATCTTTCTGTTTTTGATAAGTTCTCAAAAGTTTCTCTGAGACCTTAGCTTGATAGGGAGTCAGTTCTCCAAACCACTTCAAAACAGGAAATTCAATTTCTGATGTTTTGGAAGGAAAATAATAAAGTTCTTTTCCTTCTTGGTTTCTACCAAAGACAATACATGCTCTACAATAATACTGACCTCCCGGTAATTGCCAATCTTCCTCTATCCAACTGTAACATCTTTTACATCTAAGTTGTTTATCGACCTTTATCATACCTTCTAATGTTAAAGCCTCTGGGTGATAGTTCACTGGCAACTGCTCTTTCGTAAATAGTCGTCCATAATATTCTTTAGGTACCATATCTTTCTATTCGAAAATATGTTTGAATTCATCTTTTTATGATAAAATTTTTTTATGGATTACAAAACTATTGCCAACGATGGAATCGTTGAAGAAGAAATAAAAAAATCTCGTTTTATTTGTCACTTGAAACGTATCAGCCGTGAGGAAGAAGGAAGAGAATATATCGCTCAGATTAAGAAACAGCATCACAAGGCCAATCATTCTTGCTCTGCAATAATCGTTGGTGATGATGGCCAAATTAAGCGTTCCAGTGATGATGGTGAACCTTCTGGAACAGCTGGGGTTCCTATGCTTACTGTTCTAGAAAAACAAGGTCTTACTAATGTCGTAGCAGTTGTGACTCGTTATTTTGGAGGAATCAAGCTTGGGGCAGGTGGTCTTATCCGAGCTTACTCTGGTAGCGTTGCTCATGCTATTGAAGAGATTGGCCGAGTTGAAGTCAAGGAATTAACAGGACTAACCGTAGAGTTAACCTACTCTCAATACCAAGTCTTTTCCAACTTCCTTGAAAAAGAAGGACTCCAAGAATTTGATACAACTTTCTTATCAGATGTTTCTACTACTTTATTTGTCGAAGAGTCTGAGATTGAAAGACTCGGTCAGGAACTAACCGAATTCTATCAAGGGAAAGTTACTTATGAAAAATCTGGAAAGAAAATCGTTGAAATTCCTATCTGATAGTCAAACGTTATCACAGTGATAAAGAAGATGTATTTTACAAGTTGGCCCTACCGTCGTATACTTAGAACCATCAATCAAAGATTAAGAGGATTTTAAATATGACAATTTACAACTCAATTACCGAACTTGTTGGAAAAACACCTGTTATTAAACTTAACTCTATTGTTCCAGAAGGATCAGCAGATGTTTACGTTAAACTCGAAGCATTCAACCCTGGTTCTTCAGTAAAAGACCGTATTGCTCTTCGTATGATTGAAGATGCTGAAAAGGCTGGTACGATTAAACCTGGTGATACCATTGTTGAACCAACTTCAGGTAACACTGGTATCGGTCTTGCTTGGGTCGGTGCTGCTAAAGGCTATAAAGTTGTTATCGTAATGCCTGATACAATGAGTGTTGAACGTCGTAAAATCATCCAAGCTTATGGAGCTGAGCTTGTTTTGACTCCTGGTAGCGAAGGAATGAAGGGTGCAATTGCTAAGGCTAAAGAAGTTGCTGCTGAACGCAATGGTTGGGTACCTCTTCAATTTGCTAACCCATCAAACCCAGCTGTTCATGCGGCTACAACTGGCCAAGAAATTCTTGAAGATTTTGGTGCAGAAGGTTTGGATGCTTTTGTTGCTGGTATCGGTACTGGTGGTACTATTTCAGGTGTTTCAAAAACCCTTAAGGCTGCCAATCCAAATATCAAGGTTTATGGTATCGAAGCTGACGAATCTGCTGTCTTGAATGGTGATAAACCAGGACCACACAAAATCCAAGGTATCTCAACTGGTTTCATTCCTGACACATTGGATACAAAATCATATGACAGTGTTGTGCGTATTCCTTCTGATGAAGCTATCGCAACATCACGTACATTGGGTAGCCAAGAAGGTTTCCTAGCTGGTATCTCATCAGGTGCTGCTATTGCTGCTGCCCTAAAGGTTGCCGCTGAGCTTGGCGAAGGCAAAAAAGTCTTGACACTCTTGCCTGACAATGGTGAGCGCTACCTCTCTACAACACTTTACGATTTTCAAGACTAATAAAAAAGAAGCTGGAGCATAATGCTCTAGCCTCTTTTTATTGTATAAAGTTAAGCCTGTAGTTCATCAATTACTAGAAAAAGTAAGGATTTTAATCTCATTTCCACTGAACTGTTCCTACAAACTTTCTGTTTTTTTATCCTTGTTATTAGTCTAACTCTTTTGCTTCTGTTTCTGCAATTTCAGTAACTGTAAATCCTGCTTCTACAAAAACCTTCTTGAGTTGTTCAATCCCAATCTCTCCTTCAACTTGAAGTTCAACACGAAGTACAGTGTCATTTTTAGGGGCAACAATTGTACGTTCGATGTTGAGATTCTCACTAGCAATAAGGTTCGCAATTTTTTCCAAAACACGTGGAGTATCTGTAACTTCCAACCCAATACGAATTCCAGCTTGACCATAACCAGAAATTTCCAAGAAAGCACGAAAGACATCTTTATCTGTGATAATTCCTGAAATTTGGTCATTGTCCACAACTGGAAGGACTCCAACCTTATTTTGAAGCATGATATAGATTGCATCCTCAAGGCTAGCATATTTGGAAACAGTAAGGACATTCTTGATCATGATATCTCCTACTTTTGTCTTATTAAGGAGATAATTCATTTCATAAATTGACAAGCTTGTTGCTTTTGATGGTGAGGCCTCCGCCATTGTACCTTCTGTAACAAGCCCAACAAGTTTATCGTGTTCAATTACTGGCAAACGGCGCAAACCTTTATCACGCATAATATCTGCAGCTGCTGCAACTGTTGTTTCTGGTGAGACATAAACTACACGTTTCGTCATAAAATCTTTTACTGCCATGTTTCATTTTCCTCCGAATGATTTCTTACTTGTATTATACCACACTAATTGAAACCGATTGCAATATTTTACTGAAAAATTAGTATTTTACAATCAGCATAAGACGATAGAAAAACGCCCTCGGGCGCTTTTTCTTATCCTCCAAGATAGGCTTTACGAACTTCATCTGATGCAAGAAGTTCTTCACCAGTACCTGAAAGAACTACTTTACCAGTTTCAAGAACATAACCGCGATCAGCAATTGACAAAGCCTTATTGGCATTTTGTTCAATCAAAAGAACTGTAGTTCCTTGCGCCTTAATATCTTCGATAATATCAAAAATTTCTTGAATAAAGATTGGAGCAAGTCCCATTGAAGGTTCATCCAAAAGCAAAAGTTTTGGACGACTCATAAGGGCACGACCCATTGCAAGCATTTGTTGCTCACCACCAGAAAGTGTCGCTGCATCTTGATTCTTACGTTCTTCTAGACGTGGGAAACGTTGGAAGACTTTTTTCAAGAGAGCTGCGTTCTCTTCTTTATTTGTATGAAGGAAAGCTCCCATTTCAAGATTTTCCATTACGGTTAATCCTGCAAATACATGACGTCCCTCAGGTACTTGAGCCAAACCTTCGGCAACAATCTTACGTGCTGGTGTTTTGTGGATGTCGTTTCCAAGATAAGAAATGGTTCCCTCAGTTGGACGAACAAGACCTGAGATGGTACGAAGAATTGATGTCTTACCTGCACCGTTAGCTCCGATAAGAGTTACGACTTCACCTTCATTAACTTCAAAGCTGACGTTTTTTACAGCTTCGATCGATCCATATTTAATTGAGAGATTTTCAACTTTCAACATTGCCATTATGCTTCACCTCCCAAGTAAGCTTCAATAACGCGTTTGTTATTCTTAATTTCATCAGGTGTTCCTTCGGCAATCAAGCGTCCATATTCCAAAACATAGATACGCTCAGTAACATCCATGACCAAACTCATATCGTGCTCAATCAAGATGATGGTAATTCCGAAGTCTTTTTGAATTTGACGAATATGAGCAGTCAATTCAGCTGTTTCTTGTGGGTTCATACCCGCAGCTGGTTCATCAAGGAAAAGAATTTTTGGTTCTGTTGCAAGTGCACGAACAATCTCCAAATGACGTTGTTGTCCGTAAGCCAAGTTTTTCGCAAGTGTATCTGCCTCACCATCCAAGTTGAAGATAGCCAACAGTTTCATAGCTTTTGCTTTTAACTCTTCTTCACTTGAATAGTACTTAGGCAAACGCAAAAGAGATGCAAAGAAATTTGAAGGTTGCTTATTTGATAAACCAACAAGAACGTTTTCAAGTACAGTCATGTCTTTGAAAAGACGGATATTTTGGAAAGTACGTGACAAACCGAGTGAAGCGATTTTATAAGGTGCTTTACCGTTTAGGACTGTACCATCAAGTATAACAGTCCCTTCACTTGGCTCATAGACACCTGTCAAAAGGTTAAACAAGGTTGTTTTACCAGCGCCATTTGGTCCGATAAGCCCAACCAACTCACCTTCATTGAGTTCCATTGAAACATCACCAACGGCAGTCAAACCACCGAAGTTTTTAGTCAGATTTTTAACTTCAAGAAGTGCCATTTTATTTGCCCTCCTTAGATTTATTGAAGAATTTTGAGAGATAGAGTTCTTTTGTTCCAAGAAGTCCACCTGGACGGAAGAGCATTACAAGAATCAAAGCCAAGGCGTAAATAATCATACGAAGGTTTGAAACATTTTGTAGGAACATGTTGATAATACCAAGAACAACAGCGGCAATGATAGTACCTGTGATTGATCCAAGACCACCAAGAACGGCAATGATAAGGTAATCAATTGATTTCATGATGGTGAAGTCTTTCGGCACGACTGTACCGATGTAGCTGACATAAAGTGAACCAGCAATCGCTGAAATCATGGCACCAATAACAAAGATAAGAACCTTCATTTTTGTGACATTAACACCCATTGACTCAGCAGCAATTTCATCTTCACGAAGAGTGATTGCTTGACGTCCAGTTGCTGAACGTAAGAAATTAAGCACCAAAATGGTAATGATTACCACAAAGAAATAAATTACAGGCCAACTAGTATAGGGAAGGATACCTGTCAAACCAGCGGCACCATTGGTCAATTCACCACCATTAACGATAATGATACGGATGATTTCAGCCATACCAAGAGTTGCAATGGCAAGGTAGTCACCTTTCAAACGAAGGGTAGGTAGACCAAAGATAAGGGCAACAATAGCTGCGATGATGACACCGACAACCATTGAGAGGTAGAAACCGTCATATGTTGGCATCATACCAGTGATGATAGCTGATGAATAGGCACCAATTGCCATGAAACCAGCTTGACCAAGTGTAAATTGCCCTGAGAAACCAAGAACCAAGTTAGTACCAAGTCCCATAAGGATTGAGATTCCAATCCCCATTAAGATTTGGATGTAGTAAAGGTTCATGATACCTGAAAGTTCAAGACCTTTCAAGATAAGGAAGAGCCCAATGATAAGACCAAACCAAATAAGGTTTACTTTTAGATTTTTCTTCATGTCTTACACCTTCTCTTTCACATTTTTACCGAGGATACCCGCTGGGCGAACCAAAAGGATAACGATCAAGACACCATAAACGATGGCATCACGGTAACTTGACAAACCAATTGCAGTTGATAATGTCTCCAAAATACCGATAACAAATCCACCAAGTGCTGCACCAGGGATAATACCGATACCACCAAGAACGGCAGCAACAAAGGCTTTAATACCTGGTGTCATACCCATAAGAGGTTCGATAGAGTTATAGTAAAGACCAATAAGGACACCCGCTGCCCCTGCTAGTGATGATCCAAGAGCAAAAGTGAAGCTGATAGTATTATTAACATTAATACCCATCAATTCAGCTGCATCACTGTCTACAGATACGGCACGCATAGCTTTACCCATCTTAGTCTTTTTAACAATCAATTGAAGAGCAACCATAAGGACAAGGGCAACTACCAAGATAAGCAATTGCACATTTGTTACAGAGATTGATCCAAGATGATAAGTCTTAATTGCAATCTTTTGAGGGAATGAACGTGTATCTGCACCTACAAAGAGAACCATGATGTACTCAAGGAAGAATGAGACACCAATAGCCGTAATCAAGGCAGAAATACGTGTCGAATTACGGAGTGGGCGATAAGCCAAGAACTCAATGACAACCCCTAAAATCGCACAGACAAGCATAGCAAAGACAAGGGCAACCCAGAAATTCATTCCGAGGCTATTAATCGCATAGTAACCAACGAAGGCACCCATCATATAGATGTCTCCATGAGCAAAGTTAATCAATTTGATAATCCCATAAACCATGGTATATCCAAGGGCAAGTAGGGCATAGATACTACCCAAGATGATACCATTGACTAGTTGTTGGGGAAGTTGTTCAAAAAACATATATAACCAAACTTTCTAGTTCATTTTTAGTATAGATAACAGATTATTTTTCAATTTCAACGGCTTCCGCTGAAACTTCTTCACCATTATCTCTTTTAACCATAAGAGCTGCTTTAATAGGGTTATGATCCTTATCAATCGTCATTTTACCTGTAACCCCGACAAAGTTTTTCAAATGTGCTAAGTTATCGGCAATATCAACTGATGTTTTCGCACCTTTTGATGCTTCTGCAATCATATAAACAGAATCGTAAGCTAGAGCAGCAAACATATTTGGGTCAGTGTTATAAGCTTTCTTATATGCTTTAATGAAACCTGATGCCTTGTCAGAAAGAGCAACATTTGTTGAATATCCTGATACATAGTAGACGTTTGACGCATTCTTTTTACCTGCAAGCTCAGTAAATTTCGCATCACTAAATCCGTCAGGTCCAAGGATTGGTTTATCAATTCCAAGGTCACGTGCTTGTTTAGTGATAATACCAGTCTCAGTATAGTAACCTGGCATTACAATAGCATCATAATCAAGGTCTTTAAATTTTGTCAAGGCTGACTGATAGTCCTTGTCCCCTGAAGCAAAGGTAGCTTCAGTAACGATTTGACCTTTATATTCACGCTTGAATTCATCCGCAATACCTTTGGCATAATCTGAAGCATTATCATAGTAGAGAACTACTTTCTTAGCATTCAAATTATTGTAAGAATAAGCTGCCAAAACTTTACCTTGGTAACTATCCTTGAAGGTTGTACGGAAAACGAATTTCTTCGTACCATTAGCATCTACCGTAAGGTCATCCTGCGTACCTGAAGGTGTCAGCAAAGGAACCCCTGTTTTTTGTGATACGAGGCTAGCCGCAGCAACAGCACCTGATGTCGCTGGACCAACGATAGCATTTACATTACTCTGAATAGCCAAGTTCGTTGAAGATGTTGAAGCTTCAGCATTTTCAGATTTATTATCTTTTGTGACAAGCTCAAGCTTTTTGCCATCGACGCCACCAGCTTTGTTAATTTCGTCAACAGCCAACTTAATACCATTCTGCTCCGCCTTACCATAGGCTGCAACGGCACCTGTCAACTCCATGTTAACACCAATTTTGATGGTATCGCCAATCTTAGTACCATTGGCATTAGCAGTCACATCTGGTGACTTGCCACAGGCAACCAAGAAAATGGAAGCAAAAAAGGCTAACACAATAAGTGTGATCTTTTTAGACATAAGATTTCTCCTTAATATTTTCTTAAAAAAGTCCACCTTATAGCTTACAGAATTATCAGACAATTGTCAACTACACATAACTAAGCTTTAGCGGCAGTAATCGTTTCCATTACTTTAAGAATAACTCTTTAAAAAGAAAAAAACTTTTCTCTTATTAAAGAGAAAAGTTCTTAAACGGTTCAGGGACTGAGGTGTCGAAACGTTCCAGACTACCTACAAAGTCCATATCAATATCAGAATAGTAAGAAGGCAGAACTTTTTTCACTGCTTTCATTCCATCGAGCTCTTTCAAAATATCCTCGACCTTGTCCTCATCTACATAAAGGTGCACATAACGCATCTTATAAGAATGGTAGACAACATCCCCAAACTTGGCAATTTTACGTAAGTCTCTATTGTAGTATAAATAAACAATAATGCCTTGACGCTTAATCATGACTCATCTTCTCCTTTATGTTAGTGTCTCCCTTTTTATGATGTGGTTTATGAGGGGCAAGAGGTAGCCCAGTATCAATAAAAATCTGGTCTGAAACAGCTTGGGCAATCTCCTCACCAAGATTGGCTAAAATAGTCTGTAAATCGAACTCTGCCCGACGATAGCCAATAACCACCTCGTTTAAATCAATTTGGCGCTTCATTCGCAAAACCTGACGTTTCAACTCTCTCACATCTGGTCTAAAAGCCTCATACGCCTTAGCAGCATCATAGCTATCTTTTAATTCTTGAAATGCAAAGAGTTGCTCTTGAAGTTCTCTGTCATTTTCGAATTTCTGGCGTTTTAAACGGTAATTCTCTATCTCAGGTAGCTTTATAAAACACGAAACAAGACACTCTATAGCTTGATCAATCGCAAGCAACTCCTCATTGATTATTAACATGTTTTCTATTATAACACAAAAAGCCAGATGAAACGGTCCTTATACAACCGATTTGCATCTGACTTTTGTTTAAGACAAGCTCAATTTATTTTAATTGGTTATTAGCCATGATTTCATCGATGAAACCATATTCAAGCGTTTCTTGAGCACTCATCCAATTGTCACGTTCAGCGTCTACATGAACCTTTTCAATTGGTTGTCCAGAATTATCTGCTAAGATTTGCTCCAAGTTATTACGTGTCTTGAGCAAGTGTTCAGCTGCGATAGCCATGTCTGTTTGTTGCGTACCGCCACCAGTACCACCCATTGGTTGGTGAATCATGTACTCTGCATTTGGCAACATGAAACGTTTACCTTTGGTACCGCTTGAAGCGATAATTGTTCCCATAGATGCTGCCATCCCCATAACGATAGTCTGAACATCAGACTTGATGAAGTTCATTGTATCAACAATGGCAAGACCTGCCGAAACGGATCCACCTGGTGTATTAACATAAAGATAGATATCTTTTGTATTGTCTTGAGCATCCAAGAACAAGAGTTGGGCGATAATTGAGTTTGCCATATTATCTTCAACAGGACCTGTTAACATGATGATACGATCCTTGAGCAAACGCGAGTAAATATCATAAGAACGCTCACCGCGTGATGTTTGTTCAATTACTACAGGAATCATATGAATCCTCCTTTTAATATTGTCTTGATGCTATTATATGATTTTAGTCAAATTAGGTCAAATAAAAAACATCATTCTTAGCACTCTTTCTAAAAGAGTGCTAAACTCTTCTATAACAATTTCACTTAAAACTTATTAATCTAGTAAAAAAAGGGAAATTTTCCCTTTTCAACTTATTTTGTACCAAAGAGACGGTCACCTGCATCTCCAAGACCTGGAACAATATAACCGTTTTCATTAAGTTTCTCATCCAATGATGCTGTGTAGATATCAATATCTGGGTGAGCATCTTGCAATTTTTTGACACCTTCTGGTGCTGCAACCAAGCAAACAAACTTGATATTAGCTGCACCACGTTTTTTAAGTGAGTCTACTGCCAAGATTGCTGAACCACCAGTCGCAAGCATTGGATCTACTACAAAGATCTGACGTTGATCAATGTCTTCTGGTAATTTAACTAAGTACTCAACTGGCTCAAGAGTTTCCTCGTCACGATACATACCAATATGACCAACTTTAGCTGCTGGTACAAGGCTAAGGAAACCATCGACCATACCAATACCCGCACGAAGAATTGGAACAATCGCCAATTTCTTACCAGAAAGTTGTTTTTGTACAGTTTTAGTAATTGGTGTTTGAATTTCAACCTCTTCGAGAGGAAGGTCACGAGACACTTCGTAACCCATGAGCATAGCAATTTCATTAACTAGCTCACGGAAGTCCTTAGTAGAAGTATCCTCACGACGGAGGATTGAAAGTTTATGTTGAATCAGTGGATGTGAAATAACTTGAAATTTACCCATAATAGTTTCTTCCTTTGCTTTATATTCACTCCATTATATCAAAAAGGCAAAAAAAACGCTTGCTTTACTGCAAACGTTTTTGAAAAGGATTATTTTTTAGGCAAATGAATCTTTCCTGTGACCAAACCATAGCCAAGAAGAGCTAGACTTGCAATTGCTGCAAAGATAGTCGCCAAGATTGAAAGAATGTTGCTCTTTGAACCTTCTGAATCACTTGGTGTCTTAGGAGTCGTAGCAAGTTTGGCAGCAACTTTAGTATTGTTGTCTTTACTTGACTCATCAGACTTAGTTACTTCATCAGCTTTAGCGACTCCGTGAGACTGAACTTCCTCTTCAGACTTAGCTGGTTTTGGAGCTTCTGTTTCAGTGACAGACTCTTCTTTAACAGGAGTCGTTGAAACAGTTGGTCCAGTTGCTACAATAGCCTCTGGTACTGGTGACGCAATCTCTGTAGCTTGAGCTACTGGACGACGGTCACCCACAGAACTCTCTGTTGAAGGTTTCGCAGGAACCTCTACATGATGATCATCTGATGAATTATTATCATTAGATGGGCGGTCTGTGAAATAAGGGAACGGATTACGAACTGGAGAATCTGGATTCGTCGGCGTTGCTGGTTTATCTTCTTTATTAGTTGATGGTTGATTATTGTCTGCTGGTTTAGAAGGTGTATCTGGTTTGTTAGACTTATCATCAACAGAATGATTACCTTCTGTTGGATTTACTGGTGTTTCTGATTTATCTGATTTCTTGTCTTCACCATCTTTAACAGTTACAGTTAAGACACCGCGAGCTTCAGAAACGCCCGGTGAACCATCAACTGTAGGATAAGTATGTGGTTTAAGACCATAATCTGACACTGCATAATAATCTACGTTATAGTCCTCATTTGGCAATTTAGCACTGTTTTGATCGGCCACGTGTACCAAGCTTTCACTAGATTTATCCCAAATCCAGTCCCCTTGGTTGGTCATCTTAGGAAGAACTTCTGTAGTATCATCTGCATTCATCTTGATGAGGAAGCTTGGAGCCCATGTTGATTTATTCTCAGCACCAGCAATACCACCGCGGTTAGTCATGTAAGAAGTAACCAAGAGAGTATCTGATGATCCTTCAACAGGAACCGCATAGTAAGAATAGGTAGATGTACGCCAGTCAGCTGGAACAGAGGCTGTCAAGACCACACCTGAGCCGTTAAGTGGACGGTATTTCCCACGGAGGCTGTCTGATACGAATCCAAGCATGACAACGTCATCACCGACAGCTTCACGCGCTGCTACAGTACCTTCAGCATCCGTAGATTTGTTGATACGTGAAGCAGTGAAGAGGTAATACTTGCCACCCATCTTAACAACACTTGGACGTTCTACTTCATCAGTAACCATGTGGCTAGTGACAAGCGGTGTGTAAAGTTCAGCTACAGATGGATTTTTCTCATTATCATCAAGTTTCAAGATACCGATAGAACCATTTGCCCATGATGCAAGGTTGTAAAGGTGTTTATTATTAACAATATTGAGGAATGACTTAAGGTTAAAGGCGTCATCTCCTCCATAGTTTGACCATTTGTAAATTTGTTTTTCGCCTTGGTAGTTTTCGTCACCTGTATTTGATTCAAAAATAAGGTAACGGCTACCGTTATCTTCAATGATGTGTGGGTCACGAAGACAGTAGTTATCCGTACGGTCTGGATTACCATCATGGTTATGGTCATCATCAAAAGTACTCATAAATTTAGGATAGCTTTGATAGTGATAATTATCTCCACCAAAGAGAATGTGGTCATTTTCAACTGACTTGATAACAACTTCGTCGTTTTCAACAGCCAAGTTAAGTGTAGCACTAGCCAATTGTTGCCAGTTTAATTTACCACCACTAGTATCATTCTTAGTGTAATAAAGTTGGATACTACCATCAGAGTTAACAGTCGCTGAACCTGACCATTGTTGGTCATCTTCAAGGGCATTGTAACCAAAGATTGGACCCGCATTTTTCCAATGAGTAAAGTCATTATCCCCATATTTTCTATAGAGCAAGTAAATGTGGTTTGAATTTTTATTTGGTGCACCGGCCATTGAAATAACCAACTGGTAACCATTCCAGTTGCTAACTACACCTGACTTAGCATCTTGGACTGGCCAAGAATCCCAAACGTCGATTTCTTCTTTTTTCATCGTTTGGGCATCAACAGTGTTGAAAGCAGGCATATTGATGATTGTATCTGCTTTAAAGTAAGGAACTGCCAATTTGCTGTCTTGCTTCAAGAAGCTAGCAACGATATCTTTCAAGTTACGGTAAGTCAAGCTAGTACCTGTACCCTTGATTGCATCATCACTAAAGTCAACTTTATTAAGTGCTTTAATTTCTTCCTCAGTCAAGGCAACGATTTGATCTGAGGTCATATTATCTTCAACAATAGACTTGATACGACCATTAAGTTTGCTAAGGTTTGCATTAGCAGCGCTGTTTTCAGTAGGTTTAAGGGCTACTTCAGTGTGTGTATCAGCTGTTTCTGAGCTTGCTGTTGAAGTTGGTGCTTCTACTGCAGCCTCTGATGTATGAGCTGGAGCAGAAACCGCAGCAACTGTTGATGAAGGTGTTGTTGCATCTGATGAAGATGTCACTACTGTGCTAGACGCCTTTTCTTCGACTACTGATGGAGTTGTGTTGCTTGGTTGTGTCTCTGTAACTGGTGTAGTTGCAACCTCTGAATGTGCAACTGAAGATTCAACTGCTTCTGAAGTTGCCACACTTGTTGCTGTTTCACTGGCTACCGTTAGAGATGCTGTGCTTGTTTCTGGTGTTGCTGTCGCAGTAGCTACCGCTGGTGCTGTTTCTGTAACTTGATCAGCTTTTACCTGAGTGGCACCCAAAAATGCCAAGGTACCAACGAGCGCTGATGTTGCCCCTACTGTGGCAACCTTACGGATGCTATAACGCATCTTTTTGCACTCTGCTTGCTTTGGTGCTACTGTATTTGACTGTGAATTAACTGTACTATCCATATTAAACTCTCCTTTTAGGTTTTCACATGTTTTATTCTATCATTTTTTAATCTAAATTCCAATCTTTTTTTAATGACAAATTTATATTTTTTGTAAAAAACTATTTTTTTGTTAAAATAATAACTACAAAATAAGTAATTTTATCAGGAAATATCACTATATGGAATCAAAATATTCACCTCTAATTTTAGCTCTCGTTTTTTTAATTTTATTTTTTGTTTTTATAATAAAAAATGAGAACGCTAACAATCCTTCCCAAAAAACAAATAAGGTTTCTATGAGTCAAACCTTTCATCTAGCATCTCATAAAGGATGGTCTAACGACCTACAGACTATCGTGTGGAATCAAGAAAAAAATTACTATGATATCTATTTTCTACACTCTGTGGATGGGGCTACTGATCCTTTTGGACCCAACGGTCAAGATTGGACACATACAACGACTAAAGATTTTATCACCTATAGTAAACAAGAGACTGCTATACCAGCAAAGGGTGGTGACTCTAAAGAAGGATGGCATTCTGCTTGGACAGGGAGTGTAGTCACAGATAGTCAGGGGATTTCTGGTATCCAAAACGAAGAACCTGTCGCCTATTTTACTGGACTCATGGATGATGGAAGCCAGGCAATCTATGCTAGTGAGTCAAACGACAAGGGAGCTAGCTTTACTAAAGCTTTAAAAGATGGTAAACCTTTATTGACAAAGGAACACTCCTATAACGGTAAAGATTTCCGCGATCCTTATGTCTTCCACTTCAAAGACAAATTACTCATGTATGTCGCTGAAGGTGACGCCTTAGGTGTTTATCAATCTCAAGATGGTATCAACTGGACCAAAGCAGATAGCAAGGGAGACTCCAAAATCCTACCCGAAACATTTTTTAAGGGGCGTAACTGGCAGGACAACGCTCCTATCGAGTGTCCCATTCTCAAAACAATGACAACAACTGACGGTCAGGAAAAGCAAGTTCTCTTTTTTGGAGCTAAGGATACAGCTTCAGGCGAAACAACTGGAACCTACTATACTGTAGGGCATTTAGATGGTAACGGCTTATTTATTGTAGATACAGAAACAAAACGCTTAGATCAAGGCTCAGACTATTATGGCGCTAACTTCACTGGAAGCGATCGAATTGAAGAAAGCAACCATAACCTTATCAGTCTTGGCTGGGTTGGTAATTGGAACTACTTCACGTCAGGCATTCACAGTGACCAAGAGGCCAAGAGTGATTTTCTAAAAACTATCGGATTTTACGCTACACCCAGAAAGCTACAACTGGATAAAGACGGTATTATTCAGTCTGCTCCCCTCTATAAAAATGAACAATTAACCCTCAAAAATCAAAACGGCAACATTTCGAGTCAAAGACCACTCACCAGTGACAATAGAAAACCTTGGATTGATAAAAGTCACAATCAAAATGCTAATGGCCTTCTTGACCTTGCTGGAAAAAATAGTTCAGGGTATTACCAACTGCATTTTTCAAATATTAAGAAAGAAGGAGGCTATATCTACATTGATATCTGGCAAGGCTCTGATTACGTTAAAATCGCCTATCAAATAACAAGTGGTACCTATCAGGTCTCTACCTATGCTGCTGAACTGAACAACAGCATGGATGGTAGTCAAACTGCCTCTTCTTACTATTACGATGGTCTCTTGGGTAACGTTCAAGGTTATCAAGCTGACAGTCACTATAAGGAAACTGATAATATCACTATAACGCTTATTACAGACAATCGTAGCTTGGAAATTTTCTTCCCCAATGGCCAAACCTACACTCTAGCCAGATTTAATACCTCTGGCAAGCAGGATGTCAAGGTCTTCTCCACTCAGGAAGATCTTCTACTCAACTTGAAAATCTACGATGTACACTCATAACAATAATAAAAGTGATGCTGTTTGCATCACTTCAGAATGAAGACAAACATCGTTCTTGATGTTTGTCTTTTTTATATTCTTACCTAATTCTCCTATAATCCAATAATATTGAGATATTTGGGTAAAATAAGAGGTCTTTCCTGTCATCATTTTTACTAATTTTTTGATATTTAGGCACGCTAAAGTAAGCCCAACCTTAGCTTCCATTTTGGACTTTCCTTTTTCTCTGGTATAACGTAAGTTGTGGTATTCTTTAGCTGTTCCGAATAACCGTTCTATCGTTTCTTTCCGGTGTTGGTACAGTTCCTTCATCCCACTTTGATGGCGAATATCTTCACAGACTTCTAGGGCATCTTTCCAAATATGACGCACAATAATTTTTTGGTGCTGGCGACTTTCTGTACAAATGGCTAACAAGGGACAGGTCTTACAAATTTTAGGATTACTTTTATACTCTCGATAACCTTCACATGTCGTTGTACGATAAGTTAATATCTGGTTCTCTGGACAAAGATAGCAGTCAAAATGTTCGTCATAGACAAAGTCTTTTGGACGTAAAAAATCTTTCTTACCTCTTGGTCTAGTGTAAGGGAAAACTGGTGTCATCCCTTTTTCTAGAAGAAACTTGGCAATACTAGGTGTTTTATAGCCTGAATCCGCAATAATGAATTCAGGTGAGAAGGGTTCTAGCTTAGCAAAAAGAGCAGGGAAGGCCTGACTATCATGGATGTTACCTGCTTCAACTGTATAAGCCAAGGCCCAACCATGTTTATCACAAGCTACCTGAGCATTATAAGCGAAGACTTCCTTGTGCTCTCCCTTGTGAAACCAACCACTGTCTGGATCTGTCGTTGATTGTTTCTTAGGTTTAGCCTCGCCTTTTTTGGCGGGCTTTAAGAACTTTTTTGCATGCTTTCTCCTGTCTAAATTAATCTCAATCTCCAGTTGTTCACTCATGAATTTAGCTTTTTGATCAATAACAACATTTTTGTACTTATGATTATTAGCAGCTGCCTTGATATGGGTCCCATCAATGAAGATTTCTGAGGGATCAATGAGCCCTGCTTCCAAAACATGATGAAGCACATGACTAAAAATGTGTGCTAACACTTCCTTATTTTCAAAGCGTCGGCTAGAGTTCTTACCGTAAGTTGTAAAATGTGGTACCTTATCGTCCAGAGATAAGCCAAGAAACCAACGGTAAGCTGTATTCACCTCAATATCCTTGATGGTTTGGCGCATAGAACGAATGCCATAAAAACATTGAATCAACGGAATCTTAACTAATAAAACAGGGTCTAGACTAGGACGACCATTATCGGAGGAATAACTATCCTCGACAAGATCATAAATAAAAGAAAAATCAATCGTTTCCTCAACTTTTCTTAGAAAATGGTCTTTAGGGACAAGTTCATCAAGCGTATAGAATCCTACTTGACGTCGATTGTACTCAGGGTTTTCTTTGTGAAACATAGGAACACCTCATCAAATACCTTTTTCTTTTATTATACTCCTTCAAAGCAAGAAAAATCCCCAGAAGTATAACTTCTGAGGACTTTGTCTTCAATCTGAAGTGATGCTGTTTGCATCACTTTTATTATTTTCCAAAGACAGAAACGAGACGTTTAACCCCTTCTGCAACAACTGTAGTTGGCGTAGCTACGTTAAAGCGGAAATGCTTTTCTCCTTCGGAACCAAAAGTAATACCGTCATTTAGCACTACCTTGGCTTCTTCTTTAAGCAAACGTCCAAGTTCATTATGGTCTTGATCATAAGCTGAAAAATCAAGCCAAACCAAGTAAGTTCCCTCAGGTTTCATGACTTTGATATCAGTCTTTTCACTAAGTTCCTTGGTTAAAAGGTCAATATTAGTTTCAAAGACAGTCTTCAATTCCTCTAACCAAGGTTGCCCATAGGTCAGAGCTGCTTGGGTGGTAATCAAACCAATGGTTGGAATTTCATGTTGATTATTTGCCAATTGCTTTTGTTTAAAGGCTTTACGTAAGTCCTCATTTTCAATGATAGTAAAACTGTTTTTGGTACCAGCAATATTAAAGGTTTTAGTAGCCGAACTAAGCACCAAGGTAAAGTCCTTGTAAGCATCTGAAATGGTATTCATAGAGATGTGCTTATTCCCATATAGGGCTAAGTCTTGGTGGATCTCATCAGATACCAAGAGGACACCATATTTCTGACACAAATCTGCCACCTTAGTCAATTCCTCTTTGGTCCAGACACGCCCACCTGGGTTATGTGGGCTACAGAAAACATAAAGTTTAACATCATTCTCGACGATATCACGTTCCAATTGTTCAAAATCAATTTCGAAATGCCCATTAACCTTAACAAGACTATTTTCAATCAACCGACGATTATTCAAACGGACAGAACGAGCAAAAGGCGGATAAACTGGTGTGTTGATGAGAACAGCATCACCTTCTTTGGTAAAGGCTTGAATAGCCGTTGAAATGGCTGGAACAACACCTTCAATGAGAACAATACTCTCTTTATCAACGACGTAACCGTGTTGGTTTTTTTCCCAATTAATGATGGACTGATAAAGCTCTTCACTTGGATAAGGATAACCAAAAATATGTGTCTCAGCATAGTTGATAACTGCATCCCTAATCTCAGGAACAGGTAGGAAGTCCATATCGGCAACCCAAAGCTCAAGTAGTTCTGGATTGCTTTCGGCTTCGTGCCATTTCATGGTATTTTGATCCAAGCGATTTGGTTGTGTTGTAAAATCATAACGTGTCATAGATAACTCCTTAAAGACTAAGGGCATTTTCCAAGTCAGCAATCAAATCTTGTGCTGCTTCAATACCAATTGAAAGACGAAGCAAGTCGTCTGTCAAACCATAGGAAGCACGCACATCACCTGGAATATCTGCGTGGGTTTGTGTCGTTGGGTAGGTAATCAAGCTTTCAACACCACCTAGGCTCTCCGCAAAGGTAAAGACCTTTAGGGAATTGATAATGGTTGGAATCTTGTCTTGATTAGCCACTTTGAAGGAAATCATACCACCCTTGCCTGGATAGAGAACTTCCTTAACAGCTGGTGACTTTTCTAAGAAAGCTACAACTTCTTGAGCATTGGCTGTCGATGCCTCCATACGAAGTTTTAAGGTCTTAAGACCACGCATAAGCATATAGCTATCAAATGGTGACAAGGTAGGACCAGTCGTATTGAGGTTATAATAAAGTTTATCGTAGAATTCTTGGTTACTAGTCACAACAACACCAGCCAAAACATCATTATGCCCTGATAGGTATTTAGTAGCTGAATGTACAACGATATCAGCACCTTGAGTAATCGGGGTTTGATAGATTGGGCTATAGAAAGTATTATCAACAATAACCACCGCACCCTTGTCATGAGCAATTTTGGCCACTTTTTCAATATCAAACTCAATCATAAGTGGGTTTGTCGGTGTTTCGATGTAGACAATATCGGTATCTTCTGTGATAGCCGCAATCATCTCATCTTCTGTATTTGTGTATTCAAAAAAGAAACGCCCTTCTTTTTCCTTGTCATTAAACCAACGGAAAGAACCTCCGTAAAGGTCACGCGCAGCTACAACCTTGCTACCTACTGGGAAAATTTCAAAGGCCAAAACAATGGCGCTCATCCCTGAACTTGTCGCAATAGCATAATCTGCTTTTTCAATAGCTGCAAGTGTTTTTTCCACTGTTGCGCGTGTTGGATTTTTAGTTCGTGTATAGTCAAAACCAGTAGAATGGCCAAATTCTGGATGTTGGTAAGTTGTTGAAAAATGAATTGGTGAAGCCAAGGCTCCTGTTGCTTCATCCGAATTGATTCCTGCGTGTGCCAAAATGGTTTCTAATTGATATTCTTGTGTCATAATGCGCCCTTTCTACATGGTAAAGTGGATATACTCCATATCTATGACCTCTATTTTATCACTATTTTCTGAAAATAATGGTAAGTTCATCATACGGATTCTTGATAGTTAGTTATAGTTTATTTCTATAACCTAAAAAGACAGATAGATGCTGACTATAATTTAAAATAAGCCCAATTTTTGAGATTGTCAAAAGTAGGTTTTCAAGCATCAAAAAGTGCCTGAAACATCATAGTTTCAAGCACTAAGAAATGATTTAAAAGTCTTGCTTCAATCTGAGGTAAGCCACCGACTTACTTTTTATCAAATAAGCGATATCTGATTTCTTCCAAAGCCATAATAACAAACGGACAAGCAAGTAAATAGAGCCAATCATCAAGTCCAATAGGTGCAGTGTTAAATAGCGTGTGGAAGAAAGGCACGTAAGACAGGATGATAAAGAGAACAATTTCTAAAACAACCCCTAAGCTAATAATCCGATTAGCAAATGGTTTAACTTGGAATATAGACCCTCTACCTTTACGACTATTCATAGCCATACCAATTTGGGTAAAGATAATAGCTCCTAAGGTCATGGTAGTTGCCTCTCGATAGAGAGGACCTGAGCTGGCCAAATGGTTTAAGTTACCTTGATTAACCCAATAATTAAGGAAGAAAGCCCCCATAGCTAAGGCTGCTTCAATCAGTCCATACCAGACAAAAGCCTTAATCAACAATTGTCGATTGAGCAAGCGATCTGAAAGACGTCTTGGTGGTCTGTCCATAACGCCCTCTTCAGGCGGTTCAACCCCTAGCCCCAAAGCAGGCATCATATCTGTTCCCAGGTCGATGGCTAGGATTTGCATAACCGTTAAGGGAAGAGGTATGCGTCCCAAAGAGAACAAGAAGAAAGCAGAGGGTACGGCTTCTGGCGTGTTGGAATTAAAAATATAAGTCAGGAATTTTTGAATATTTCTATAAACCGCACGACCTTCTTCGACAGCATGAACAATAGAAGCAAAATGATCATCTGTTAAAATCATATCGGCAGATTCCTTGGCAACATCAGTTCCTGATAGCCCCATAGCTACACCGATATCAGCTTTTTTAAGGGCAGGAGCATCATTAACACCATCACCAGTAACAGCGACAACTTCGCCAAGTTCTTGAAGGGCATTGACCACACGGTATTTTTGTTCAGGTGCTACACGAGCAAAAACGATTTCGCCTTTAAGAGCTTCTTTAAGCTGATTGTCATCCATGTCTGCCAGTTCAAGGCCTGAAACAACACGTGCATCGTCCCCTTGTACAATTCCGATTTTCTTGGCAATGCTAAGAGCTGTCAAACCATAATCACCTGTCACCATGATAATACGAATACTAGCTCTATGGCATTTTTCAATGGCTTTACGCACACCCTGACGTGGCGGATCACTCATGGCAACCAAGCCTAGAAAGACCATATTGTCCTCCAAGGTCTGCATGTCCCACTTGTCTTCTCCAACATGCTCACTGTCTAAAGGTCTATAGGCCACTGCTAAAACACGTAAACCATCGCGAGCAAACTGGTCGTTAGCCGCAAGGATAGCCTGACGCTCTGTAGCCGTCAATGATACAATCATCCCTTGATTATCATAGTAGTCCGAGCAAAGCTCCATCACTTCTTTAGGAGCACCTTTGGTGATAGAGATATGATGACTGCCATCCAATCCTGCTTCAAGCTTATGCACTGTCGTCATCCGTTTACGATCAGAATCAAAGGGAATCTCCTTGATACGAGGGGCCCAAGTGTGATTGTCATTTAAATTAATTCCGGCTTTTTCGGCGAGAACATTAAGACAAGCCTCAGTTGGATCACCTAAAATTGTAAAATTGGGATTATCAGCACTAGGAGCCACAACTTGAGCATTACTAGCCAAATGAGAGAATCGGACCAAACGATTAAGAAGCTCATTTTCTTCAAGAGAAACAGGTTGTCCTCCCTGCTCAATCTGCCCTTCCGGTGCGTAACCTAGCCCAGTTACCCCATAACTGTCTGACAAGGTCCACAGGTGGTTAACCGTCATAGCATTTTGCGTCAAAGTCCCTGTTTTATCCGAACAAATAACAGAGGTTGCTCCGAGTGTCTCTACCGAAGACAACTTCTTAACCAAAGCATGATCCTTAGCCATACGCTGAACGGCCATGGCTAGAGAGAGAGTAACTGTGGGAAGAAGTCCCTCTGGAATAAAGGCCACAATCATCCCCAATGCAAAAATAAAGGCTTGAGACAAAGGCTGATGGACAAATAGAGTCGCTGCCACCATAAAGAAGAGACCTACAGATACTGCGATAACCGAAATCTGTTTAGTCAAATGGTCTAATTCTTTCTGAAGAGGACTCTTTTCCTGAGAAAGATTCTGTGTCAAATCCGCAATCTGTCCAAACTCAGTTTTCATACCGATAGCAGATACTATAAAATGTCCAGAGCCAGAAGAGACTGTCGTCCCTGCAAATACCATATTGTCATATTCTAACTCAGTCTTGTCGGGAGTCAAATCTGCTTGATCTGACTTATAAATAGGATTAGACTCACCAGTGAGGGCCGATTGATTAACCTGCAAATCTGTCACAGCGACCAAGCGTCCGTCTGCAGAAATACGGTCTCCTTCTTCAATGAAAACCAAGTCACCTGGCACCAAGTCTTGAGCTAGAATCTTGTCCTCCTTACCATCACGAAGAACTCGCGCATAGGATGGAAGAAGCTTGTTAAGAGCTGCCGTAGCCTGACTTGCTCTATATTCTTGAATAAAGCTAAAGAGACCATTAATAATGTTGACCAACCAAATTGCAATCCCCAACTCTAAGCTATGAGAAAGCATAGCGATAAAGCCACCGACCCACAATAAGAGTGCCATGAGACTGGTAAAATGTCTGAAAAAGACCAGCCAGATAGGCTCCTTCTTACTTTCCTTCAATTGGTTAGGTCCATAAGTCGCCTGCCTCTCCTTAACCTCTTGTGAGCTCAAACCTTGACGGCTTGTCTGCAAGACTTGGTAA
The DNA here is from genome assembly GCF_030440125.1 of Streptococcus sp. SS4. Lineage (NCBI taxonomy): Bacteria > Bacillati > Bacillota > Bacilli > Lactobacillales > Streptococcaceae > Streptococcus > Streptococcus sp. SS4. Next base: position 183,942 of record NZ_JAQFJM010000003.1, on the reverse strand, counting down.
ACTTGTTCAGGAGGATAGGTCCCTAATTTTATCTTTTCTTGTCTAGAATCAGTCATAGTTCTTTCCTCGATTCTAAATCATTAAAACGATTTCATTTTTTCACCCCTATTATACTCCTTTTTCAGAAAATGTTGATAAGAAAAAACCAAGCCACACGACTTGGTTTAAATCTTATTTAATATGTAATTTAGCACGTAGGCTAGCTGCTCGGGTGCCAAGCAATTGGTCAGCCATACGAGTTACAAGTGCAAGAACGCCATAGACACCAATTCCAAGGCCTCCTCCAATGATCAAGTAAATCACACTGCCCACACGGCTTGTTGGTAAAAGTACAAACTGGAACACCCCATAGAAGACTGCAACTGGAATAGCCATGAGCACTGTAAGGATACAGATGAGTAAGGCTTTTCTAAACAATGTCTTACGACTAAAGTGCGTAACAGTGTGGAGGCGATTATACATCAGAGCAATTGGAACACCTAAGCCGATGGCTGTTGAAATAACTGGTCCAAGAGCTCCTAGGAAAATAATCAATGGTAACTGTAAGATCCCCTTAACTAAAACCCCAATCGCAAAATAGTTGATAGCTTTACGGGTTTCAAAGATTGCCTGAAGCATAGGTGCTAAAACGCTATACAAGGCCAAGAAAATAACTTGAATCAGACTGGCTACAAAGAGCAAGTGGGCCTGGCTATCTGGTGCCCCGTAAAAAACCGTGTAGAGTGGTTTAGCCAGAATCACTGATCCTGCAATGGCAGGTACAATAAAGAGCAAAAGCAACTGTAGGTTATTGATAATCAGTTTAGCCGCTCCCCTAAGATCCTTCTTAACCATATTTTCCGTTAAGAGTGGAATCCCAACCCCAGCAATGGAGATAGCTACAGCAATCAAAATCATAGTAATCTTACTTGGGTTTGAAGACAAGTAAGCATAGAGAACCTGAAGCTGACTGTTACTATAGCTTGTAAACTTCTCCATAGTACGGATAAAGGTCCATTGATCAATCAACTGGAAAAGTTGAACCGCTGACCCAGTGATAATGAAAGGAATGGCTTCCTTAAAGGTTTCAATAACAATTGCAGTCGGATTGATATCTGGATGAACAGCCTGCTTGCCAAAAAGACTCTTGAGCTTGCCCTCCTTCCAAAGGTAGAAGAAAAGCACCCCATAACTAGCCAACATACCGATGAAAGCGGCAAAAGTCGATTGGACAACTGCTGTCACATAATCGCCTGTCCCAATTTTCATGATGAAGAAGGTCGCCAACAGCATCCAAATAACACGGATAATCTGCTCCGCAATCTGACTTAAGGCATAAGGCTTCATGTTGTTAAAGCCTTGGAAAAAACCTCGTAAAACAGACATAGATGGGAAAATAACAACTGCCCAAGAGAGACTACGCATTACGCGAACCAGATCCTCGTCTCCCCCAGAAAGGTAAGACATCCACGGCGAAGCAAAGTACATGAAAACGCCAAAGATCAGTCCGAGACCAATCATGTAATACAAGATACGCTTGAGTAAGAAGAAACTCGTCTCCATCTTTCCAAGAGTGTTGTATTTAGACACCTGTTTGGCAATTGCGACTGGAATCCCTGCTGTAGAAATCAAAAGGAAAAGGGCATAAATGTTATACCCTTGACCAAAGAGGGCATTGGCTTGGTCGCCCTGTTTACCCATCCAAGCATACCAAGGAATAATGTAAAGTGCCCCTAATAGACGACTGATAATATTGGATGCTGTCATCCACGCCGTCCCTCTTAGCATCTGCTGCTGCTGTGTGTCAGTTTTTGTTTCAGTCATAATTTTCTTTCTAAAGAATAAAATATAATCTAGTTTATTATAAACTTTTGGCTGTGACTTGTAAAACAAGAACATTAAGGCTAAAATAGGAACTATGATTACTATTGAACAAGTTCTAGAGGTTCTCAAAAAGGACCGTAATTTTCGAGATATTATTGACCAAGACAACTACTACTATTCATGGACTGGAGTGACTTTTGATCATCTTTCTTACGACAGTCGTGATGTCACACCATCTTCCCTCTTTTTTGCCAAAGGAGCTGCTTTCAAGCCTGAATTTTTAGAGAATGCTGTCAAAGCTGGCTTGAGTTTCTACGTGGCTGAAAAAGATTATCAAGTGGGAATTCCTGTCATTATCGTAACAGATATCAAGCAGGCTATGAGCCTCGTTGCTCAGGCCTTCTACCAATACCCCCAAGACAAACTAAAATTGCTGGCTTTTACTGGGACAAAAGGGAAAACAACAGCAGCCTACTTTGCCTTCAATATTCTCAAGCAAAGTCATAAACCTGCTATGCTTTCAACCATGAACACGACACTAGACGGAAAAAACTTCTTCAAGTCTACCTTAACAACACCTGAGAGTTTGGACCTTTTCCGTATGATGGCTGAAGCTGTTGATAATGACATGACCCATCTGATTATGGAAGTCTCAAGTCAAGCCTATCTGACTAAGCGTGTCTATGGACTGACTTTTGATGTAGGTGTCTTTCTTAACATCAGCCCAGACCATATTGGACCTATTGAACATCCAACCTTTGAAGACTACTTCTACCATAAGCGTCTTCTCTTGGAAAACAGTCGAGTTGTTATCGTCAATAGCGGTATGGATCACTTTGCTCTTGTCGCTGAGGAAGTTGCGGATAAAGAGCATGACTTCTATGGTAAAAACTCCGACAATGCTGTTAAACATGGCTCAGGTTTTAGCTTTAAGGCAAGTGGGAAATTAGCCGGCGACTATGATATCCAACTTATCGGTGATTTTAACCAGGACAATGCTATGGCTGCAGGTCTAGCCTGCCTACGTCTTGGAGCTAGCCTTCAAGACATCAAAGGAGGGATTGCTCAGACCTCTGTTCCAGGGCGTATGGAGGTTCTTACACAAACTAAAGGTGCCAAGGTTTTTGTGGACTATGCTCACAATGGAGATAGCCTAGATAAGCTCTTACAAGTCGTAACTAGCCATCAAGATGGCCATATTAGCCTAATTCTAGGGGCTCCTGGAAATAAAGGTGAAAGTCGTCGTAAAGACTTCGGACATGTCCTCAATACCTACCCTGATGTTGATGTCTTCCTAACAGCCGACGATCCTAACAAGGAGGATCCTCTTGCTATCTGTCAAGAAATTGCCAGTCACATCAACCGTGAGGTACGTATCATTGTTGATCGAGAAGAAGCAATCAAAACAGCAATGTCTGAGACTACAGACTCCAAAGACGCTGTGGTTATTGCCGGTAAAGGTGCTGATGCTTTCCAAATCGTAAATGGGAAACGTGATAACTATGCTGGCGATATTGAAGTCGCTAAGAAATATTTGTAAACAACAAAAAGTCAATTGAGGTATTACAATTAGCCTCAATTGACTTTTTTCTATATAAGGAGCTAGTCTTTACCTAGTGTTTTCTTAAAAATATCATAGAAAGGATTTAGGGTCTTATCAAAAGAGGCAACAAGTGTTTCTAACTGCCCTCCAAATTGACGTTTGAAATGGAAGTTCCCTTTTCCAGTACTAGCTGCTTCAGTTTCAATTGTCCCATAAAAATTAAACCGCTCTTTACCCTTACGCTTAGCATATTGTAGCATTTCCCAATGAAGAAGAACTGCCCCACCAAAATTAAGGTAGGCTTCATCATTCCCGCCGTAAAAGCTGACGACTTCTGATCCATAATCCATAAAAAGATAAGCCGATAGAGGTAATTTGTCACCAGTGATTTGATAGGTCTTAAATTGCTCTAAACGTTTATAGTAGCTTCTAAGCTGATCTTGGGCATCCGCAATCTGACCCTTGGTTCGTTTTTTCTGAGGACCATCTTTTAAAGCCTGAATCCTAGTTTCAAAAGATTTAATGTTCTCATCAAGATAAGCCAAATAAGCTGGACAATCCAAATAAGCTAACATAAACTTTGCAGATTTTCCAAAGTTCCTCTTCAAATCTTGGAAATAGGTTAATGGATGAACTGAAAATCCTTTTCTCTCTGCTGTCCGAACTAGGATGTCATAAAACTGATCAATATTATCCTCACTTAACTCTTCAACTTTGACATTCAAAGCGGTAAATTTTTTTAAATCTCGCTTCAAGGATGGTAAGAAAGCTGCGAGCATCTCGTCAGAAGTAGTAAAGGTATCAATGGGTTTGACAAACATCTGATTAACAACTAGAGCCTGTTCTGGATCTAAATACTGCTCAAAACCTAATTTTTCAAATACCTTGGAGACTTCATCAGCCTTATCTTCTTCAAGGATTTCAAGTTCTTCATTCCTAATAAGATTGGTAAGATAGGGATGAATAGAAAGTGATGCAATATTTTTCTTTTTTAAATAGAGTATCAAGGCCTCAAGAAGGTCTGGCAAATCAGTTATAGAATTGTAATCTAGCAAGGGGCCATGCAATAAGAGTGCTTTCCTAAAGATACGAAAACTCCTCCTGTAAACGATAATGGTTTGCCCCACTATCAGGCCATCCCTTTCAAAAACCAGAGCCTCTACTTCACCTATATGATTACGGCTTAACTGAAGTTTAGCCATCTCAGCTGACTGTAAAAAATTAGTATCCTTATAGTTTGTCTGTGTCTTTTGATAATCATCAAAATTGACACTTTTAACCATAATAGACATTACTATCATCCCTTTCGTCTATCCTAAATCCCACATTTGCTGCTAAACGTTAAATTAGTCTAACGATTAGCAAAGTTTTCCAGACCAAGAGGGGTATTAAATAGTACGGATATTACTCACAGATGATGAGGAAAATTTGGTAAACGATTAAATTTACAAACACTATTATATACAAATTATTCATTTTTGTTAAGGAATTTTTAGTTAATTTTCTGAAATTTATAAGAAATACTAATTACTATCGTCTCTTCATCAAAAAAACTCTCCTCGTTTAAACTTAGAGAGTTAATCTATCATAAAAATTAGCGATAACGTCTCAATTGAGGAGGCGTGTATGACTGGACGAAAGCTTCAATTTCTGAAAAATCATCTGTAAAGAGGAATTTTGCTGCTGTTTCAGCCTCTAAAAAGTCATGAGTAACCATGGTATCCAACATTGTTTTCATAGCATCATAATAGCCATTGAGATTGAAGAAAACACAGGGTTTGTCCAGCTTACCGACGCGAGCACCTGCAATAGCTTCAGAAATTTCTTCCAGTGTTCCTAGACCTCCTGGAAGGGCGATAAAGAGGTCTCCTTGCTCTAGCATGGCAGTCTTTCGTTCTGCCATGGTTTCTACTATGGTCATTGAAGTCAATCCCTCATAAGCTATCTCCCTATCTTTGAGGAATTGCGGCATAATTCCATGAGCCTCTCCCCCATTTTTCAAAACAGTATCACCAAGAACTCCCATCAGCCCCATCTTACTACCACCATAGACTAGAGTATGCCCATTTTTAGCAATCCACTGGCCCAAGGCAATCGTTGCTTTCTTAAAGCTAGGATTGTCACCCATATTAGCTCCCAAATAGACTGTTACTTTCATTGAAGTCCTCCTTTTTATTCTATTATAACGCAAAATTCCTGCCATAACTGACAGGAATTTTTTCTTAGTCTTTACGCTCCAAATTACGAAGCATCTCATCAATTTTATTACCGTATTCGATAGATTCATCCTTAATGAAGGTCAAATCTGGAATCTTATACATAGTTAATTTTTTACCAAGTTCACGCTTGATTGTCCCAGTAGCCTTTTCAAGACCAGTTTGTGCTTTTTGGTTATCTGAGGCCAAGGTTGAATGAATAGTGTAAAAAATCTTAGCAGCTGACAAATCACCTAGCATTTGTACATCTGTGATAGTGACATCTTGCACGCGTGGATCACGAACCTTCTTTTGAAGAATTTCATTGACCTCACGTTTGATTTCCATACCAACACGGTCTACACGAAATGAGTTTCCCATAGTCTTATCCTTTCTCTCTTATTATGATGGAACAAAAGCCAGGCCAGATGACCTAGCTTTATCTCCTAAGTAAGCTTTTTAAAGCTAACAAAATTAACGTTTAATTTCTTCCATAATGTAAGCTTCGATAACGTCATCAACTTTAATATCATTGTAGTTTTCAATCATCAAACCACCCTCTTGAGCGTTTCCGACTTCTTTAACGTCATCTTTAAAGTGTTTCAAGCTTGCCAATTTACCATCAAAAATAACGACACCATCACGAATCACACGGGCACTTGAATCACGAGTGATTTTACCACTAGTAACCATGAACCCACCGATTGTTCCGACTTTAGAAACTTTGAAGGTTTCACGGATAATAGCTTCACCCATGACTTTTTCTTCAAACTCAGGATCAAGCATCCCTTTCATGGCATCTTCGATTTCTTCGATAACCTTGTAGATGATGCTGTGAAGACGAATTTCAACTTCATCAGTTTCCGCTTGTTGACGTGCTTGTGGTGTAGGACGAACGTTAAATCCGATAACAACGGCATCTGAAGCTTCCGCAAGAGTAATATCAGATTCGTTGATAGCACCTACCGCTGAGTGAACAACATTAACGCGAACACCCTCAACATCAATCTTAAGAAGTGACGCTGCCAAGGCTTCAACAGAACCTTGTACATCGGCCTTGATGATAACATTAACAGTCTTCAATTCACCGGCTTTAAGGGTGTCAAAGAGGTTATCAAGGCTAACACGATGTGTTTGTTGACGTTGTTTCATAAGGGCACGTTTGGCACGTTCTTCACCGGCTGCGCGAGCTGCTTTTTCATCTTCATAAACGGCAAAATGGTCACCCGCCATAGGCGCTTCGTTCAAACCAGTAATTGAAACTGGCGTTGATGGTGCTGCAGTCTTAATACGACGACCAAGGTCATTGGTCATAGCACGGACACGTCCGAAGGTATTACCAACAACGATTGGGTCTTGAACATGCAAGGTACCTTGTTGAACAAGGAGGGTTGCAACCGCACCTTTACCTTTATCCAAACGAGCTTCAATAACGGTACCGATGGCACGAACACTTGGATCCGCTTTAAGCTCTTCCACTTCAGCCACAAGAAGAACGGTTTCAAGCAATTCTTCAATGTTTTGTCCAAATTTAGCTGAGATTTCAACGAATTCACTATCGCCACCCCATGCTGTTGAAATGACTCCATGCTCAGCCAATTCACCGATAACACGTTCTGGGTTAGCACCTGGTTTATCAATCTTGTTAATCGCAACAATTATTGGAACACCAGCAGCCTTAGAGTGGTTGATGGCTTCAATCGTTTGTGGCATAACACCATCATCCGCAGCTACAATCAAGATAGTAATATCTGTAACAGAAGCACCACGGGCACGCATAGATGTAAAGGCCGCGTGTCCAGGAGTATCAAGGAAGGTAATTTTCTTACCACCCTCTTCAATTTGGTAGGCACCAATATGCTGTGTGATACCACCAGCTTCTCCAGTCGCAACACGTGAGTTACGAAGGGTATCAAGAAGGGTTGTTTTACCATGGTCAACGTGTCCCATGATAGTAACAACTGGTGCACGTTCTACCATAGCATCTTTGTTAAGGTAATCTTCGTCAACAAAGAAACGTTCGATATCAGCATTATCGACTTCTTCTTTCTTGGTTGCCTCAATACCATAGTCAACCATCAACAACTCAATGGTATCCCCGTCAAGAGATTGGTTTTGAGTTGCCATAACGCCCATCATGAAGAGTTTCTTAACGATTTCAGCTGGTTCGCGTTTAATACGTTTTGCGATTTCTGCAACCGTCATGCCTTCAGTGTATTCAAATTCTTTTGGTAATTCATGGAATTTACGCTCTGTTACTGGTTTTGGAGCTGAATTACCACGGTTATTTTTACCTTTTTTATTTTTGTTTTTGTTCCAGTTACTATTTCGTTGATTTCTCACTTGGTTTTGATTATTCCACTTATTATTTCTTGTTTGCTTAGGTCCATCTTCATTCTCGCGACGATTATCACGTGATTTATCTGGACGTGCCTTTTTACGACGTGTATCTTGTTCTTGTGCAGCCGGTGCTGGTTTTGGAGCTGGCTTAGCTTCAGCAACTGCTTTTTGAGCAGCGACTTCAGCCTGTTGTTTTTCTTTTCTTGCCTTTTCCTGCTCTTTCGCTCGGCGTTGCTCTGCAGCTTTTTCTTCACGGAAGCGTGTTTCACTTTGACGTGAATACTCTGCATTTTGCTCTGCTTTCAAGGCTGCTGCACGCGCTTTAAAGTCAATACGTGGTCCTGCCTGATTGTTACGGGCAGCATCGTTACGTTTATTGCGACCTTGATCATTGCGCTGTTTACCTTGGAAATTACGGTCACGATTACTCTTGTTATCGCGGTTTCCATTGTTACGGTTTCCTTGACCATTTCCATTTTGGTTGCGACGATCATTATTCTGACGTTTACCTTGATCGTTTCCTTGTTGTTTTCGGTTACGATTACGGTTGTCACGGCCTCCGCCATTTTGACGACGTTCTGCTTCTGCCTTGGCACGCGCTTCACGTTCTGCCTTAAAGTTACGGCTTTGTGGTTTCTTTGGAGTCGCAGGTGTTTCCTTTGCCTCAGCCTTTGGAGACTCCTTAGCAGGAGTTGATTTCGAAGCAGGAGCCTCAACAACCTTAGGCGCTACCTTTTCCTCTTTAGGAGCAGGTGCCACTTTGGAAGCTGGCTTACTTTCAGCCTTAACAGCTCCCCCTTTTAAACTTGAAGTGATACGATTAGCATCAGCTTCTTCAACTGATGAGGAGTGGCTCTTCACAGAAAGACCAAGTTCTTGAGCTTTTGCAACAACAACTTTGCTCTCTACACCAACCTCTTTTGCGATTTCATATAATCGTTTCTTTGACACGTGATGTCCTCCTATTCTTTAGTCCATAAGAGTCCTCATTTTCTTTGAAAATCCAGCATCAACTACAGCAACCGTTTTTCTTGGTTTACCAATAGCCATGCTTAATTCCAGTGCGTTAAACACTGTGGAGACTTCTATATTATAGTAGTTACATTTATCAGTCGTCTTTTTAGTCACGTTACTACCAGCATCATTGGCAAGAAAAACTAGTCTCGCCTGCCCTGATTGAACTGCCTTAATGACAAGTTCCTCGCCAGAAATAAGCTTTCCAGCTCTTTGTGCTAGTCCCAACATATTTGACAATTTTTCTGTGTTATTCAAGACCTAACTCTCTTCTTTTGACCTTGTGATCCACATAAGCAATGAGTTCATCATAAAAACTTTCAGGAACATCCATGGAGAAACTATGGTTAAAAGCACGTTTCTTTTTGGCTTGGAGAGCTTCTTCATTATCTAATTTAATGTAAGCACCTCGGCCATTTTTCTTTCCTGTTGGATCAATGAAAATCTCACCATCTTTAGTTTTTACAATGCGGAGCAAATCACGTTTATCAATGATTTCTCCTGAGACAACTGATTTGCGTAAAGGTATTTTTCGTGTTTTAGGCATCAAACACCTCTATGTTCTTCTTATTCTGCTTCTGTTGTTTCAGTTACTTCTTCTGTTGTAACATCAACAGGTGTAGCTTCTTCTGCAACAATCTCATCTACAACTTCCTCAGTAGCAGCCTCAGCTTTTTCAGCTTCGAGTGCTTCGTATTCAGAAGCTGACTTGATGTCAATACGGTAACCAGTCAAATGAGCTGCCAAACGAACGTTTTGCCCACGACGACCAATTGCAAGAGATAATTTGTTATCTGGCACAACTACTGTTGCACGTTTGCTATCATCTTCGTCGAAGAGAACATAATCCACTTCAGCCGGTGCAATAGCATTGTAGATGAATTCAGCTGGATCTTCAACCCATTGAATAACATCAATATTTTCCTCAACAGGAACTTCAATTCCTGTCTTAGCATCCAAACGTGTTGGGTGGAAACGGCTGACAACTTTCTTAATATTGCTTCCACCACGACCAACGATAGTACCAATAGCATCAACGTTAGGATTATGACTGCGAACAGCAACCTTGGTACGATCACCTGCTTCACGAGACACGCTCATGATTTCTACAGTTCCATCAAATACTTCTGGAATTTCTTGTTCCATGATACGTTTGATGAATTCTGGATGGCTACGGCTGACAAAGACGTTAACACCTTTAGGGTTGTTTTCAACTTTATAAACATAAACATCAATGACATCATGTGACTTAAAGCTTTCACCAGGAATTTGATCTTGGCGTGACAATTGAGCTTCGAGCGTTCCAAGATTGACATAAATGAAACGTTGGTCGAAGCGTTCAACTGTTCCTTGCATGATTTCACCTTCATGTTGCTTATAGTCATTATAAGTGATTTCACGCATCTGCTTGCGCATTTTTTCCATAATGGTTTGTTTGGCAGATTGCGCTGCAACACGACCAAATTCATCTACTGACTCTTCAAAACGAATCTTGTCACCGAGCTCGTAAGCAGAGCTGATAGCAAGTGCATCTTTCAAGCTAATTTCCAAACGACTATCAAAGACTTCGTCTACAACTTCACGAACGGTATAAACTTGAAAATCACCTGTTTTTTCATTGAATTCAACTACAGCTGATTCTGACTGACCATAACGACGCTTGTAGGCTGACTTAAGTGATTCAACCACAGCATCGATGATGTCTTCCTTGTTAATGTGTTTTTCTTCTTCCAAGACACGGAAGGCTTCTAGCATTTCTTTGCTCATATTCTTTGTTGTTTTAGCCTCTATTGGCCAAAACTGGCATCCTTTCTTTATTTACACTAAGAGTTTTAGAGTTTGACTGCCAAACGAGCTTTAGCAACTGTTTGATAGGGAATCTCAACAGTTTTATGGCGAGTCTTATCAAGGTAATCGATTGTTAGGGTTTCCCCATCAAAGGCCACCAAGTCACCTTGGAAAATCTTGATCTTATCAATAGCCTTGTAAAGACTAACATTGATATACTGACCAACAGCATTTGTCAAAGCTTCTTTGGTTTTTAAGGGACGCTCTAACCCTGGACTAGAAACTTCCAGCATGTATTGATCCGGGAAAGGATCAGGCTGAATAGTATCCAAGAGGGGACTGATAATTTCAGTCAAGTCTGCAGTATCTTCTACAGTAATACCACCTGGCTTATCAATCAAAACTGACAAGACATAGTCACCGCCAAGCTTTTCGTACTCGATATCGACCAGTTCGTATGGCTCAGGAATAGCTGGAGCTACGACTGCCGTCACGAGATCAATAATTTTTTGCGACATTATGACCTCCTTACACACACAAGAGACGAAGTTTCTACTCCGCCTCTCTTTCGTTATTTTCCTATATTATAGCATAGCTCAAAAGCCATTGCAAGGAATAACCATATCGCTGTCATTTCAAAGCAAAAAGGTTGGGAATCACCCAACCTCATTTATTGTGCCGCTGGAACAGTGCTATAGGTAGTCACACCCGATCCATTATTATTGTATGTAGGGGTTGTCGTACCTTGTTCCTGAACATAATTACCTGTGTTTTCACTATAATTATTACTATAGTTAGTACCTCCATTATAGGTACTTACCGATCCACCACCTGCTGCCTCAGATGGCCCAGCCTCATAATTTGAAGATGCTTCACTTGAAGCCGCACCTCCTTTAGAATTAACGAAATCATCTGAACCATAGTTAGAGCTACCAGATCCATAGAGAACCAAACTAGTCTTAAGATTGGATTCAGAGACTTTTTTCTTACCAACTTCCTTCTTAATACGGTTTTGCACCTTAAGAATATCCTCAGTAGAGGCCACTTGATAGCTTCCTCCGTTAATCATGGCATCCGAACCAGCCAATTGGTATGACTTAATATTTTTAAGTGCATCACTATAGCCCATCAAGCTACGCAGAGTATTGGTATCACCAAGATCAATGCTAGTTTGAACATTTGAACTTACAGCTGACAAGATTTTCTTGTAAGAACCAATCGAGTCCATCTTCAAGAGCTTAGCTACAACTTTTTGAATAACCTCACGTTGACGTTTTTGACGACCATAGTCACCATCAGGGTCATCGTAACGCATACGTGAATACACTAAGGCTTGCTCACCGTTGATTCTATGGGTTCCAGGCTCAACTTTTGCCTGAAATTCTGGTTCATTTTCTGCAATTGAAATAGGGAAATCAAAATGATTCGTTACCTCAATTCCACCCACGGCATCTACCAGATCAATCATACCCTGCATATTAATCAGGGCATAATAGTCAATATCAATATCTAAAACCTTTTGAATAGTTGAAATAGCCAAGTCAGCACCACCCTCAGCATAGGCTGAATTTAGTTTTGCTTCCCCCGACCCCTCAATATCTGTCAAAAGGTCACGTTCCAAACTGGTCATGGTTGTTTTCTTAGTCTTAGGGTTCACTGTTACCAAGATCATGGTATCAGAGTTCCCTTCCCAGGTTTCCTTACGTTCTTTGGATCCTGTATCTACCCCCATCAACAGAATAGTTATAGGCTTAGTCTGTTGAATGGCCTTACTATTCCCAGAAGTTGCTTTAGAAGCCCTAAACGTTTTTGACAATTCGCCTGTGGCGTAATTATAAGTTGTCGTTAGGTAAATACCAGCAGCTACTACTGTCGTTGCAAAAATCGCCAACAACATCAATAAAATTTTTCGTCCAAGTTTCATGTTTTTTCCTAATCTATGAGTTTAGCCATAAGGTAAACATCTAGAAATTCTCCATTTTTAGTTCCTGCACCACGTTTCTTAGTGCCTTCAATGTCAAATCCAAATTTTTGATAGAGGTGAACCGCCCGTTTATTACGTGCTTGAACCGTCAACTCTAAGCGGCGGATAATAGGTGTATGATCTGCCCAGTCAATCATTGTTTCCATCAGAAACTGGCCAACACCATTTCCCCAGTAGGGTTTAGCAACCGCAATAAATACGTCACCAATATGACTAGTCTTAGTATCTTGATCAGAGGTTACATTACAAACACCAATGACCTCACGACCCAATTTTGCCACCAAACAAATCTCATTAAGCATATGCTGATGGCCTTCAATATAAGATGCTAACTGTTCGGCACTTAGTATAGAACTTCTAGCATCTTGTGCTAGAAAATCCGATTCCAAGGCTACAGTCTCTAGCAAGCGAGCTAGAGAGGCAGCATCCTCTCTTTGAGCTTCCTCAATGACTAATTCTTGCTCAGCCATTTACCATTTCCTCCTGAATCTCCTTACTTCTAGGACCGAAAGATTCAAAAAGCAACTGACGCCCGTCTCCATGATGAGATATCGAAATTAGGAGATAGTCCCCTAACAGACTCTCATCTAGGAGCTCACCCCACTCGATGATTGTCACGCCTTCACCATACAGAAAATCATCCAAATCAATAGAATCAGGATCATCACCAATGCGGTAGACATCTAAATGATAGAGTGGCAGTCGCCCCTCATACTCCCTTACAATAGTATAGGTTGGACTCTTTATCATTTGAGAAATATCCAAACCTTTGGCAATTCCTTTGGTTAAGGTCGTTTTGCCAGCTCCCAGATCACCTGAGAGAACAATTATATCTCCAGAATTGAGCAGTCGCCCTAGCTTTTGACCGATACTAATCAATTCTTCTTCATTTTGACTGTAAATCATGTTTTCATTATATCAAAAAATAGAAATATGGACTAGAATCCACTGTAAAAATACAGTAGAAACTTATAAATATTGAATCATTTAAGTAAGAAATTAAGATCTATGTTTTAATTTTGCATTTATCTTAGACACATCATATGCTCATAGATTAGATTTTTTGTGGAATTTCCATGACATTGAAAATTCATCAAAAGAAACTCTCTCTCCTTTCTCCCACATAAAAATTGCAAAAGAAAAAGCCTGACAAATGTACAGACTTTTTCTTTCAAGCTTTAGAACACAGCCATACTGATGAAGTTAAGGATAAACAAGATATCCAAAATCCACATAATAAAGTGGACATCCTTAGCTTGACCTTTGACGATTTTGACCAAAGTATAAGTAAGGAAACCAGCTGCGATACCATAAGTAATACTATATGAGAATCCCATGAAAATAGAAGTGAAGAAGGCAGGAATAGCTTCAGACAAGTCTTCCCAATCGACACTCTTAAGGTTAGAGAGCATCATAACACCTACAATAATAAGAATAGGCGCTGTTGCCGCATTTGGAACGATTGACACCACTGGACTAAAGAAACTAGAAATGGCAAAGAGTACAGCAACCACAAGAGCTGTCAAACCAGTACGTCCACCAGCACCAATACCTGCTGCAGATTCAACGTAAGTTGTAACGTTTGAAGTCCCTGCAATGGCACCAATACTTGTACCAACAAGGTCAGAGTAAAGAGCACGGTCAAGAGCTTTTGATTCGTTGTTATCACCTGTTGAAGCAATGATACCAACCTTCTCACCAGTACCAATCAAGGTACCGATAGTATCGAAGATATCAGTCAATGAAAAGGCAAGAATAGCCATAAAGACACCAGGCAAACGAGAAACATCTGCAAAGAGTGATCCCAATCCCTTAGATCCAAGCGCTGCACCAAAGACCTGACCAAGATCCTTAATAGATGATGTCAAGCTAGCTGCGTGCCAGTCAATGCTTCCAAGATCAACGACACCAGCAAAGATAGCAATGATAGTCGTTACGAGGATTGAAAGAAGAACACCACCACGAATACCTTTAACAATAAAGAAAATCGCAATCGCAAGACCAATCAAACCTACAATTACAGTTGGGTTATTGAAAGCAACCAAACCTGGTGTAGCTGACGATGAAGCTGTAATTGAAGCCTTAGCCATGTCAGCACCTTTGCCTGCTACAGTGTAGGTATGTGGATTAATTGAGAATTTCAAGAAACCAGCATTTTTAATCCCAACATAGGCAAGGAAAACACCGATACCTGCTGAAATAGCAGATTTGAGAGCTGTTGGAATAGACTCAATAATCATCTTACGTACTTTAGTTACTGTGATGATCAATGAAATAACACCACATAGAAAGACCATTGCTAAGGCCTCTTGCCAAGTGTAACCCAAAGAAAAAACCACTGTGTAGGTGAAGAAGGCATTAAGCCCCATACCAGGCGCTTGGGCGTATGGTAGGTTAGCATAAAATGCCATCATCAACGTCCCTGCAACCGCACCAATAATTGTTGCTAAGAAAACACCTTGTGCAGGCATTCCTGTCTGAGCCAACATCGCTGGGTTAACAAAGAGGATGTAAGACATGGCAAAGAAAGTTGTCAATCCGGCAGTCACTTCTGTACGGACGTCAGTACCATGTTCTTTCAATTTGAAAAACTTTTCCATGAAAGTTTAGACTCCTTAATAAAAAATATTGTCAAAATCCGAATAATTTCGGAACATTCTCACGTAGAATGCAACATTACTATTCTACCTGAAATTATTTGACGGTGCAAGGTTTATTTCCTGAGACTTTTCTTATGAAAAACCGAACGTTCTTAGAAAGCTCTTTCTTAATCACCAACAAAGGACAGATTTTTGCTATAATAGGAACATGACAAAAAAATTGATTGCACTAGATCTTGATGGAACGCTCTTGCGCCCAGATGGAACTATTTCAGAATTTACACAAAAAACGATTAAAGACGTACAAAACAAAGGACACCAAGTCGTTATTGCTACAGGTCGTCCTTATCGTATGGCTATTGACCATTACAAAACACTAGGGTTAGAAACACCACTCATCACCTTTAACGGCTCTTTGACCAATCTTCCAGACCAAGACTGGGCTTATGAGCATTCGGTTAAATTAGATAAGAAATATCTGATTAGCCTCTTACAACGCCATGATGAATTAGAGATGGATTTTCTGGCTAGTGAATATCGAAAACACTTCTATATCACTATGAATCACCCAGAGCGTATTCAACCACAACTCTTTGGTGTTGATAAAATTATTGAGGCTATGCGTTTAGAACCAACTAAAATCACGCGCAACCCTAACGCTCTCCTTATGCAAACTCGTCATGAGGATAAGTACCAACTTGCCGATGACATCAAGAAGGACTTCAAGGAAGAAATTGAAGTTGATTCTTGGGGTGGCCCGCTTAATATCTTGGAATTTTCGCCTAAAGGCATAAACAAGGCCTACGCCCTAAACTACTTACTTAAGGCCATGCGCAAATCAACGGATGATCTGATTGCTTTTGGAGACGAACACAACGACACAGAGATGTTGGAACTTGCTAAAACTGGTTATGCCATGAAGAATGCTAGCTCTGTCCTTCTCCCCCACGCTAACGAACAAATTGAGTGGACTAATGAAGAGGATGGCGTTGCTCGCAAACTCCAGGAACTCTTTTTATAAATAACAAAAGACACCGAAAATTTCTTCGGTGTTTTTTCTTATGATTAAGGTAAAATAACCACTGCACGCACTGGGGAGCCTGTCGCCTTGTCCCAGTGAGGAAATGCAATCGAAATCAAAGCACCAACGGCTGGAACTTGATCCAATTGATTCAAGACTTCCACCTGATAAATGTTTTGTTCCAAGAGGTAGTATTCGTTAACCAAGCCATGTTCTGCTGCTGGAATACCAGCATCTGTATCAAAAGTCTCATGACCGACAGCCTTAACATGGCGTTCATGAATCAAGAATTCTAGAGCTTCGCGGCTCCAACCTGGACTTTGCTGAACCCCATTTTCATCAAGGTTGCGCATAGCATCTTGATCTGGCCAACGCTTCGACCAATCACTACGAAAAGCGACAAAGGCCCCTTCAGTAATTTTTCCATGCTCTGCTTCAAAGTCTAAGATATCTTGTTTGCTCAAGATAAAGTTTGGATTCGCAGCAACTTCTTTAGACTTGTCGATAACATAGAGTGGTAAAAGAAGATCTTTGAGGGCAATCTCATCCAACCAACGACCACCTTCTACAAAGTGAATCGGTGCATCAATATGCGTTCCGTATTGACCAACCACTGTAAATTTTTGAACATGGAAACCATCTTTTAATGTGAAAAGATCTTCTTGTTTCAAAGCAGGAAGGGCTGGGAAATGTGGACTTTCCGCATTAATTTTGTGGGTCAAGTCAACCCATTTCTTAGATTGCAATTCATTATAGATACTTAGTAAATCTGACATAAGGAGGCCCTCTTTTCTTATAGATTTAACCTTAAATAGTTAATTGAAGAAATTATAGCAGTCAACACCAGCTATTACAAGCTTTCATCTCATTTTTTCTTAATCCTATTTCCTCTAGTTAGATATAGCTTAAAACTATATTTAACACTTATTGTCTGAAAAAAAAGTATATTTGCAATAATTTGATGTTTTTTTCAATTATATGACACTTTTGTTACGAAAACCATTGACAAATTCATGGTAACGTCCTATAATTAGAGTGTTCTAATTTTCGAGGGACTAAAAAAATATTGTTGTCATTTCATACTGATCGATGCTAATACCAATAATCATTTTTCTATTCCTAAGAAACAATATATAAAAGGAGGAAGAACACTAATGGGTATCGGTATTATTATTGCTAGCCATGGTAAATTCGCTGAAGGTATTCACCAATCAGGTTCTATGATTTTTGGTGAACAAGAGAAAGTTCAAGTGGTTACTTTCATGCCAAATGAAGGTCCTGACGACTTGTACGCTCACTTCAAAGATGCCATTGCTCAATTTGACGCTGACGACGAAATTCTTGTCCTTGCAGACCTTTGGTCTGGATCACCATTTAACCAGGCAAGCCGTATCAAGGAAGAAAATCCTGATCGCAAGATGGTTATCGTGACAGGACTCAACTTGCCAATGCTTATCCAAGCATATACGGAACGTATGGTAGCTCCTGACGCTGGGGTTGAAGAGATTGTCGCTAACATTTATAAGGAAACAAAAGAAGGCGTTAAAGTCCTTCCAGAAGGCCTTATTCCTGAAGAAGACACTAAACCAGCCGACGCTAAACCTTCTATTCCTAAAGGTACCATTCCTGAAGGAACCGTTCTTGGTGATGGAAAAATCAAATACGTTTTGGCTCGTGTTGACACACGTCTCCTCCACGGTCAGGTTGCGACTGGTTGGACTCACTCAACTCACCCAGACCGTATCATCGTTGTTTCAGACACTGTTTGTCATGATAAACTTCGTACAAGCATGATTAAACAAGCCGCTCCATCTGGTATTCAAGTTCACGTTATCCCAATTAAAAACATGGTTAAAGCAAACAATGACCCACGTTTTGGTGATACACGTGCTATGCTTCTCTTTGAATCTGTTGAAGATGCTCTTGCTGCTGTTAAAGCAGGTGTTGATGTTAAAGAAATCAACCTTGGTTCTTCAGCTTATAAAGAAGGAAAAGTCAACGTTACTAAAGCTCTTTCATTTGACCAAACAGATGTGGATGCTATCAAAGAGTTGCAATCATTGGGTGTCAAATTTGACGTTCGTGGGGTACCAAGTGATAGCCCAGCAAACGTTGATGCCTTGATTAAGTCAGCTGAAACTAAATTAGCAGAGAAGAAATAATTTTGGAGGATGCATAAATGAGTTTAGTACAAATTATTTTAGTCGTAATTGTTGCTTTCATCATCGGTTGTAGCTCAGTTAACGACCAAATCGAAACATACCAGCCAGTTGTGGCTTGTTCCCTAATCGGTCTTGTTACTGGTCATCTCGAACTCGGCGTAATGTTGGGTGGTAGCTTACAGTTGATTACTTCGGGATGGGCAAACGTTGGTGCTGCCATGGCACCAGATGCTTCACTTGCCGCTGTAGCTTCTACAATCATCCTTATCTTGGGTGGCCAAGGAGCTAAAGGAATTGGTCCTGCCATCGCCCTTGCGGTGCCTTTAGCTGTTGCCGGTCTTGCCTTGACAATGTTTGTCCGTACAGCAACTGTTTTCATCTCTCATATTATGGATAGCCGTGCAGAAGCTGCTGATATCGCTGGTGTTGAAAGATGGCACTTCATCGGTATGGCCCTCCAAGGTCTCCGTGTTGCTATCCCTGCCCTCCTCTTGCTCTTGATTCCTGCACACATCGTACAATCTGGTCTTGAAGCTATGCCTGAATGGTTAACATCAGGTATGACAATCGGTGGTGGTATGGTTGTAGCTGTTGGTTATGCCATGGTTATCAACATGATGTCTAGTCGCGAAGTTTGGCCATTCTTCTTCCTTGGTTTTGCTTTGGCTGCCCTCAAAGAATTGACCTTGATTAGCTTGGGTATCATCGGTCTCTGCCTTGCCGTTATGTACCTTGCACTTGAAGCTAGTGGTTCATTGGGTTCTTCAAACGACGGAGGATCAGGTGATCCCCTCGGTGAAATTCTGGAAGACTTTTAATTAGGAGGAAAGAAAATGGCTGATTCAAAAATTAAATTAACAAAAGCAGATCGTTTCAAAGCTTTCTTGCGCTCATACTTCCTTTTAGCTTCATTCAACTATGAACGTATGCAAAATGGTGGTGTGGCTTACACCCTTATTCCTGCAATCAAAAAACTTTATCAAACTAAAGAAGACCGTGCTGCTGCTCTTAAACGTCACTTGGAATTCTTTAATACACAACCTTTCATGGCTAACCCAATCTTTGGGGTTACACTTGCCTTGGAAGAAGAACGTGCCAACGGTGCTGAGATCGATGATGCTGCTATCTCAGGGGTTAAGGTCGGTATGATGGGACCTCTTGCAGGTGCCGGTGACCCTCTCTTCTGGTTTACCCTTCGTCCAATCTTCCTTTCACTAGGAGCAGGTTTGGCAGTTTCAGGTAACGTCCTAGGCCCAATCGTCTTCTTCGTTCTCTGGAATGTTATGGTTGCCGCTGTTAAATGGTATACTCAAGAATTCGGTTATAGAGCTGGTGCTGCGATTACAGACGACGTGTCTGGTAACCTTCTTCAACAAGTAACTCGTGGCGCATCAATGATGGGGATGTTCGTTATCGGTTCTCTTATTCAACGTTGGGTAAGTATCACCTTCACACCAGTTGTCTCTACTGTTAAACAACAAGAAGGTGCTTATATCGATTGGGATAAACTTCCAAAAGGTATTGCCGGTGTTAAAGAAGCCTTCCATCAACAAGCTGCCGGTCGCTCTCTTGACGTTAACAAAGTGACAACCTTGCAAGATAACTTGAACCAATTGATTCCTGGTCTTGCTGCCCTTGGTTTGACTTTCCTCTGCATGTACCTTCTTAAGAGAAAAGTTTCTCCAATTGTTATCATCTTGGGTATCTTTGTTCTAGCTATTGTACTCCACATTATTGGTCTACTCTAATCGGAGCAAGGTATGGTTAAATCGCTCAATACCGAAATGGCTCACACATCTAAGGGAACTTGGTTCCGTGAAGGGCCTATTTACGGAAATATCATGGTCGGTGATAAGGCCTTCGAATTTTACAATGATACGAAGTTACAAGACTACGTTCAAATTCCTTGGGATGAAATCACTTATGTGATTGCCGATGTCTACTTCGGTGGTAAGTTCATCCCACGTTTTGAAATCCGTACTAAGCAAAATGGACGTTTCCGTTTTGCCAGTCGAAAAAGCCGAATAACTTTGAAAGAAATTCAAAAAAGAATTCCTCGAGAAAGTTTAAGAAAAGCACCTAGCTTCATCGTTGTTCTCAAACAAGGCTTTAAGAATCTTTTCCGACTCATTGTCAAGAAGAAATAATCTCCGAGTATTATAAAAAGATTGTCCAATCTAATGGTTGGGCAATCTTTTTATAATGTTTTGCTCATTTTTGAAAGAAATTGACTTCTTTTGAAATTTTTTCTCACTAGCTATTGACATCTGCGTGAAAGCGTTTTACAATATAATTGTTCTTGATTTCTTATGTTTAAAAAGATTGAGAGACGCTTTTTTTAGCGTCTTGAAAAAAATCGGAGATAGTCTTTTTAAGCCTAGGAAAAAATAATTTATAAGGAGGAGAACACGAATGGGTATCGGTATTATTATTGCCAGCCATGGTAAGTTCGCTGAAGGGATCCACCAATCAGGCTCTATGATTTTTGGAGACCAAGAGAAAGTTCAAGTCGTAACTTTCATGCCAAGTGAAGGTCCTGATGATTTGTACGCTCACTTCAACGACGCCATTGCACAATTCGATGCTGATGATGAAATTCTTGTTTTGGCTGACCTTTGGTCTGGTTCACCATTTAACCAAGCTAGCCGAATTGCTGGAGAAAATCCAGATCGCAAGATTGCCATCATCACAGGACTTAACTTGCCAATGCTAATCCAAGCATACACTGAACGTATGATGGATGCTAACGCTACTGCAGAGCAAGTTGCTGCTAATATCATCAAGGAAGCTAAGGGTGGTATCAAGGCACTTCCAGAGGAGCTTAATCCAGCTGAAGAAACAACAGCAGCTCCTGTAGAAGCTGCTGCACCTCAAGGAGCTATCCCAGAAGGGACAGTTATCGGAGATGGTAAACTCAAGATTAACTTGGCACGTTTGGACACACGTCTCTTGCATGGTCAGGTAGCAACTAACTGGACACCTGCTTCTAAAGCAGACCGTATCATTGTTGCTTCAGATGACGTTGCTAAAGATGAGCTTCGTAAAGAATTGATCAAACAAGCAGCACCAAATGGGGTTAAAGCAAACGTTGTTCCAATTCAAAAATTGATTGATGCTTCTAAGGACCCTCGCTTTGGTAACACACACGCGCTTATCTTGTTCGAAACTGTTCAAGACGCACTTCGTGCTATCGAAGGTGGCGTGCCAATCAAAGAACTTAACGTTGGTTCTATGGCTCACTCAACTGGTAAAACAATGGTTAACAACGTTTTGTCTATGGACAAAGACGATGTTGCTTGCTTCGAAAAATTGCGTGACCTTGGCGTTGAATTCGACGTCCGTAAGGTACCAAACGATTCTAAGAAAGATTTGTTCGACCTTATCAAAAAAGCTAACGTTCAATAACCTTCATTCGGATAAATTAGTTGATACTCTCAGCTAATCACAACTCAATAGAAAAGGAATTATTACCATGTCAGATATGTCAATTATTTCTGCAATTTTGGTCGTAGTTGTTGCCTTCCTTGCTGGTCTTGAAGGTATCCTTGACCAATTCCAATTCCACCAACCACTTGTTGCATGTACCCTCATCGGTGCTGCTACAGGTAACCTCACTGCAGGTATCATGCTTGGTGGTTCTCTTCAAATGATTGCCCTTGCTTGGGCTAATATCGGTGCCGCTGTCGCTCCTGACGCTGCCCTTGCCTCTGTTGCTGCTGCCATCATTTTGGTTAAAGGTGGCAACTTCACTCAAGAAGGTATCGGTGTTGCGACTGCAACAGCTATACCACTTGCAGTTGCCGGTCTCTTCTTAACTATGCTTGTTCGTACAGCTTCTGTTGCCCTTGTTCACACTGCTGATAAGGCTGCAGAAAACGGAAACATCGCTGGTGTTGAACGTGCACACTACCTCGCTCTCCTTCTTCAAGGTTTGCGTATTGCGGTTCCAGCAGCCCTTCTTCTTGCTATCCCAGCTCAATCTGTTCAACATGCCCTTAACTTGATGCCTGGCTGGCTCAA
The DNA here is from genome assembly GCF_030440125.1 of Streptococcus sp. SS4. NCBI lineage: Bacteria > Bacillati > Bacillota > Bacilli > Lactobacillales > Streptococcaceae > Streptococcus > Streptococcus sp. SS4. Next base: position 161,472 of record NZ_JAQFJM010000003.1, on the reverse strand, counting down.
CCATGGTATGGTTGTCGGTGGTGGTATGGTCGTAGCCGTTGGTTACGCCATGGTTATCAACATGATGGCAACTCGTGAAGTTTGGCCATTCTTTGCCATTGGTTTTGCGCTTGCAGCTATTAGTCAATTGACTCTTATCGCTCTTGGTGCAATCGGTGTCGCTATCGCCTTCGTTTACCTCAACCTTTCTAAACAAGGTGGCGGGAATGGTGGCGGAACTTCATCTGGTTCAGGCGACCCAATCGGCGATATCTTGGAAGACTACTAGGAAGGGGTGCTCTCATGGCTGAAAAAATTCAATTATCTCAAGCAGATCGTAAAAAGGTTTGGTGGCGCTCACAATTCTTGCAAGGTTCATGGAACTATGAACGTATGCAAAACTTGGGTTGGGCTTACTCACTCATTCCTGCTATCAAAAAACTTTATACTAACAAAGAAGACCAAGCCGCAGCTCTTAAACGTCACTTGGAATTCTTCAACACTCACCCTTACGTAGCTGCTCCTATCATGGGGGTTACATTGGCTCTTGAGGAAGAAAAAGCCAATGGTACTGAAATCGAAGATGCCGCTATCCAAGGGGTTAAAATCGGTATGATGGGACCACTTGCCGGTATCGGTGACCCTGTCTTCTGGTTCACAGTTCGTCCAATCCTTGGTGCCCTTGGTGCATCATTGGCACAAGCTGGTAACATTGCTGGTCCACTTATCTTCTTCATCGGTTGGAACCTTATCCGTATGGCCTTCTTGTGGTACACTCAAGAACTTGGTTACAAAGCAGGTTCAGAAATTACTAAAGACATGTCTGGTGGTATCTTGAAAGATATTACTAAAGGGGCATCAATCCTTGGTATGTTCATCTTGGCTGTCCTCGTTGAACGTTGGGTTTCAATCAACTTCATCGTAAATCTTCCAGGTAAAGTTATGTCTAAGGGTGCCTATATCGAGTGGCCAAAAGGAAATGTTACTGGTGACCAACTCAAGACTATCCTTGGTCAAGTCAATGATAAACTTAGCTTTGACAAGATTCAAGTTGATACCCTACAAAAACAATTGGATTCTTTGATTCCAGGTTTGATGGGACTTCTCCTTACTTTTGCATGTATGTGGTTGCTTAAGAAGAAAGTTTCACCAATCACAATCATCATCGGACTCTTTGTAGTTGGTATCATTGCAAGCTTCTTCGGAATCATGTAAAAAGAGTAAGAGTTTAGCAAAGCTGAACTCTTTTCTTATGCTATAATAAAAGTACTACAATCGAAAAGCGAGATAGATATGGCACAATCATTAAACAAAACAGTTGAACTGCATACAACGGGTGTTTCTTACATGGCTATCGGAGGAAAGGTCGGTAAATTTCTAATTGGAGATGTGGCTCTTGAATTCTACCCAGATGTCAATGTTGAGCAATACATTCAAATTCCATGGACCAGCATCACTCAAATTGGTGCTAATGTATCAGGAAAGAGAATTAGCCGTCACTTTGAAGTGTTGACAGACAAGAGCAAATTCCTCTTTGCTTCTAAAGATTCTGGGAAGATTCTAAAAATTGCTAGGGAACACCTTGGCAATGAAAAAGTCGTCAAGCTACCAACTCTCATTCAAACTATTGGGGCTCGACTCAAAGGTTTATTTGCCAAAAAATCATAATTTTTGTATAATATAACAGACGGATAAGTACTAGCTAGACCCTTACAGAAAGCCTGCGGTTGCTGCGAGCAGGTAGGGTTGACCTACGAAATTCTACCGTTTCTAATAATTAAAAACATAAACAAGTGCACTCCTGTGAAGTTGGATGGAACCGTGGCCTATGTCACTCCAACACTTTCACTGGAGTGTTTTACTTTTTGGAGGAACTTATGTTAGATGTAAAACGTATTCGTAACGACTTCGATGCCCTTGCCGAAAAATTGGCTACACGTGGTGTTGCTGCTGAAACTTTAAATGAACTTAAAGAGCTTGATGTTAAACGCCGTGAGCTTCTTATCAAATCTGAAGAACTCAAAGCTCAACGTAATATCGCTTCAGATGGTATCGCTCAAGCTAAACGTAACAAAGAAGATGCTTCAGAACAAATTGCAGCCATGCAAAAAGTTTCTGCAGAAATTAAGGAAATTGATGCCGAACTTGCTGCTATCGATGAAAAGCTTAATGCCATCGTTGTGACACTTCCAAATACACCAAACGACTCTGTTCCAGTAGGTGCTGACGAGGACGAAAACGTAGAAGTTCGTCGTTGGGGAACACCTCGTGACTTTGATTTTGAAGTTAAAGCTCACTGGGATCTTGGGGAAGACCTTGGTATCCTAGACTGGGAACGTGGTGCAAAAGTTACAGGTTCTCGTTTCCTTTTCTACAAAGGACTTGGAGCAAAATTGGAACGTGCGATTTACAACTTTATGTTGGATGAGCACGCTAAAGAAGGCTACACTGAAATGATCACACCTTACATGGTTAACCACGACTCAATGTTCGGTACTGGTCAATATCCAAAATTCAAGGAAGATACTTTCGAGCTTGACGGTACTGACTATGTCCTTATCCCAACCGCTGAAGTTCCTTTGACAAACTACTACCGCGGTGAAATCCTTGATGGTAAAGAATTGCCAATCTACTTCACAGCCATGAGCCCTTCATTCCGTTCAGAAGCTGGTTCAGCTGGTCGTGACACACGTGGTTTGATTCGTCTTCACCAATTCCACAAGGTTGAAATGGTCAAATTCTCAAAACCAGAAAGCTCATACGATGAATTGGAAAAAATGGTAGTTAACGCTGAAAATATCCTTCAAAAACTTAACTTGCCATACCGTGTCATCACTTTATGTACTGGCGATATGGGATTCTCAGCTGCTAAAACCTACGACTTGGAAGTTTGGATTCCAGCACAAAACACTTACCGAGAAATTTCTTCATGTTCAAACACAGAAGATTTCCAAGCCCGCCGTGCACAAATCCGCTATCGTGACGAAGCTGATGGTAAAGTAAAACTTCTTCACACTCTCAACGGTTCAGGACTTGCTGTTGGACGTACAGTAGCCGCTATCCTTGAAAACTACCAAAACGAAGATGGTTCAGTAACTATCCCTGAAGTTCTTCGTCCTTATATGGGCGGTGCTGAAGTGATTGCACCGAAATAAGAAGAAAAATCTCCAGAAAATAACTGGAGATTTTTTAGTTTTGATTAGCTTTCTCGTAATAGGGTCTTAATGTTTCAAATCCATCAGCAAGCTCTTCTACTAACTCTTTCATAGTTTTACTAGTAGTCACTACCACATCATACTTAACCAATACCTTGCGGATACGACCATCTCTAACTGATTCTTTAAGCATCTGACGGTTCGCTTCAGTTCCTTCCACACGATGGCTGACACCATCTTCCTGGGCAAAATAGTACAGAGGGTTGACAATCGGTAAGTCTAGGACCTTATGTTGCTTAGCTAGAGTGGTATCTGATTTTTTCCGTTCGACAAAGCTAACTTCTACTGAAATCCCCCATTTTTTAGGCTGACCATAAAGGCGAATCGCCATGGCAACATCGTCTAAACTGTCCTCAGGGGCCCTATAATAGCACCAAAAGTGTGGGCGACATATTTGTGCCTGATTGGCCCAATTACTGACACGATCCATCTTAAAGGGTGCCAAACGCTCCTCTAGAAGTTTTGCTAAAGTCTGCATCTCCTTACGAGCTGCTTGGCCAAGTGCCTTGAGCACTTCCATCTCTTCTTGATGCGGACCCGCTTTTTCAGGTTTGATATACTTAACCCCTTGTTTAGATAAATAAGCTTTAATATTTTCTAACATCATTTTCTCCTTACAATGACAAAAGACCAACCCATAAAGATTCTATTCTGGTTGGTCTCTTTTTTATTTACGTTTACGAGCAATCAAGTGGATCGGTGTTCCTTCAAAACCAAAGGCCTGACGAATTTGATTTTCCAAGAAACGCATGTATGAGAAGTGCATAAGCTCTTCTTCATTGACAAAGATAACAAATGTTGGTGGTTTAACCGAAACTTGTGTGCCGTAGAAAATCTTAAGGCGTTTTCCTTTGTCAGTTGGTGTTGGGTTGATGGCAATGGCATCCATAATAACATCATTCAAGACAGCCGATGAAATACGACGGTTTTGACTCTCACTGATGCGTTTAATCATCTCTGGCAACTTGTTAAGACGTTGTTTAGTTTCAGCCGATACAAAGATAATTGGTGCATAGCTCAAAAATTGGAACTGATCACGGATATCTGCTTCCCAGTTGGCAACAGTATGGTTGTCCTTCTTAATCGTATCCCATTTGTTAACTACGATGATAATCCCTTTACCAGCTTCATGGGCAAAACCAGCAATACGCTTGTCATACTCACGGATACCTTCCTCGGCATTGATAACCATAAGAACAATATCAGAACGGTCAATGGCACGCATAGAACGCATGACAGAGTATTTCTCTGTATTTTCATAAACCTTACCAGATTTACGCATACCAGCGGTGTCAATCATGGTATACTCTTGACCTTCACTGTCCACAAAGTTTGTATCAATGGCATCGCGAGTCGTACCAGCAATTGGGCTAGCAATTACACGGTCCTCTCCCAAAATGGCGTTAATCAAACTTGATTTTCCGACGTTTGGACGTCCAATCAAACTGAAACGGATGATATCTGGATTTTCTTCTTCAACTTCTGTTGGGAGGTTTTCAACGATAGCGTCGAGAACATCCCCTGTACCGATACCGTGAACAGATGAAACTGGATAGGGATCACCAAGACCAAGAGAGTAGAAATCATAGATATCTGCACGCATCTCAGGGTTATCCACTTTATTTACCGCCAAGATAACTGGCTTGTTGGTCTTATAAAGAATACGGGCAACATACTCGTCCGCATCTGTCACGCCTTCCTTACCTGAAACGACAAAGACAATAACGTCAGCTTCAGTCATGGCGATGTCAGCTTGGTGCTTAATTTGTTCCATAAATGGTGCATCAACATCATCGATACCACCAGTATCAATCAAGCTAAACTGGCGATTAAGCCATTCAGCAGAGGTATAAATACGGTCACGTGTTACCCCTTCAACGTCTTCGACGATAGAGATACGTTCACCCGCAATTCGGTTAAATAGGGTCGATTTCCCAACATTTGGGCGACCCACGATAGCAACTGTAGGTAATGTCATATGTTTAAGTCCCTGATTAAAATAGGGATTCCTTTCTTCATTTAGCAGTCTCACTTCCACCAAGGGAAGCAAACTCTCTTATTCTTTATCATTATGAGATTCAACTTAGCGGCGATTAACACCCTTCAAGTGAACCTCTTTAGCAAGAAAACGAATACGCTCCATCACACGTTTGGCCTGCCAAGTCTCGTCTCCTTGACGTCCATTGGATAGCTTAGCTTCTAAATCCGCAAAACTATAGTTAGACGTAAAGAAAGTAGGCAGCTCTTCAATCATACGATGCTGGAGGATGACTTGCAAAACATCATCCCTAATCCAAGAAGAGAATTGCTCTGCACCAATATCATCTAGAACCAAAACTTCTGCTTGTTTGACAGCGTCTATTTGTTCCTTGACAGAACCGTCCTTAATTCCATTTTTAACATCAATGGTAAAAGATGGGTAATGAATAATGGTCGTCGCAACCTTCTTGGTTTCGGAAAGTTCATGAGCCATAGCAGCCAACATGAAGGATTTTCCAACCCCCATGTCTCCGTAGATGTAGAGGCCTTTCTGGTCTGGACTAGGGTAATTCGCCACAAAATCCACGAGACTCTCAAAGGTATCCACACGTGCCACATCATCTAGAGCAATATCCGCAAAGGTAATCTTACGATAAGACTGAGGCAGACTCACCAAATTAATCCGTTTAGCGATAGCCTGTTGTTCTTGTTGCTCTTTGAGCTGACGCGTCTCCTTATAGGTCACATCAGCGTAGCCTTCATTCATGGTCAGAATCGGCTCATACCCTTTGGCAATATAGGAGGTATCACCTTCTTTGACCTTACGGCATTCCACCAGGAATTGATTAAACTTAGGAAGACTACGTTTAATTTCATCCTGGCTTAGGCTATGCTCTTGAATAAAGCTAGCCACTCTTGGATCCGCCAAAATTTGCTTCGTTAAATCTGTTGCATTGCCAGACCCATGATGCCCTGTTCGGTTTAGGGTTTGTCCAACTCTTTCCATAGGCTACTCCTTTCCTTTTTCTAGTTTTGCCAAAGCCCGACGTCTAATTTCATCCAACTTAGCCTGATCAGCCTGACTGGTTTGATTATCATAATCTGGATTACTCCAGCTCGGTACATTTGTTTTCTTCTTAGAATCAGCTTTTGCTTGTTGTGATTTCTTGTCGTAACCACTACGCAAAGCTAAAAGCCCTTGTTCGGCAGTGAGGATGTTCTTAAAGTCAAAGTCGTTAGCAAGTTTAGAGATATACTCTCGATTCACATTCGTCGAACGTGTCCGTCCCAAACTGTAGGCAACCATGAGGTTAATGACCTCATCCATAAAGCCTCTTTGTGCCAAATCCGTGAGAATCTGCTTCTCAGAATTAGTAACAGTCCCGCTTGGACCTTTGGCACCTTGTAAGTAATCTATAGGCTTTTCGGACCTAACCGCTTTAAGAATTTTTTCTTCAGTCTCCGTCAAAGCAGAGTCACCACCTAATGTTTGAGCTTGTGCCTGCTCTAATTGCACCTGCATACGCTTGACAATAATCTGGTGGTTGACGGCTGTCTTTTTAGCTAAGAGATAGGTATCATACCAATTCATGCCATGAGTCTCAGACAATTTATATATTTCTGGCACATCTGTCTTTTCATCTGTAAATACAAGCCCATCAGCCTGCATACGATTCCTAAAACTAGTTAAATCAAATGAATTTTTAGGCTTGATTTCAGACACAGACTTTTGAGCCAAACGCTCATCGGTAAAGACATCCGAAAAACGTTTAGATAAATCTTGCAATCCTTGGAGACCTGCCGGTTTCAAAGCGTCTACTGCTGGTTCACTAATCTTTTGCTCGAGAAGTGAACTATAAACGGCATGTTTTAGAAACTGCTCAATTGTTAAGGGAGACTTAAGCTCTATCACATAAAACCCTTGAGGTGACTGGTAAAAGGCCAAGAGATCTACTGCTGTCAGAACCGCCAGTGCTTCTTGAAGGGGCTGCATTCCAAAGTTAAGGTGATTCAGAATAGCCGCAAACTTATGGCGGCGATTACCATTGTCATAAAAAGCCACGAAATACTGGTAGAGAGCGTATCCCTCACTCCCAATAATGGGATAATAGCAACGCATTAAACTTGCCTGATCGGGAACGATTACCTGATTACCAACATAGACAAATTCTTCAATAGGTCTCATTTTTTAGACTCTTTTTTCGCACGTACAGTCTTGGTGATTTCTTGAAGCAACTCTTCAATCTCATCAACATCTTTGAAAGAACGGTAGACACTAGCAAAACGTACATAAGTAATTTCATCAAGGTCAGCGAGTTCTTTCATCACTAAATTCCCAATGACATCACTATCAACCTCTCCATCATGGTTACGGCGAATATTTTGCTCAATACGGGTGATGGCATTTTCGATATCCTCACTAGAAACCGGACGCTTCTGAGCACTCATCAAGATACCATTGAAAATCTTATCGCGAGAGAATTGTTCACGAGTACCGTCTTTTTTGACAACCAAAAGTGGAACTTCTTCCACTCGCTCAAAAGTTGTAAAACGAGCATGACAAGAATCACACTCACGACGACGACGAATGGTATTCCCATCCTCTGCCTGACGGCTATCGATAACACTAGATTTATTATGTTGACATTTTGGACAACGCATGCACTTCACCACCAATCTTTGAAATTCGGTACTCTATTTTACCATAAAAACACATAAAAAGCACGCCCTAAACGAGGCGTGCTCACGACCAAGAATCACTCTAAGACTCTTATAAATTGATTTAAAGCTCAAGTTGAGGTGTCGTCGTTTCTCCATCCGCAAATGGAATGTAAAGGTCGAAACGTGTTCCAACACCAAGTTCAGAACTAACATTAATACGGCAGCGATAAGCTTCCACAATTTGGTAAAGGATTGACAAACCAATACCAACACCAGATTGCGTTGTCGTACGATTACGTGCCTTATCTGAACGATAGAAACGTTCAAAGATATGCTCAATATCTTCTTTAGAAATCCCTTCACCATTATCTTGTACTTGTACCAACATTTCATCTTCCAGAGCCTTAATTGTAACCTGGATTTCCTTGTTAACAGGAGAATACTTGACCGCATTATCAATCAAAATAGTAATCGCCTGTTCAAAGTGTTGGCTGTAAATCTGTGCTGGACGCTCTGAGCTCTCAAAATCATTGAGATAGAATTGGTAATCTTCATGCAAGACACGGAAGTTACCAATAACCGTACGGATTGAAGAATTCAAATCACACGTATCATTTCTATGATTTTCAAATGATCCTTTGACACGGATAGAATCCAACATATCATTAATCATAATCGTCATACGGTTGGCCTCGTGACTTGCAGCCTCAAGACTCTCCTCAAGAATCTCAGGGTCATTTTTACCCCAACGTTGCAAGAGGTCCATATGGCCCTTGATAACCGCAATCGGCGTACGTAATTCATGACTGACGTCACTCAAGAAACGCATCTGCATCTGATTATTTTCTTGGATTTTATCCATCATACGGTTAAAGTTAACCGCCAAATCACCAATTTCATCGTGACTTTCAATCTTAGAACGAAGTTCCAAATCACTTGGCGAATCGGTGATAACTCCCATCGTTTCGTGCAACTGTCTCATCGGACGAAGAATAGATGTCAAGACAACCACAGTTGCTGCGATAACTAGGACCGTCATCCCCACTTCTAGGAAAATCAATAAGAAAATCAAACGCTCTTTCAGAGCATAGTAGAATTCCAAATCATGGAAAATCTGGGCATAACCAACGATGGTCTTTTTATCCTTACCGTAAATTGGAACTTGTAGTAAGAAACCACGCTTTCCTTTATAGGACACTGACTTCAGTTTGTTTACTTCAGACATGCCTGGAGGAGAGTCTGTGTTTTCCTCAGAAGTAAAGATAAACGTTCCCTTTTTGTCATAAACAAAAACAGATTGGTTAGAAAATAATTTATTAGAAATTGCAACTTGACCATCCAAAGAGTGCTTTTCAGAAAGCACACCATTAATGATTGATGCATAGATATTTTTAGGCGAATAAAGGGCCGCTAAAAGCGGTTCTGGACTCAACTCTTCATCAGAATCCCAGTCCTTTTCGATATAAGTAACAACTTTCGAAATTGTGTTATTTACATTTTGACGTTCACGTTGCAAAAGAAGCGTATTGGCCGAGAAAACAACAACCAGAGTGAACATCGACAATACAAGAAAGAAGACCACAGCAGTTGTCATGGTCAACTTTTTTCTAATGGTTACTTTACCAAATAATTTATCTTGTAATTTACTCATTTTTCACGGATAACGTAACCCATTCCTCGCACTGTTTGAATGTATGATTCCTTACCTGGAACATCGATTTTTCCACGCAAGTAACGAATATAAACATCTACAACGTTTGTTTCGATTGCGTCATCATATTTCCAAACTTGAAGCAAGAGTTCCTCACGGGTCATCACTTGGTTCATATTGCTCAAAAGTGTGTTCAACAAATCAAACTCACGTTTTGTCAATGGAATTGCTTCATCACCACGAACAACTGTACGATTTTGAACATCCAATTTCAAATCACGATAAGTTGACGCTTTAGCTGGTGCATTCTTAGCAGCTTCGATATCTTGGCGACGGAAGGTTGCACGAATACGTGCCAATAGTTCTTCAATCGCAAAAGGTTTTACAATATAGTCATCAGCACCACGGTCCAAACCAGCAACAATGTCCATGATTGAATCGCGGGCTGTCATCATCATAATATAAGTATCTTTTTCTTGTTGGAGACGACGTGTTACTTCAAAACCGTCCATCTCAGGCAACATAAGGTCCAAGAGAATAAGATCGAAATCTTTCTCGAGTGCCATTTCAAGTCCTTCACGTCCGTTGTCTGCTGTCACAACGTCGTATCCTTCGTGTTGAAGTTCAAGAGAGACAAAACGAGCAAGGTTTTTCTCATCTTCAACAATCAAAATGCGTTTGCTCATAATAAGTATTTACCACTTTCTTAAAATTTTTTGACTTCTATTTCCCTTAAAAAGTCTGTAGATTTACCCTATAAATAAATCCGAAAATTAACTTCTAATGATATAATAATACAGATTTTTAAAATTGTCAAACATTTTTAGTTTATTTTTTTGAATTAATTTTCGTCAAATAGACCGTTCAATTGGGCAAAGGGATTACTTGCCTCTTTTTTCTCCTGTTGAAGTGCGGCAAAATCCTCTTCTGACAAGACTTCCCAGTCATTACCTGAGAGCGAAATTTGTCCTGATTCTTCCTCAGGTGTTAATACTCTCAAAGGAATATTAAGAAGAATATTATCTAGAATACTCTCATCAAGATTAATGGTATCCCCATCCAAGATAAGAACTAGATTTTCTTCGACTAATTCCTTTTGAAGAGCTGCATCTGCCTCTTGTATAAAGGTTTCTGAAACCGGATAGTTAAAGCTAAGTGTCACAGGTTCAAGTGAACGGCTAGATGGCAAGGTAATATCATAGCTAAGTTGATAGTCCAAAAGGTACAAGCCATTATCATAGGCTACCTTACCACTTGCTTGAATCTTTTCAAGATTTAAAACTTGATCATAGCGTTCTTTAATAGACTCCAACAAAGAAGGTGCTTCGGTAAAGGCGAGCCCCTCTGGAGACTTTCTAACTTCTGAAAGATAAATCATTCTTAATCCTCAAATTAAATTTCCCCATAGGGATCTATTTTCAATCCACAAGACCATAATCCCCTACATTCACTTTTCATTAGAGAGCATGATTATGATTTTAGACTTAATTAGTATTATATCAAATTTTTAAGAAAAAATAACACCTTTAATATTACATATTTCTTAAACTTAGAACTTTTTTCAAAGCTAATGAGAAACTTACTCAGACCCAGTTTCCATCTGTCCTATAGAGTTAGATGAAAGCTCTTAATTATGGTAAAATAAGAGCATTGAAACTAGATAAAAGGAATATATAATGACACCTGAAGATTTTTACAAGGCTTTGAAAGAACTGGGGTTCGATCTCAGCCAAAAACAAAAAGACCAATTCCAACGCTACTTTGAGCTTTTGGTAGAATGGAACGAAAAGATCAACCTTACTGCAATCACAGAAAGAGACGAGGTCTACCTCAAACATTTCTACGATTCCCTAGCTCCTGTGCTTCAAGGGCATATTAAAAATCAAAGTATTCGACTTCTGGATATCGGAGCTGGAGCTGGATTTCCAAGTCTCCCTATGAAAATCCTTTGCCCTGAGCTTGATGTGACTATCATCGACTCTCTTAATAAACGCATCAATTTCCTCAATCTCTTGGCTGATGAACTTGAGCTCAGCGATGTTCACTTCTATCATGGACGTGCAGAGGATTTTGGACAAGACAAGGCCTTCCGTGCTCAGTTTGATATTGTTACTGCCCGTGCCGTCGCACGCATGCAGGTTCTCTCAGAATTGACTATTCCTTTCTTGAAGGTTGGTGGACAACTTATTGCACTTAAAGCTGTAGCAGCTGATGAAGAGTTAGCCGATGCTAAAAATGCCTTGAACTCGCTTTTTGCCAAGCCTATTCTCAACGAGAACTACAGACTACCAAATGGGGATGGACGTAATGTCACTATTGTCGATAAGAAAAAAGAAACCCCAAATAAGTACCCACGTCGTGCTGGAATTCCTAACAAGAAGCCGCTATAACGTTTATCCAAGGAGGTGTCTTACTCCTTGGATTATTATTTACTCTTTTGATAACTTGGAGGTTTTCATTGATCAATCGTCTTTCTGTCACGCAGAAGCTGGTGCTCAGCTTTGTCTTTGTCATTATAGTGGGGAGTATTTTACTTAGCCTTCCCATAAGCCACTATGTTAATAGTCCAGAAACAAGCTACCTGGATCATCTCTTCAATACTGTGTCAATGGTCTGTGTAACTGGACTTTCTGTTGTCCCGGTCAGTAAGGCTTACAATGGTCTCGGTCAAATTTTCTCTATGCTTCTCATGCAGACGGGAGGACTTGGGCTCGTCTCTCTTATAGCCTTTAGCACCTATACCCTGAAAAATAAATTAGGACTGAGTGATCAAGATCTCCTTCAATCCGCACTTAGCAGGGATAACCAAAAAGATTTGAAAGCTTATCTTTTTAAGGTCTATAAAATTACTTTTTCTATTGAAGCTTTGGCAGCACTTGTGATCATGACTGATTTCGTTCCTCGTTTTGGACTTGGTCACGGCATTTTTAATAGTCTCTTTCTAGCTGTCTCTGCCTTTTGTAATGCTGGATTTGACAACTTAGGTTCTAACAGTTTACAGGATTATGCAACCAATCCAACCATTAACCTTGCTGTAGCTTTTCTCATTATGTCTGGAAGTTTGGGATTTGCAGTTTGGATTGATTTGATTCAACTAATAAGACGCTATATGACAGATCGTCCTAGGAACTGGAAATTAGCTTGTAGGCCTTTCAGCAATCAAAGCCGTCTTGTTCTTATAAGTACAGGCTGTCTCCTCTTAGGAGGAACACTACTTGCTTGGTTACTGGAAATGGATAACTCTAAGACAATCGGTACTCTCAATGTCTGGCAGCAACTTCTGGTAAGTTTCTTTCAGACTGTAACCATGCGTACCGCTGGTTTTGCGACTATTTCCTACACCAATGCTGATTTTTCTACAAATCTTCTTTTTATGATTCAGATGATTATTGGGGGTGGTCCTGGAGGAACTGCCGGTGGTATCAAGGTAACCACCGCCTCCATTATGTTTCTTCTTTTCAAGTCGGAGCTCTCTGGTAACTCTAGTGTTGTTTTCCGAAATCGTATTATATCTAATAAGACTGTTTTACAAGCATTCACAGTTATACTCTTTTTCCTAACAATGCTCTTTGTCGGCTATGTTATTTTACTGGAGACTAATCCTACGCTATCGCCCCTAGGCCTACTTTTTGAGAGTGTGTCAGCCATTGCTACTGTTGGTGTTTCAATGGATTTGACCCCTAATCTAAATACTCTAGGACGACTCGTTATCATATCTCTGATGTTCATTGGCCGTGTTGGACCTATCACTGTTCTCTTGAGCTTGATGACCAAAAAAGAAAAGCATGTCTCTTATGCCCCAACTGATATTTCAGTTGGCTAAACAATTTTATTCATTGACAATATTCTGAAAGGATTTTCTATGAAAACACAAATTATTGGGGTCCTCGGTTTGGGAATCTTTGGACAAACCATTGCAACCGAACTCTCCTCTTTTGGACAAGATGTTATTGCCTTAGATAATAACTCTACAACAATTGATTCCCTTGCTGATCAGGTGACTAAGGCCGCTGTTGGTGACATTACTGACATTGACTTTCTACGTTCTGCTGGTATTGATACTTGCGATACGGTCATTATTGCAACTGGAGAACACTTAGAATCTTCTGCACTGGCGCTCCTGCAATGTAAAAAACTTGGCATTACAAATATTATTGCTAAAGCTATGAATAACAATTATGAGGAAGTCCTTTACGGAATGGGGGCCAACTGGGTCATCACTCCTGAGCGTAGCACAGCAAAAGAATTGGCTTCAAACATCCTCCGTTATAACATTTCAAATGTTTTTCATTTAGAGGACGACGTGGCTTTAATTGAACTTAAAATTCCAAAGGAATGGGCTGGAAAGTCTTTGCATACATTAAATCTAAGACAAAATTATAACGTCAACGTTATTGGTTTTAGAGATGAGCAAAATGGCAAGTTAAACACTCACTTTGACCCAATTAAGAAACTACCTGACGAAGGAATCATCCTAGTTGTCGCCGACAATCGGACACTAGAAAAATTTGATTATTTAGGCTATTTGAAATAACAAAAAACGTTCCAATCTCGTTCATCTGGACAAGACGGGAACGTTTTTTTATTATGCTTAATGGCAGATTCTCTCTATGCTAAGAGCATTATCTCCATGGATTATAAAAACGACCATGATTGAAGAAAATTAATCCAATACTAATCCCCAATATAAGGATAGCTGATAGGATGACAAGGTAATCTTGTTTCATCAAAGATTTATGCACATACCATGTACGTTTTTTGTAGCGACCAAATCGTCGTAACTCCATGGCTGTCGATATGGTATCAATTCGTTCGAGAGATGAAAAAATTAGTGGAAGAACAATTTGGAGATTCCCGCGAATGCGTTTGACCAATCCCACCTTTTGCGACAAATCCAAACCACGAGCCTCCTGAGCCTTACGAATCGTAAAGAATTCTTCTTGAACATCTGGAATATAACGCAAGGTTAAACTCACGGAATAGGCAAATTTATAAGGAACCCCAATTTGATTTAGGCTAGCCGCAAACTGACTCGGATGAGTGGTCATAAGAAAAAGAATGGCAAGAGGGACCGTTGAAAAATACTTGAGCAATAGATTTGCAAGGTAAAAAAGCTCCTGACTGGTTAGATAGAAACGCCCCCAGCCTTCAATAATAACTGTCTTAGCCCCATAAATTTCTTCACCATAGCCAGGTGCGAAAAGGTAGACCATAAGTAAATTAAAGAGAGCAATCGATCCAATAATCTTAACAACGAAAGAAATATCTCGCCAACGAATCTTGGCCAAATAAAAGAGATAAATAGAAAGTAAGCCTACTGCTAGAATAAAACGTGGGTCATAGGTTGCCATACAAGCAACTGAAACCAAGATAAAGAAAAGCATCTTACTTGCCCCAGACAAATCATAGAGGAAACCTTGACCTGACTGATAACCAATTAAACGATTAGACATTAGGGCCTCCTTTTTTCGATATAATACTGGGTTACTTCTACTGGATCACTTGACAATTTCTGACCCAAAGTATAAAGAGATGTCTGCTTGAGATTAGCTGACTCAAGTAAATCCTTCTGATTAAGAATTGTAACAGGATTATCGTCTGCAATGATTTTCCCCTCAACCACAACGAGACAACGATCACTATATTCCAACATGAGCTGCATGTCATGGGTAATCATCACAATGGTATGGCCTTGCTTCTGAAGACTGTCCAAGAAATTCATGATATCTGTGTAAGTCTTGTAATCTTGACCAGCTGTTGGCTCATCCAAGATAATGATTTCAGGTTTCAAGACCAAGATAGACGCAATGGTCACACGCTTTTTCTGACCAAAGGAAAGCGCAGAAATGGGCCATTTACGAAAACTATAGAGACCACAAGTCTTCAGGACCTCATGAACACGCTCTTCAACCTCAGTTTCTTCAATCCCTCGCAAGCGTAAACCAAGAGCCACTTCATCAAAAATCATAGTTTGGCTAATCATCTGATTAGGATTTTGCAAAACAAAGCCTATACGCTCTGAACGCTCGGCGATGCTATCCTGACTGATATCCTGACCCTTGTAAGTTAATTTCCCTTGACTAGGGACAAAACCGCATAGAGCTTTGGCAAGCGTCGACTTTCCAGCTCCATTTTTACCGACAATCGCTAGTCGCTCACCTTTTTTCAAGCTAAAAGACATATCCTCTATAATCGCTGGATTATCCCCATAGGAAACGCTAAGCCCCTCAACCTTCAAAATAGAATCACTTGAACTGTCTCTTTTATCTTTCAAAACTCTATCTGGCAGAACAAGGCCAGATAAGTCTAAAGCATCCAATTGACTAAGATTTTGTGCATCTCTTATGTCAAATCCCAACTGACGTAAAACCGTCACATATAGAGGTTCGCGAATCCCATTTTCCAGTAAGAGAGTACTTGATAAAAGCTCATCTGGGCTACCGTTAAAGAGGAGGGTGCCATCATTGACCAGTAAAATCCGGTCAACAGGACGATAAAGAACATCTTCTAGGCGATGCTCAATAATAATTGTTGTAGCTCCCACCTCTTTGTGGATTTTATCAATGAGGTCAATGGTTTCCTGTCCTGATTTAGGATCTAAATTTGCTAGAGGCTCATCAAATAAAAGAATAGGACTCTCATCAATCAAGACTCCAGCCAAACTAACTCGTTGTTTTTGGCCACCTGATAAGTCTTGAGGGCGGTGATTCAAAAGAGAAGTCAAGTCTAGACATTCAGCCCAGAGAGCTACCTTATCCTTCATCTCACTTTGATTAGCACAATCATTTTCCAAGGCAAAAGCCAAATCCTCGGCTACTGTTAAGCCAATAAACTGACCATCTGGATCTTGCAATACCGTAGATACTAACTGTGACTTATCATAGATAGATTGCTTGAAAATATTCTTTCCATCTATCCTTACCTGGCCTTGTGCCTGGCCTTTATGGATATTAGGTATGATACCATTGAGACACTGAGCCAGGGTCGACTTTCCGCTACCAGAAGGGCCTAAAATGAGCACTTTCTCGCCTTTGACAATATCAAAGCTGATATCTTTAAGCGTCGCTTCTGCTTGCGCATCATATTGAAATGTAAACTGATTAAAACTAATGTATTTATCCATGTTTCTACTAAAAAAGAGAGGAGGAATCAAAGCAAACTGACAGTCCCACTCTCCTATGATTCATGCTAGTCTTTGGTAAGACTACCAGATTGTGTACGTGAGCCAGCATAGATTGCAAGAAGGAGGGTTCCTCCGATTGCAATTGTAATAAAGTTAGCTACGCCAGCTACAAAACTTTGTGCATAAAGATATGACCAGGCTTGTGCGAATTGGAGTCTATCACCAATAGGGGTAACGATACCATAGGCAATAAGGAGGGCCAATGCTTGTGCTAGGTTAAACCAAATCATACTCATCAAAGAAAACTTGCCAGTTGTCACATCATATTTTTTGTTGAATAGACCAATTACAAGACCTGTAATGGCACTTGCAAACACCCAAGCCCATGAGATATTTCCGTATTGAATACCATCTTTAAGCGCATGCCCAATAAAGCCCATAAAGAAACCTGTAATAGGCCCAAAAATCACTGAGAATAGGGCTTGAACAGCATACTGAAGTTGGATGCTGGTATTCCCAAAAATAGGAATATTAACAAACATACCAATGATAATAAAGAGTGCTGCACCAATACCTGTCGCAACTACTGTACGAATTGAATTATTTTTCATAATCTTACTTTAATCTCCTAAACGTTTAATTTCAATGTGCCAGTTAGACCCCACACCAACATTATAGGCCTTGGCAAAAGACCCCTGGTTTATGGCTAAGCCAACACGATAGAGGGAATTGATATAAATAATTGGCTGACCGATACGAACATCCGCAAAAGATTTCCCATAGGTAACTTGATTTTGGTAGACCAACATATCATTGTTAAAGATGGTCACCTCGAATCGATCACCAAAGTTTGGTTCCAAGGCATAAAAGTCATCACGTGTGATAGAGGTCCAAAGAGAGCCGAAACGGACGTCCAAAATATCAATTGCACCACGAACCAAATTATCCTCTATGATGGTTTCAACCACTGGAAGCTCTAGAATTTTGTCCACAGGTAACTCAGGACCTACTTCTTCAAAACTGATATGACCAGAAGCTAATTTGGCACCTGTATAGGCATAAACATCACGACCATGGAAGGTATAAGACAGCTCCGTATTACTACGACGATTCTCAACTTCTGAAATTTCACGGACAGCAACGATACCGACATCCTTCTTGATATAAGAAAGTGTTCCGTTATCTGGTGTGACGATATATTGCCCCGTCTTTGTTAAGGCAACCACACTTTTACGTGATGAGCCTACACCCGGATCAACTACCGAAACAAAGGTTGTTCCCTTTGGCCAGTACTCGACAGTCTGAAACAGACGATAGGAAGCTTCAAAAGTGTTGTAGGGTGTAATATCATGTGTAAGGTGATGAACTCCCAAACTTGGTTCTTCTTGAAGAGCCACACCAATCATGGCCGAAACAGCACCGTCAACCAAACCAAAGTCTGATTGAAGCACCAATAAATTATTAGTCATAAATGTTTCACCTTTTCTCTTTGAACGGTTTATTTTACCATATTTTATGGGCTTTTTAAAGATGATAGATTCTTGAGCTAGCTATAGTCTTTGACTATGTTTTCTCCAAAATCAAAAAGCCAGCCAGATAGGCCGACCTTATACAATTACCTATACTTTCTTCCAACGGCTCTTTTCTGCTACTGCTGTAAAAAGTACGTCTGTTGAAGAGTTAAGGGCTGTTTCACAAGAGTCTTGGATGACACCTACGATAAAGCCAACACCAACAACTTGCATGGCCAAATCATTTGAGATACCAAAGAGGCTACATGCTACTGGCACTAATAGAAGGGATCCTCCAGCAATACCTGAGGCACCACAGGCAGAAATAGCTGAAACCACACTAAGAATGAGTGCTGTCGCAAAATCAACCTGAATTCCCAAAGTCGTTACTGCAGCAAGAGTTAAGACATTGATTGTCACGGCTGCCCCAGCCATATTAATAGTTGACCCCAAAGGAATAGAAACTGAATAGGTATCAGGATTTAAACCAAGATCTTTACAAAGCTGAAGGTTAACAGGAATATTAGCTGCTGACGAGCGAGTAAAGAAGGCTGTAATCCCAGAGTCTTTCAAACAACGGAAAACCAGTGGGAAAGGATTTTTGCCCATCATCACAAAAGCAATGATAGGATTAACAACCAAGGCAACAAAGGCCATTGTTCCCACTAAAACAAGGATTAGGACACCATAATCCGCCAAAACACCAACACCATTCTCAGAAATAGTATTAAAGACAAGACCAAGGATACCAAATGGTGCCAAGTTAATAATCCAACGAACGATTTGTGAAGTCACTTCTGCCAAGGTATGTAGCAAATCTTTCGTGTGAGTGCTAGCTGTTCGCATGGCGAAACCAAAGACAACCGCCCATACTAAAACACCAATGTAGTTGGCTTGAGCCAAGGCATTGACAGGGTTATCCACCATCTTAAGCAACAAACCTTTAAAGACTTCTCCCACACCTTGAGGTGCCGTCGCTTTAGTCGCTGCCGCTGCTCCCAACTTCAGAGAAATTGGAAAAATATAGTGAGAAATAACAGCCGTCAATGCTGCCGCAAAGGTCCCAAAGAGATAAAGAACAATAACTGTCTTCATGTTGCTTTGTTGCCCTTCTCGCGTTTGAGAAAGGGCATTGGCAACCAAGGCAAAGACCAGGAGTGGAGCAATTGCCTTCAAGCCACCAACAAACATATCCCCTAAGAGACCAATAACCGTAAACTTAGGAACAAGCAAACCAAGTACAGCACCAATTACCACACCAATGGCAATACGCTTGATTAGACTGGTCCTATTCCAAGTTGAAATAAATCGTTTCATAACTCATTAACTCCTTTTTATGGTTAGCTCAACCATAAAGTATTCGATAGCTTCCATACTATGATAAATATCTGAAATCGTCAAGACATGAGAAAAGCCTGTGGCAAACAGGCTTTCAAATCCTATTTATGACTCAATTTACGGGTCAAGAAATCACCCAAGAATTGGATAAGGAAAATCAAAATCAAAATCAAGAAAGTTGCCAAAATGGTAACTGAGGTACTAGAACGGTTATATCCATAGTAGATAGCGATGTAACCAAGACCACCGGCACCGATAGCACCGGCCATGGCAGTTTCACCCACAAGGGAAATCAGAGTTACGGTTGATACACGAACCAATTCTGGGAGCCCTTCACCAAGGTAAACTTTAATCGTATCCCAAAGTGTTGCACCACTAGCTTGTGCTGCTTCAATAACGCCACGGTCAAGATCTGCAAGTACCACCTGTACTTGACGTGCAAAGAATGGGAAAGTCGCAGCTGACAATGGAACCAAGGCCGCTGTCATACCAAGGTTAGTCCCCACGATAAAGTAAGTGAAGCCTTTCAAAATTGCCAAGAGGATGATGAAAGGAATGGCACGGAAGATTGAAGTGATTTTATCCAAGATTTGGAAAACAAATTTATTTTCAATGACTCCACGAGGACCTGTCAATACCAAGAAGAGCCCCATAACAAGACCAAGAAGCCCCCCAATGATGAAGGAAATAACCGTCATATAGAGAGTCGCATAGATGGCGTCTGGCCAAGAGTTAACCCCCTGCATACCAATACGATAAATATCTGGAAAGTTTTGTTGAATCCAATCTGCCATTATTGGGCTCCTTTCTTAAGTACTTGCAAGCTGACACCTGCATTTTCAATCGCTTTTTGGGCAGCAAGAACCTTATCTGCCTCACCATCCAATACAACGACCAATTCACCAACAGGTGTATCACCTAGAATCTCAACGTTACCGTAAAGGATGTTACTTGAAACTCCGTAATCTTTGAAAATTTCAGTCAAGAGTGGCTCATCTGTTGAAGAACCAGCATATTTTAGTTGAACGAGAAGGGCTGAGCTTGGTAAGTTTTTCACTAAGGGTTGTGCATTAATCTTAGTCAAGGCATCTTCAATCCCTGCAGCAGTTTCAATAAATTCTTGTGTCAAATCTTCTTGTGGATTTGAGAAGATATCAAGAACACTGCCCTCTTCCAAAAGTTGACCATTTTGCATAACAGCCACACGGTTACAAATGTCTTTAACAATTTGCATTTCGTGGGTGATCATAACCACTGTCAAACCAAGCTTTTTATTCAAATCCTGCAAAAGC
Source organism: Streptococcus sp. SS4 (assembly GCF_030440125.1). NCBI lineage: Bacteria > Bacillati > Bacillota > Bacilli > Lactobacillales > Streptococcaceae > Streptococcus > Streptococcus sp. SS4. Next base: position 140,722 of record NZ_JAQFJM010000003.1, on the reverse strand, counting down.
GAAAGAATCTGCTTAGTTGTTTTTGGGTCAAGAGCTGAGGTAGACTCATCTGAAATCAAGATTTCAGGATCATTAGCCAAGGCACGGGCAATCGCTACACGTTGTTTTTGACCACCTGACAACTGTGCAGGATAGTTTTCGGCACGATCAGCCAAATCAACCAATTCCAAAAGACCACGAATTTTTTTGTCTTTCTCTTCATTGCTTAGTTTAGAATGACGAAGAGCAAAAGCTACATTTTCATAAGCCGTCTTTTGAGCCATAAGGTTAAAGTGTTGGAAAATCATCCCAATCGTTTGACGTTTCTGGCGCAATTCTTTTGTCGACAATTGGACCTTACCATCTGCAAAAGTCACATCTTTACCGATAGTGATTTTACCAGCTGTAGGCACTTGCAAAAGATTGATCGCACGCACAAGGGTAGATTTACCAGCCCCTGAATAACCAACAATTCCGTAAATATCACCTTTCTCAATCTGGATAGACACATCCTTAACCGCTTGAATAGTGCGGCGTTTCTGCGTAAAGGTGATATCAATATTTTTCAAATCAATAATGACATTACTCATAACTTGCAATTAACTCCTTAATTAGTTCAATGTGGGTGTAGTAATCTGCTAGACTAACATTTTCATCCCCACCATGGTCACGACTGTTAGCATTCCCTATACCAAAGGCTGCCATAGGAACACCCAAAGCCTGATGAATCATATGCATAGGCCCCGTACCTGCTGCTGTTGGAAGGACAGCGACACCTTCTTCATAAAAGCCTTTTGCTAACTCAATAACATTGACAATAGCTGGATCAGACATATCACTTCGATAACTTTCTTCACCAAGAGTGAAGGTTACCTTGATACGGTCAAATCCTTCTTTTTTGAGGTGAGCCTTAATACACTCCAAAACGTACTCAGGTGTCAAGCCAGGGACCAAACGCATCTCCATCTTAGCTCTGGCTTGAGCTGGTAAGATGGTCTTAACCCCTTGCCCCTGATAACCTGTTGAAATTCCCTCAATAGAAAGAGCAGGCTCAAAATAGTAAGTTTTTAAGAACGCTCGGCGGTCACTTTCTAAAATGGGTAGTTTTAAGCCGTAAATCCTACGAAGACTGTCTGCATTTTCAATAGCATAAGTTTCGATAAGATTCATCTCTCGTTCGTTTGGTTGGACAATCTTTTCATAGATGCCGTCGATAAGGATACGTCCCTGATCATCTCTCATGCTTGAGATAGCATTGAGCAAGTACCATGACGCAGATTCAATCACTGCACCAAATTTAGAGTGGATATCAACATCAGCACTCTCGACAGACAAGTCAAAGGTAATAATCCCCTTGTTGCCACCTGTGATTTCCAATTGACCTTTACTATTTCGGTTCCCTTGCTCCCAAACCAATAGGTCTGCTGGAAGAAGATCATCTCGGTATTTTTCTAAATATTTTTCAAGGTCTGTTGATGCAGATTCTTCAGCACCTTCCATCATAAACGTAATATTTACAGGAAGATCACCAACTTCTCGAATATATTTCCGAAGGGCTGTCAGACGAGCTGTAATATGCCCCTTATCATCATCGACACCACGACCATACATATATCCCTTTCGAACAGTCAGACGGAAAGGTTCATCGGTCCATGGCTGATCATTGTCCGCAGGAACAGTGTCATAGTGTTGATAGAAAATAATTGTTTTCGCATCTGGATTTGGACTCTTGAATTTCGCCAAGACAAAAGGTGCCGTATGGGTCTCGTCAATTATCACCTCTGCGCCAACACCAGAGAAAATCTCACCAAGGTAAGCAGCTACATCATAGAGACCAATATTTTGAGCAAAAATAGATTTTTTAGAAATCAAAGTCCGCAAAACTTCAAAATAGTGCTGAGCAATTTCATCGTTACGAAATTTTCGTAACTGCTCTTCTTCACTTGAAAATGCCATCAAATCATCTCCTTCATACACGACAAAACGGCGTGCTCTCACACGCCCTCTGTCCTTAGCTTATTTCTTTGAATTAGCTTTCAATTGATCTTGTGTTGGGGCACCTTTCCATGCTGGAAGGTCAACCTTGTTAGATGCATCATAGATGATTTGCGCTACTTCATCATTTTGGTAGGCTTTAATCAAAGTCTTGATAGCATCAGCTTTATTTGATTTTTCCCAATCTTTATTAGCTGCAATGATATTGACCCAATCTTTTAAATCTTGGCTTGGATCTTCTTGGAAGAGAGTTGTGTCATAGTCAACGTTTTGTTGTTGTGCGTATGAGTTGTTAACAACTGCTGCATCTACTGATGAAAGAGTTTGGGCAGCTTGTTCAGCTGCGATTTCTTTAATATCCAATTTCTTTGGATTTTCAGAAATGTTCTTGATAGTTGCCAATTCACCATCTTTAACATCCAACTTAATCAAACCAGCTGTTTGAAGAAGTGTCAAAGCACGGCTTTCGTTTGTACCATCATTAGGTACTGAGATAGTAGCTCCATCTGGAAGCTCTTTAACATCCTTATACTTAGCTTTACCGTTTTCAGTTCCTGAGAAAAGGTGGATTGGGCTAAGAAGTGTGTCAGCTGCTGCAACAACATCACCCTTATTTTCTTTGTTCCAGTTGTTCAAGAAATAAATGTGTTGGAAAGCATTAACGTCGATTTCACCATTTTTAAGGGCTTCATTTGGTTGGTTGTAGTCTGTGAACTCTTTCAACTCGATAGTAACACCCTTGTCTTTAGCCAATTCTTTGACTTTATCCCACAATGGCTCAGTAGTGTCATCCAAAGTCATGACACCAACTGTCAATGTTTTATCATCTTTAGCTGATTTGTTACCGCCAGCACCACAAGCAGCCAAAGCTACTGTTGAAGCGACTGCCAATCCTGTAATTCCAAGAATTTTTTTAAGTTTCATAACGAACTCCCTTTAATTGTTTTAAGTGTAAAATTATTATCCCATAGGATAAGAATTGTAGCAAATTGTTTATAATTGTATATCTCTATAGTTTTTAACTATAACATGTCCTAGATTTTAATTATATGAAAAAGCTGAGATTCATTCCCAGCTCCTTTCTTATTTTTTGCTTGGAACTTTCAAAGCGTCTTTAGTTGGAATATAATCTTTGTTTCCAAGGTATTTTTCAGCCAACTTAGCCAAAGTACCATCTTTTTGGAGTTCTTCCAAACGTTTGTTTACAAATTTTTGAAGGTCTTTTTGGTTATCTGCGAACAAGAAGTAGATGTATGGTTGTTGATCAGATTTAAGCTCAATCGTCTTCAAGTTGCTCAATTTATTGTTTTTGATGATTGCATTAACAGTTGGTGCATCAAAGATCTTGAAGTCATACTTACCTTCATTCAAACTTGTCAACATTTGTGTAATATTTTCATTTGTGTAGTTAAGTTCAACTGGCTTGTCTGAATGTTTCTCATTAAACTCTGTCAATTGAGTAGCTGTCGATGTTCCTTGAACAACCTGCGTTGAGTGTCCAGCAATATCATCATATTTCTTAATATTACTATCTTTTGGAACAGTCAAAACAGCTGGTGTGGTACCAATTGGATATGAGAAGAGATATTTTTGGTCACGTTCTTCTGAATAAGAGATATTGTTCCCAGCCATTTGGTATTTAGCTGAGTCAAGACCTGTGAAGACTGAAGACCATTCTGTTTTTTGAAATTTCACTTCATATTTGTCAGAGTCTTTGAAGACTGCTTTGGCCACTTCCACATCGTAACCAGTCAATTCACCGTTTTCTTCATATGAGAACGGTGCTGTTGTCCCAACAGTGGCAAAGTTAATTGTTTCTTTAGCACCTGAAGATTTAGATGCTTCTTTTAATGATTTAGATGAACATGCAGCAAGCAAAGCTACTGAAGCAATGGCTACACCCGTAATTCCAAGAATTTTTTTAAGTTTCATAATACTCTCCTTTGAGATTGATTGTTATTATTGTAACAGAATTCACTAAGCTTAACTAATACTTAAACATAATCAAGGTGATAAGAAAATACTATCACCTAAAAATATCAATTGTTTGACAAAGAAAAAAGTAGGAAACCTAGAACGATTTCCTACTTATCCTTATTAATAATGTGACAAACGCTCAACTACTTGCTGGTTACTGAGCACTTCCTGGGCAGGAAAGAAATCAGCTTTGCCATCTTCGAAAAGAAGAACATCAGCCTTTTCATGATGAAGGTGCTTGAAGTGGTGAGCAGACATGATAATAGTTTTTCCAGCTGAATGAAGGTCATGTAGAAGTTCCCTAAAAAATTCTTCATATTCTTTAGAAAGATTATTGAAGGGTTCATCAAGAATATACACATCTGGATTAGTTACCATGATACTGGCAAAAGCCACTTTCTTCTTTTCTCCACCAGACAGTTGATAGGGAACGCGATCTCTTAAATCGTCAATTTTAAGCAGGGATAGCGTGTCTTGAACGCGCTGTGAGACTTCTTCTTCGGTTAGACCTAGCTGGCGAGGACCAAAAGCAATCTCATCATAGACAGTACTATTAAATAACTGACTATCCACATCCTGAAAGAGGATTCCGAGGCGACTATAAAAATCTCGTTTTTGACGTTTGTCCTTCAGCCATTCTTTGAGGTCCTTCCCTAAGAAAAGAATGCGACCAGATTCTTCCTGCTTGAAGCCAGTTAATAAACTGATAAGACTTGATTTCCCAGTCCCATTTTCCCCCATCAACATCACATATTGTCCTTGTCTAATCTCCAAATCAAGACCAGTAAAGACCTTTTTTTGTTCATAGGCACAGGCCACTTGTTTCAATTGAAACATCTCATCCTCCTAACAGAATCTGTCCTAAAATCATTGCTACTAGACCTATCAAGGCCAGCCAGTCCTTCCATGTGAATGACTGTGATGACTTGACATACTCACCAACAAAGCAACGTGCTTCCATGGCTTGAGTCAGTTCCTCACCATAGCGTATAGCTTTAAGGTATAAAATTCCCCAGATATTACTTCCAATCCGGAAACGATGGTTGCCGCCAAAGCTTCGTGCTTCAATCCCTTTGAGCAAATCCATTAATTGTTTTCCAAAGACATCAATATATTTTATGGTGATATCTAACTGGAGCAGAACAAGATCAGGAAAATGCAACCCTTTTAATGCCACTAGCATCTCACTTATTGTACTTGTCTCTGAATAATAAGCAATGGCTACGGCAATCAAAGGAAGTCTAAAAAGAAAGAGCGATTGACCTCCGCTAAGTAAGAGATGCGGTAGATAAAGAACTAGTGGGAAAATCAACAACACTACAGTTTTTTTCAAAGTTCTTACTAAAACCGAATGCGGTAAAAAAGCCACGCCAGCTCCTAAAAACAAGGCTACAATCCACAAAACTGTGAGATTTCGGCTAATTCCCACTGAAACCAGTAAGAAAAAGAGAAGTAAAACCTTAGCTGTTGGATGAAAGACTGATGCTACTTTTAAAGGATGCGTTTCAAACTTTTGAAGAAGAGCTTCCAGATGGTGACGATTCCGGATAAGAAAGTTATTTCTACCGACTTTAGTGACTACTGGGCGCTCTTCCGACATCCAATCTGGAAGAATCATTTTTCAACCTTTCTACCGAAAATCAAGCGATAGAGGATGAAGAAAATCAAAACAGCAGAGGCAGCGCTCAGGATATAACCCAAAACTTCTGGAATGCCTGCGATACTATAATCTGGGAAGAGGGCATTGAATGAAAAACCATTCAACATTCCTTTTGGCGCTTGGGCTTCCACATGGTAATGAGACAATTTTTCTACCAACTCTTTGACATCCCATTCTGCAAAAGCTGTTCCCGTCGCCAATAAACCAAGTGGCGTTAGGATAATTAAGGCTAGGATAAAGAGCAATAAAGGACGTAGTTTTTTAGTCGTTATTTCCTGAGTATTATCAATATTCAAACGTTCAATGAATTCTTGAACACCGGCTGTGAAAAATCCTTCTACCAAGCCGATAAGCAGGTGAGTCAAGCCCATTACTGGAAGCGTCACTCTCAAAGGGTATGGATTGTAAAGCGGATTACCACTGCTATCTTTAAAGAGAATCGGTTGAATTCCTAGTAAAACCGCAACAGTCAGGGCCGCAACTACAATTCCAATATAACCTCCAAAAAAGCTAGCAATTATCCTGTTCTTTGTCCACTTATTCAAGAGTTTATAAACAGCATAACCCACAAATGGCATGACAACAGCCATACAAAAGGCATTCGCACCAAAGGCCAAAATCCCACCATCACCAAATAGCAAAGCCTGCATAGCTAGAGCCACACTAACTGCTAAACAGGAGGCCCAAGGTCCTAACAATATAGCAATTAGCACTGCCCCAACAGCATGGGCACTAGTTCCACCTGGGGCTGGAAGATTAAACATCATGATAAGGAAGGACAAGGAAGTCCCGATTCCCAACATAGGAATCGTTTTTTTATCAGTGTCAACCTTTACCTTCACTTCCTTGACAGCCTTATACCAAATAGGCAACATAACTGCCCCCATTGCCGCACAAGTCATAGGGCTTAAGTAATTTTCAGGAATATGCATTTCTTATCTCCTCATATCATTTTTTCTCAAATTCAAAGGGGTTAATCCATGTATTTCTTGTCTAAAATAGTCTGCACAAGAATAAATGACGCGACGATTATCCTCAGCAGTTTTTCCTAAGATACGTAACACCAAACCTGGGATATCTAAGGATGAAATGGCAAAATCAGACTCTAGATTTAGCCCTTCTAAGTGCTTCTGCAAAGCCTTAACAAAAGCCTCGTCAATATTTGGGGACACCATTACCAAGCTATTGTAATTACGCCAGCCTTCAAAATAACCAAGTTTAAACATATCTTGTTTCTGAGGTTCTAAGAGAGTCTGATCGCTATAAACAAGTTCATTATCTTGGTAAATTTGTGTCAAATTACGAAAATAATGGTATTGAAACGGTAAATCCTCATGAGACCAACCTGCCGTTACACCATCTGAATAAATCAAGTGGGCAGACTTATCCATATCAATACGACTTGTTTGGAAATAGCGTGATTTTAAATATGGAATAACTTCATCAGCCATGTACTCCAAATAACTATTTTCTTCAAGTGTGATAGACGTATTCTGTTGTGTCAACTGTCCTTTCTCACACTTGTAAACATAGGTCGGTGTTTGAGTTGTCACCAAGGCATGAGCATCTTTATTAACATCAATGGTCACTTGATACTGCTCACCCTCGACAAAGCCCCCACCCATATTAATTAGGAAATAGTAAGGAACGCCATTGTCATCTGAATTATCTGCCGACACTCGAGAGTTGCCTTCTTGGTATTTCTTGTGGGAAATTGTACGACCACTTCTGTTTGAAAATCCAAGATGGACAAAGCCATCATATGCTTGTGTCATCTTACAAGTCCTCTAGTAGGAAATTCTTACGAATCCATTCTTCTACTTCCTTAACATTGTCATCATTATTCAAATTTGTGAAAATGAAAGAATCTTCGTTACGGAAATGAAGGGTATCTTCACGCATACGGTCTAGGTTGGCTCCAACATAAGGTGCAAGATCAGTCTTATTGATCAAGAACAAATCACTCTTAATCATCCCTTGACCAGCCTTACGTGGGATTTTTTCACCCTGAGCAACGTCAATAATATAAATGGTAAAATCAACCAAATCAGGGCTGAAGGTCGCAGCCAAGTTGTCTCCACCACTTTCAAGGAAAATAACATCCAAATCATGATTAAAGCGCTCTTGAAGAGTTTCAATCGCTTCAAAGTTCATAGAGGCATCCTCACGAATCGCAGTATGAGGACACCCACCAGTTTCTACACCAATGATACGGTCTTCGTCTAAGCTTGAATTTTTAGCCAAGAAAAGGGCATCTTCTTTTGTATAGATATCGTTAGTAATAACTGCTAAATTTAAGTCGGACATACGTCGTGTAAGACGCTCAAGCAAAAGGGTTTTACCTGAACCAACAGGTCCACCAACTCCAATAATTACAGTACGTTTTGTCATTGTTTTTTCCTCTCAACCTTGTTGATATTTTAGGACATGAATAGGCGGAATACCTGTGTTTCATGTTTCATCTGAGCTAATTCAAGACCAGGCGTATTGGCCCCAAGGTAGGACGCATCCAATTCTTGAATTTCTTGTGTCATTTTTTCTAATTGCGAAAAGCTACGTAAAACAATCTCCTGTCCAGCAAACTGTCCAAGGGGAATGGCACGCACAGCATTTTGAACCATCGTCGAAATCACGCTATAGCCATAAAGTGCTATGGCTTCATTACATCCCAAGCCCTTGTTAAACACATAGAGCGCAAAGACAATAGCTGGATTGCCGAAGACCACACCCTTACGTATTTTAGACTGATAGTCATCCAATACCGGAATAGCATGAAGCCTTTGAATGAGTCGAAGCATTTGCTTAGCAATCATTTTAGTCCCCTGTCTTGTTTCACGCGCTTGCGTCGAAACTGTCAAGACCTTATCATAATGCCAAACCTGCTCTATGTTATCTGTAACCATAGCATCATAAACCAGTTTGATTACAAGACCTTCACCATATTTAAACTGACTAGCTAAATAGGCTTCTTGCCACTCTTCGTAACCTTTATCATCTGTTACAGTGTCTTCACGCAGATAATTTTCCATCCCAAATGAGTGGTTAAATGATCCAATTGGAAAGGTTGAATCGACAATTTGCACAATTTCAAGATAATCTTGCAAAGACACATTAGCAAAGGGATTAATGTTCATGGGCAGTTAAATTCACATGGCGTAGGGGTTTATCAAGGACCACTTCTTCAATCGTGTAGGCAATCTCTTTTTGAGTCAAGACTTGCTCTACTACTGGGTCAACCTCTAAATAAATCTTGGCATCTTTCACCTCAATTGGTTTATGAGTATTCCCAAGAATGTGAGCTGTGATTCCCATTTCATCCATATCTTTAGGTGAGATGACAATCAAATCCTGTGACTCAACACCAATAGCTAGGACATGGTGATCATCGATAAAAAAGGCAGATCCATTTTGCAATTTTTGTCCCTTATCAAGACGAATACCAAATTCATTCCCATGATCACTCTTCACACGAATAATTTTTTTGTTAAGATCGTCACTCGAAAGAATGACTGTTTCAATATGGTATTTGTCCACATCGATATCCTTAACAAGAGCATCTACTTTTGTAAAAATCATACTTTTTCCTTTTCTATTACATTTTAAAAGTCTAGCATCAGACTCATATAGCAACCTAATAAAGTACTAAAAACGTTATGGCTGTAAAATACAAAAGAGGTTGGAGGAAAAATTCCAGCCTCATGTATATAGCGTTTTCCTTAGAACAAGAAATAACGTTGAGACAATGATGTCGTATGGATTGGCTCACAAGTAACCAACTCATCATCAATAAAGACATCAAAGGTCTGTGGATCGATACGGATTGTTTTTGGAGCGTAGTCATTAAGCTTCATATCACGCTTAGTCAAGTTACGCGTATTCTTAACAGGAAGAACAATCTTATTCAAACCAATTTCTTCTTTGATACCGTGATCATAAGCATATTGAGAGACAAATGTAAGATTTGTTTCATGAACCGCTTGACCGTAAGCACCATATAATTTACGCATGATACGTGGTTGAGGTGTTGGAAGACTTGAACCAGCGTCACCCATAACACCATAAGTTAACATACCACCCTTAAGCACCAACTTAGGTTTTGCACCAAATTGTGCTGGTTCCCAGATAACCAAATCTGCAAATTTACCAACTTCTACAGAACCGATATAGTCTGCAATACCATTGGTGATGGCAGGGTTAATTGTATATTTAGCCACGTAACGTTTAATACGGTTATTATCGTTAAACTCTGAATCCCCTTCAAGTGGACCACGCTGAGCCTTCATCTTATCAGCTAGTTGCCAACAACGCATTGCTACTTCACCGACACGTCCCATTGCCATGGCATCTGAAGTCATGATACTAAGGGCTCCCATATCGTGAAGAACATCTTCTGCAGCCACAGTTTGTTTACGAACACGTGATTCGGCAAAGGATACGTCTTCTGGGATTTTTGGATCCAAGTGGTGACAAACCATAACCATATCTAACAACTCACCAATAGCATTTGTAGTATATGGGTTAGTTGGGTTAGTTGATGATGGCAAAATATTTTCCTTACCTGCAAAGACCATAATATCTGGAGCGTGCCCACCACCAGAACCTTCGGTATGGAAGGTATGAACGGTACGACCTTGGAAAGATTCCAAAGTATTTTCCATAAATCCACCCTCATTCAAAGAGTCGGTGTGGACCGCAAAAGAAACATCGTATTTATCCGCAACTTTAAGGGAATTATCAATTCCTGCGTAAGTCGCACCCCAGTCCTCGTGTGTCTTAATTCCTGCTGCACCAGCTTTAATTTGCTCTTCAACCACTTCAGTCTCAGAACCAACACCTTTGGCAAGGAAACCAAAGTTAGCAGGCATATCATCAACAGCTTGCAACATACGAGTAATATGGAATTTACCTGGTGTACATGTTGTTGCATTACTACCGTCAGCGGGACCAGTACCACCACCAAAGAGGGTCGTGATTCCATTATCCAAACCAAATTCAGGAAGGTCAGCAGAAATATAATGTACGTGGAGGTCAATACCACCAGCAGTCACAATCAAACCTTCTGCAGCAATGGCTTCTGTACTAGCACCCACAACAAAGTCCACATTGTCCATTGTATCTGGGTTACCACCGCGACCAATAGCAACAATCTTACCATCACGAATACCGATATCTGCTTTAATAATACCTGTATAGTCAATGATGGTTGCACCTGTAATAATGGTATCAACAACTGATGGATTGTCACGTGTTTCCGTAGCACTAACACCCATACCATCACGCAAAACTTTACCGCCACCGAACTTAGATTCCTGTCCATAAACAGTAAAGTCTTTTTCAATGGCTGCAAAAAGATTGGTATCTCCAAGACGTACGCTATCCCCTACAGTTGGTCCATAGTGTTGAGCATACTCTTCACGATCCATTTTAAAACTCATCGATTTGTCCTCTTTCTAGTCTAAGAAACCATTGACCTTGTTATTGAAACCAAAAATACGACGTTTCCCTCCAAAGTCAATAAGTTGTACTGTTTTCGTTTCACCTGGCTCAAAACGAATGGCTGTACCTGCTGGAATATCTAGACGTTTGCCTCGCGCCTTTTCATGATCAAATTGAAGACCAGCTTCGTTTGCTTCATAAAAATGGTAGTGAGAACCCACTTGAGCAGCACGGTCACCCACATTTTTCACTTCAAGACTAATGGCTTCGTAACCACCGTTATAATCAATTGGCTCACTCGCCACATGGTATTCACCTGGAATCATTACACTTCTCCTTACTGAATAGGATCATGAACAGTAACCAGTTTTGTACTGTCCGTAAAAGTAGCTTCAACTTGAATCATTGGAATCATTTCTGCAATACCTTCCATAACATCTTCACGTGTTAAGAGATTGCGAGCTTCATCCATCAGTTGGGCAACAGTTTTACCTTCTCTTGCACCTTCAAGCACATAGTCAGTGATTAAAGCAACTGCTTCTGGATGATTCAATTTGATTCCTTTGTCTTTACGTCGTTGAGCAATCATAGCCGCAAGGCTAATCATCATTTTTTCCTGCTCGCGCATTGTCAATTGCATCGTTTTTCCTCCTTAAATCAATGCTTACCACTTGCCCCAAAGCATCAAAAGCCCTGGAATCCAAGCTGTTACAATTCCTTCAAAAATAGCTAGGTAAGGGACAAATTTTCCTAGATTCTTCTTAAGATTAATTTCAATAAAGGCAGTTAGCCATAGGATACCCCACAAGAACCAAATAATACCATACCAAGCATTACCACCGTATCCAGATGTTAAGCAAAGAATCCCTGCTGGTAGCGTATTAATTGCCACAAATAAACTAAACCACCCATACAAACGTTGATCAAAATCGAAAATCGTATTGATCGCTGAGTAAAGATAGGTGAAAGCAAATAAAAGACCAGTAGCGCTACCATAAAACCATTCAGCGCCTTGCCCTGTACAAGCTCCGTAAGCAATGACAATAATGTTGAGAATCAAACCCAGACCACCCGTAAAGATATTCATGACAACATTTGATTTATCAGGAATACCCTCTAAACGATGGAGTCCATTACTCATCAAAACCATACCAACATAGAGTAGGATGACACCTAACATAAGAACCTCCTAAGTTTTTTTATGTTATTATCATACTACTTTGAAAACACATGTCAACGAATTTTCAGAAATTTTGCAACATTTAGATGGTAGTCAATCTAACATATAGTGTCAAAAAATGACATCACCTTTAGTGATCCTCGATAGAAGTCCTTTGCTCAATCCCAGATAAACAAACAGTTAATCTCTAAAAAACTATCTTTAGCATTTGACAGTTTCTGACAATATAGCCCGTACAATCTATCATTCAATGTGAGCATAATATTTTTTACTCACCTATTTTTCCAACTCATTCTCCAGACCTAAGTCCATAGACCTATTTTTAGTAATTTTACAGTTGGGTGACAAAAATGAACATTTTTTATGATAAAGTCTTTTTTGGACTAACATCCAAAAGGAGAATTATGATGGAAACAAATAACTATACTACTAATTTACAGCTAGTCTCCCAGGAATATTCCGACGAAAAGACTAGTCTTCAAACCAAAACCAAGAAACTCTTGGAATATTTTTCACCAAAAGACATTTGGAAAATTAAGGGACTGATTGTCGCCTGTCTCGTGGCCTGCTTCCTATATGTCACTTACTTGACCCATTTTTCCTTTGCCTTTCCAGCAATCGTTGTCTTGATAAGTACGATTGAACTGGGCTGTCGTCTATTAGGTGGAAAAGCAAAGGGAATGCGACTTGAATCGGCAATATTTATGGTCACTAGTCTACTACAAGGTTTACAAATTAGTCTTTGGGGTCTGCACGACAACTGGGGGAGCGCTCAGATTCTTTGCCTTCATGCGAGTATCCTCCTTTACTTAATGGCACGTACTGGACAAAGTAGTCAAGACCGTTTGGGAATTATGGTTTGGCTAGACCTCATATACACTAGCTGCATCTTCCCACTGAAATATTTCTTTATCGGAGCCTGGACACTACTCTATAAAACAGCACCTAAACAAGAGCTCTCTGAAGAAGAAAAACACGCAGTTCAGAACCACAAATGGATGATTCTCATTAGTATCATGATTGCCTTGGTACTGACTGTATTCGCTGCTAGTCAGCTTAGTCAGGTCTTGCCTGCTTTCGGACAACTTTGGCAACAGTTCTTCCAGACACTTGCTTCTCTACTTGATTTCACTATCACCTTCAAGGATAACGGATTATTGTTCTCTCGTTTAATAACCAGTATCCCTCTGGCTCTAGGACTTTTTGCTCAACTCGTTGCAACCTATTTGGCAAAAGAAAAGCCACTTAGTCGAAAACGATTTGAAGGCCGTCTTAAAACAACCCGTCAGTTTCCAAAAGTAGCAGCTTATATCGTACTCGGAAGCCTCTGCCTCACTTATGCCCTATTCATATTAACTGCCACTAGTCAAATGGGAGAACTCCTTTCTCTCAACCAAGCCAACATTCCAGCCCATCAAGCCTCACATATTGCTGTTCAGGGCTTCTGGCAATTAGTTCGAGTCTCTACCCTTAACTTGGGAATCCTAGCTGGACTTTACATTTTTTCTAAAGAAAACTTCTTCACCCACAAGGGGCTTCGTTTGTTGAGTACCCTACTCTTTACTTTTGCTAGCCTCTTTGCCCTTATCGCCGGCTGGAAACTCTTTGGCGTTTATATAGCACTCTATGGTGTAACGCCACGTCGCTTACTATCAGGTTGGTTTGTCACAGTACTCTTTATTTGGTGTGTCCTAACACTTATTAGACTTTATAAGCCTATCCAGGCAACCCATCTCGCTGTATTTTATGCAACTATCAGCTTCACCTTGGTTAGCCTCTTAGGTAGCTTTATTTTATAAGAAAAAAGAGTGGAACTAGATTAACTAGTTTCACCCTTTTTATATTGGAGTTATTTTGAATCTCTTGTAGGAAAGGCATACATCACCCAAAGTACTACTAGTAGTGGTGTCGCTTTTAATACAATCCAAGCAACATTGAAATTGGCATCACGTAGACGACGAATCTGCATAGAAATGGTAGGAAGCGCCGTTGCTGCTATAAATAGAATGAAAGCTGTCAATGTAAAGCCAGCAGCTCTTGTTTCCCCAAGTAAGTCCATCAGTAGGAAAATCAAACTACCGATAATTCCATTAATCAAGACAACCCACCAATAGTCTGATCGTTTTGTACGACCATAAAAATCGAGATAGCCTAACCAAAAATTTTTATATGCCTCTAACATGTTTACACCTCTTAATAGTCTGCTACCAGTATACTATATTAATAAGATAGGTGCAAGATGTGAAAATTTAGACTTCTTAAGTTTTCTACATATATAATAGGAAGATTATTTTAAATAAACTGGAATGGATTGAAATTAGCACTGTCTGACTCAATCTGGCCACTCACCATGGTCACTACACGACTAACATGTTGACGTACACTATTGCGGTGAGCAATAAAAATCATTGTTCGTTTAATCTTAGCAAGGTTAGCCATGACCCTGCTTTCAGTATCACTATCGAGACCACTGGTAGCTTCGTCAAAAATCAAGATAGGCTGTTTGGACAAGAGAGCCCTCGCTATAGCCAAACGTTGTTTTTGACCACCTGATAGACCACCGTCTTCAGATACTTGGGTCTGAAAGCCTAGTGGCATTTTTTGAATATCCTCTAAGATATCAGCTTGTTGGCAAACTTTAAGAAGCTTTTTCTCGTCAACTTCTCCTTCAAATCCTAATAGCAGATTTTCTAAAATGGTTCCCGTAAACACATAGGTCTGCTGGGGAACGTAAGTCACCATTTGACGCAACTCCGCATGGCTAATGGCATCTTTATCTAGGGTTACATGACCACTAGATTTCGTATAATAACCTGACAACATTTTAGCTAAGGTCGTTTTTCCAGATCCACTTTTACCCATGAGGGCGATTTTCTCACCCTTATGAATCGTTAAATCAATCTTACTAAGAGTCTCTTGCTGATAACTAAAACGGTGACTGACTCCTTTAAAAGCAAGTTGTTTAAAAGATAACTCTTTAAGTTTTCCTTTTTCTTCCTTGTCCACAACATAAACTTCTTGAAGACGATTATTGGCTACTTTGGCTTGCTGAATTTTAGATTGGAGATTGATGATATTAATTAAAGGAGTTGTAAAATAATTGAGCAACATATTATAGGTAATCAACTGACCTGCAGATAGTTGCCCTTCCATAACCAATTGTGCCCCATACCAGAGGATAAAGACATTAGAAACTAACTGAACCCCTGTCTTTAACCCATCCTGCGTTAATTGCCACTTGGCCTTAGACAAGGACTTCTTCAAATAGTCATGGAATTTCACCTCAATTTCCCGATAACGTCTTTCCTCAACCCTCAAGGATTTTAAGGTTTCAATGCCTCGCAAATCATCAATAACAGCGGTATTGACCTGACTATTTGCCTCCATCAATTGATAATTTTCTTTTTCAAAAAGCTTATAGAATGCCAGAATGATTAAAACATAAAGAGGAACTACCGTGAGAGTCATCAAAAAAAGTGACTGATTTTGTACAATAAGAGCCACAGCTAGAGTCATCACAATGGTCACATCTAGGAAAATCGATAAAATCGTTGAAGCTAGAGCATCTATAATAGTGTTGGCATCTCCAAAACGTGACGTGATTTCACCAGTACGACGTGAACTAAAGAAACTAATAGGCAAGGAAAGGACATGCTTGATATAAGGAAGAATGACAGCAATGGACAGGTAATTACCCAATCGATGTAGAAGATAATCTTTGAAAAAAGTAAAAACTTGTTGAGCAAGATAAGAGATACATAAGCCTAGCGAAATCATGGTCAGAAGATTATAGGCCCCCTGAGGAATCAAGCGGTCGATAATAGCTTGCAAATAATAAGAACCAATAATATTAACAAGGGTCACTAGAAAACTTAATAAGACAATAACTGCAATCAACCCCTTACGACGAAACAAAATTGGTAAAAATGAAAGAAGTCCAGGTACATCTTCTTTGTATTTAGTATAGGCTTCTCCTGGAACAAAAAAGAGAGCAACTCCCGTCCACTCTTTGGCAAATTCCTCTAAGGGCATTTTAATGACCTTCTTGCTAGGATCTGGATCACCAATAACAAGCTGCCCCTTGATTTGACCAAACACCGTATAATAATGTTGCAGCCCACCTTCTTTAACCACATGTACAATAAAAGGATAAGATAGGTTTCCTTGTTTAAACAAGTCTAAATCCGCACGAATAGCCTGAGTTTCAAGACCCAACTGCTTGGCCGCTTCCACCAAACCAAGCGCAGAAGTACCTTCACGAGAAGTCTGAGCCAACTCTCGCAAATAAGCTAAACTATAAGATGAACCATAGTGTTTAAGAATCATGGCCAAGGCAGCGACACCACAATCACGCTGATCAACCTGTGAAATATATGGATATTTTGACATGGTGACTCCTTATTAAAGACAACCTGCAAAATAAGGCAAGATAGTGATAAGTAGTGAGAATAGTGTAAATAATTTTAGTTTTTTCAAAATAAAACTCCTTTTAACTGTTATTTATGTTTCTATAGTAAACATTTAACCATTAAAAAAGTAGTGACATTTATGTCACCACCATTTCTATAAACCATCTGCCGCTTTACCTGCCTTTATACTTTCTTCTAGTACCGAGTCTTCTAAAACGGAAGCAAACATTATGGCCTTATCGTAATTTTCTGCAGCCTCTTTCTTGTTTCCTTTATGAAGAAGTTCATATTTGGCTTTGAGAACAAAAACACTAGGTTTATAGCTATAGAATTGTGATTTTTCTATAACAGCCAAGGCTTTATCCACAACTGTTAAGAAGTCTGAGAAGGAATTGTGAAAAATCTTCAAAGCAGCGATAGCCATCAAATCATTAAACAAAACAATATTATAGACATCATCTGTCCAAATTTCCTGATTTAATACTCTCTTTACGATTCTTTCAAAAAGTTTTTTATCATACTGTTTTCTTCCATAAAGATGGAAGAAATAGTAGTCAATAACTAATAAATCGTTAGTTGAGAATTTCCTCTTCCTTTTGACTTGTTCAAACAAGTCTTCATATATCTCCTCAACTTTAGGACTCTCTTCCCAACTAGTAAAACTCAAAATATTTTCCAAAATATCTAGAGTTAACAATTCTTCTTCTGGGAGAAGTTCAAAGAATTTCTCATAGACCTCCTCAATTAAGGCAAGTTTAGCCTTTATTCTTTCTGGATTTCTATACGTTGGAAACTTAATCAGACGATTCTTCATCTCGTAGTATTCGTCAGGGATAGTAATATTATCATGATCCAATAAATCGGTCATATTTTTTCCTAGACGTTTTGCAATATAAGATAATTTATCCAAAGACGGGAGCGACTCCCCTTTTTCAATGCGAATTAACTGACGAACAGTCAATTCCGCACCATCTAAACATAGCACTTCACGTGACATCTGCTGGCGTTCACGCTCAGTTTTGATTCTTAGTCCAATGCTGTCTTTTATGTTCAAGAGACACTCCTTTATTTCAAAATTTTAAAAACATTATATCATAATTATAATACAATTAAAATACAGTTAATGCATTTTTAACAGAACAATAGTGAAAATAAGCTATTTTTATACATTTTATATAGGAAAGACCTTCCTTTGTATCAAAAAAACATGCAGTTTAAAACTACATGTTTTTTTATTTCTGTTTACTTTGGAATCGCCATTCAAAGCGAATGCGATCATAAGTTGGATAAATAGCATTAAGCAACCCAAAGGCTAAGGTAAAGCCAGCTAAAACATCTGTTGGATAATGAACTCCTACATAAATACGCGAAAGTCCAACAAGGAAAATCAGAAGCCCAGTAATAGCATAAACTACTATTTTAGATTCTTTTTTCTCCAAACGCTGAGCAAGGACAATGGCAATTGCTCCAAGAATCATAAAAGTTCCCAAAGAATGACCACTAGGGAAAGAATAACCACTAGCATGCACTAAATGCGTAATTGATGGACGCTGACGCTGATAAATATACTTCAAACTTACAATCAAGATACTAGCGAGAAGCCCACTGGCTCCCACAAAGATAGCTTCTGATTTATACTGACGTAGATAAAGCCAGATGACTGCTACGATTGCAATAATAGCCTGTACAGGCGTATTCCCAAGCATGGTAATAGTTTTAAAAAAGCGTGTCAATCCTGCTGGTAAGCCTCCTCGAACCCAAGTTTGAATGTTGCTATCAAATCCTGTCAAGACTTCAGGGTAGAACTTAACCATATAACCGAGAGCAACAAATAACAATAAGGCAAAAGAAGCATAAATATAATGTGTGTGTGTGTGTTTCATATTTATAATTTTACTAGATTAGACTTAAGTGGAGCATAAATCAAAGCAAAGGCTACCGCAAAAATCAAACCTTCAAGTAAATTGAAAGGTACTACCATAGCGAAAAGGTATTTATAGAGACCTATAAATTGCGCAATATCAAAGTTGGCAAATTTAGCATAGAGTGGTACTGCATAAATATAGTTAAGAATAACCATAGCAACTGTAAGCAAAACAGTTCCTAAAACAGAACCAAGAATATAATTCTTGCTTGTTTGATTTTTCTTCCAAAAATAGCTTAGGCCCCAAACAAAGACGCCTAGAGCAACAAAATTCATAGGAAGTCCAATCATTGATCCTGGTCCACCATTGTTTAGCAAGAGCTTCAACAATGAACGAAGCAAGAGAACACCAATGGCACTCTTAAAATCAAAGATAACCAAGGCAATAAGAACAGGAAGGATTGAAAAATCAACCTTCAAAAAATCTGCTGCTGGAATCAATGGAAATGAAAAATAAAGCAACAAGAATGAAACTGCGGATAAAATGGCAATGTAAGCCAATTTACGTGTGTTTGTCATAAAAAAATTCCTCCAAATTTTAACAATTTGAAAGAAGTTCCCAATGGATTTGCCCATGCCAAAAAAAGCCTACGCAAAAAGACTGGTCTTCTTCCATCCAGACTATACTGTCGGTTGAGGAATCACACCTCATCAGCTTGCGCTCGCGGACTTATCCAAAGAATCACCGCCGGTCGGGAGTTTCACCCTGCCCTGAAGACCTTTTAAGGATAACATAAAAAAACCTTGGTGACAAGGTTTTCAAATTATGGATTTCTAATCTGTTGATAGTCAATGACTATAATTATTCTTTTAAAACAAAATAAAGTATCTATTTTAACTTATCATGCTGATAACGGTGACTCAGCTCTAGCCCCTCAAATTGTTGCTGACGAAGCGCTTCGTAAACAATCATACAAACAGTATTGGACACATTTAGACTACGCACATGTTCATCATTCATCGGAATACGAATAGCTTTTTCAGGATGCTCACGCATAAAATCTTCAGGTAGGCCTGTATCCTCACGACCAAACATAAAATAGTGGTCCTCACCATCGGCATAGGCCTCTTCTGAATAAGTCTTATCCGCAAATTTCGTGACTAAATGCAAACGCCCCTCTCGATTTTTAGACATGAAATCTGCCAAATTGTCATAATAAGTGATGTCAAGCTTATCCCAGTAGTCTAAACCTGCACGTTTCATTTTCTTGTCATCAATTGGAAAGCCCATAGGACGGATGATATGAAGAGGGCTATTAGTCGCTGCACAGGTACGTGCAATATTTCCGGTGTTTTGTGGAATACGAGGTTCAAACAAGACAATATGATTACGTGACATCTCAATTCTCCTAGACATAAAAAATACCATGTCGCCCGGAGTCAAGCTCAGCAGACGACATGGTTGTGGACGTTCATTAGCTTAAATCATGACAGGTTAGATTTAAAATAACGAATCTTTGAATATATTTTAGCACTTCTGGTCTAAAAGTCAAGACAATTTAAAGAAAAATTTCACCTTTATTCACTTAAATAGGAATAGTTGATAAAGCTAGCTGAAAAGGATGATTTTTCCGCTAAAATAGAGTATCATAGTAATGATTATTTGGAGGTAACTCATGCGTATTATTGTCGTAGGTGCCGGTAAAGTCGGTACCGCACTCTGTCGTTCTCTTGTTGAAGAGAAGCACGATGTTATTTTAATTGAAGAAAAGGAAGAGGTCCTCAAACGCCTCAGCAAACGCTATGATGTTATGGGCTTTGCTGGAAATGGAGCTAATTTTAAAATTTTGGAACAAGCCGAGGTTAGCAACTGTGACGTCTTTATCGCGATGACTGATAAAGATGAAGTGAACATGATTTCAGCAGTTCTGGCTAAACAAATGGGTGCCAAAGAAACTGTTGTTCGCGTACGTAACCCAGAATACTCTAATGCTTATTTCAAAGACAAGAACTTTCTTGGATTCTCATTAGTAGTTAACCCTGAACTTTTAACAGCTCGCTATATTGCCAATACAGTTGAATTTCCAAACGCCCTATCAGTTGAAACTTTTGCTAATGGACGCGTTATTCTTATGGCATTTAAAGTTACTGAAAATAGCCAATTATCTGGTATGACAATGGAACAATTCCGTAGGAAATTCGGCAATATTCTAGTTTGTACGATTCACCGTCAGGGTGAACTCATCATTCCAGATGGAAATGCTACCATGCAAATTGGGGATAAGATTTATGTCACTGGTAAACGTGTTGATATGGCACTTTTCCACAGTTACATCAAGCCAAAAAGCATCAAAAAACTTTTGTTGATTGGTGCTGGGCGCATCTCCTACTACTTGCTCAATATCTTGAAAAACAATCGTATTAAGGTCAAATTGATTGAGCAAAAAATGGACCGTGCGCAAACCTTTAGTCAGGTCTTCCCTGAAGTTTCTGTTATCTTAGGTGACGGTACTGCTAAAGACCTTCTTCTCGAGGAAAGTGCAGCCAGTTATGATGCCGTAGCTACCCTAACCGGAGTAGATGAGGAAAATATCATTACCTCTATGTTCCTCGAAAGCCTCGGTATTCACAAGAATATTACTAAGGTTAACCGTACTAGTCTCTTAGAGATTATCGATCCACGTGAGACAACAACAATTGTCACTCCTAAGAGTATCGCTGTTGACACTGTAATGCACTTTGTACGCGGGCGTTTTAATGCCAAAGACTCTAGTCTTGATGCCCTTCACCATGTGGCTAATGGTCGTATCGAAACCTTGCAATTCCAAATTAAGGAAAATAACAAAATCGCTGGAAAGAAACTTTCTGAGCTTGAATTTGCTAACGGTGTCCTTATCGCTGCTATTATCCGCAATGGAAAATCTATTTTCCCAACAGGAGAAGACAGACTCGCTATTGGGGATAAAATCGTGGTCGTTACACTCTTACAAAATGTAACTCACATTTACGACTTGTTGAAGAGGTAAGCTGCCATGAATCGATCTATTGTCCGTTTTCTTATTGCCAAGCTCCTACTGATTGAGGCTGCTCTCTTGGTTGTGCCACTTATCGTCGCTCTTATTTATCAAGAAGATGCTAAAGTATTTGCCAGCATCTTGGGTACGATGGGGATTCTCCTCTTTCTCGGGGTGCTTGGTACTCTCTTTAAACCGAAGAACTACCATATTTACACCAAAGAAGGAATGCTTATTGTAGCCCTCTGTTGGGTGCTCTGCTCTTTCTTTGGAGGATTGCCCTTCGTCTTTGCTGGTCAGATCCCAAGTGTCATTGATGCCTTTTTCGAGATGAGCTCTGGTTTCACAACCTCGGGGGCTACTATTCTCACAGATACTGGAGTACTTACCCACTCCCTACTTTTCTGGCGAAGCTTCGCCCACTTGATTGGAGGGATGGGGGTATTGGTCTTTGCCCTAGCCATCATGAACAACAGTAAAAATGGTCACCATGAGGTTATGCGTGCAGAGGTGCCTGGTCCAGTATTTGGTAAAGTCGTTGCCAAGCTCAAAAATACAGCTCAGATTCTTTACATCATCTATCTGACTATGTTTGTTATTTTTGCTGTTATTCTCTGGCTTTGCGGTATGCCAATCTTTGATAGTATCATCACTGCTATGGGGGGCGCAGGTACTGGGGGATTTGCTGTCTATAATGACTCTATCGCCCACTACCACAGTGATCTGATTACCTATGTGGTTACTGTTGGTACCCTACTCTTTGGGGTTAACTTCAACCTTTATTTCTATATCCTCCTTCGCAAAATCAAGTTTTTCTTCCAAGATGAAGAACTACGTACCTACTTTGCGATTGTGGCTATTTCAACAGGTTTGATTTTCCTCAATATTTTTGGGATTTACCACAATTTGGCTGACTCTTTCAAATACTCATTTTTCGAAGTGTCAACTATCATCACAACAACCGGTTTTGGTCTAACGGATATTACCAAATGGCCACTCTTTTCTCAGTATATCCTACTCCTCCTGATGTTTATCGGGGGATCAGCAGGTTCTACTGCCGGTGGTTTCAAGATTATCCGTGCTATGATTATTGCTAAGATTGCACGAAATCAGACCCTGGCTAGTCTCTATCCTAATCGTATCCTGTCACTTCATATCAATGGAAGTGTTCTCGATAAAGAAACTCAACACAGTGTTCTTAAATATTTAGCTGTATATGTACTCATTATACTAAGTTTAGTCACTGTTTTATCACTGGATAATCAAGACCTCTTGATTGTGACAAGCGCTGCTGCTTCAACCTTTAACAATATTGGACCTTTACTTGGAACGAGTGATAGCTTTGCTATTTTCAGTCCTTTGTCTAAGCTTATCATGGGATTTGCTATGATTGCAGGACGTTTGGAAATTTATCCTTTACTACTCCTCTTCCTGCCAAAAACTTGGTCAAAAACTTAAGCATAGAAAAACTCCTTTGGATTCATTTATCCAAAGGAGTTTTATTACGTTTTAGACTAAAATAATCCGGCACCGGATCATCGCCAGTCTCTGATAAAGGGTGACATCTCAAGATACGGGCAACTCCCATAAGAACTCCCTTTAAACCGTGCATTTCTATTGCTTGGATCATATAAACCGAACAAGTTGGACGAAAACGGCAAGAGGGTGGAAATAGGGGAGAAATCCATCTCTGATAAGCCCTTACTAAGGCAATCAGAAATCTTTTCATTATTTAACCTTATTGACAGCAGCGTTATGAAGCTGACTGATTTCTTTCTTATTCAGACGGCGTGATTCACCTGGGCGAAGCCCTGTTAAATCAAGGGTACCAAAACGCGTACGTGACAACTTATCAACAAGCAAGCCCACTGATTCAAACATTTTCTTAACCTGGTGGTTACGCCCTTCATGAATTGTCAATTCAACAACTGAACGGTTCTTTTCATGGTCTACTTTGATAATATTGTAACGTGCTGGTTTTGTCTTCTTACCATCAATGATCACACCACGAGTCAAAGGACGAAGGTTCTCCTTGGTCGCAATACCTTTGACACGCGCCAAATAAACCTTGTCAATCTCATTACGTGGGTGAATCATCTTATCGGTAAAGTCACCATCATTAGTCAAAATAAGAAGCCCCGTCGTATCCCAGTCAAGACGACCAACAGGATAGATACGTTCCTTAACGTGGGGCATGAGGTCAATCACCGTCTTACGATTTTTCTCATCAGATACCGAAGAAATAACCCCTCGTGGTTTATTAAGAAGATAATAGACCTTCTCTTCATTATAAATTGGGCTACCATTTACCTCTACAATATCACCATTTTTGACAATTGTTGCCAATTCCGTAACGGTCTTACCATTTAGGGTCACACGACCCTCTTTAATTAGTTCCTCAGCCTTACGACGGCTGGCCACACCAGCGTGGGCAATATATTTATTAATTCGCATTCTTTTTCTACAGCTTAAGCTGTATCCTTTCTACCTAGCATCTCTGCTATGTTTCTTTATTTTTAATGATTAGTTTCAACAAGGTTTACTCTTAATTGTCCAAGTCCTCAAGCTCCTCTGAAGTATCTTCCCTAAAGAGACTCGTTTCTTGCTCTTCAAGTTCTAGTTGATCAATCGCCACAAGCTCGTCTAAACTGTTAATGCCCATATAGTCTAGGAAATAATCAGTAGTCGCATATAGGTTAGGACGACCGACAGCATCCTTTTTACCAGCCTCTTGAATAAGATCAAAGGCCTGAAGTTTAGCAATAGCACCACTAGAATTAACACCTCTAATGTCATCGACTTCAGCGCGAGTAATGGGCTGTTTATACGCAACTATAGAGAGGACCTCAAGACTCGCTCGTGATAGACTCTGGTTAATAGGCGTTTTAGAATAGTCACGAAGGAGACTTGCAAAATCTGGTTTAGTCACTAACTTATAGGTATTTGATGATTCCAATAAACACAGAGCTGAATCCTCATCTGTCTCGTACTTAGCTTGCAATTTCTCCAAAGACTGAGTCAGACCCGTCACTGGCATTTCCAAAAGCTGTGCCATAGTACGTAGACTAAGACCATCTTCACCAGCCACAAAAAGTAAAGCTTCTAATCGTGCTAAGTGACTACTCATTCGTCCATTCCTTTCTTAGTGTGATTGTGCCAAAAATTGTTTCCTGTTGTACTGATATGCGATGTACCTTAATCAATTCAAGAGTTGCCAAAAAGAGGGTGATTACTTGATTCATATCTTTAGCATCTGTGAAAACTTCATCCAGATATAGCTCATTTTTTGAGCCAAATGCTTCTTCAATAATCAGCATCATGTCTTCAATTTTATAATCGTCACGCGCAATGGTCGTGTGATTTCGCCGAATTTCTTCTTGCTTTTCAGTCATGATTTTTGAAAAAGCCAAGAAAATGTCTTGAATGGTCTTATCCTGATTCAGCGTCACATCTTCATAAACTAATTCAACTTTTGGTTTTGAAAAATACTGAGCTCGCACTTCATGCTGCTTAGCCAACTCTTGACTAGCTGCTTTGAAGCGTGCATATTCTTCCAACTGACTCAAGAGCTCTAGTTCTGGATCATCTGCTTCTGGCTCAGCTTTCACCACTGTCGGCAGAAGCTTACGACTCTTAATCAGCATGAGCTGACTAGCCATAAGCATATATTCCCCAGCAACTTCAAGCTTCATGGCTTGCAAGGTTGCCAAATAAGCCAAGTATTGCTCAATAACCTCAACAATGGGGACATCGTAAATATCTACCTCATACTTAGAAACCAGATGGAGCAACAAATCCAGTGGTCCCTCAAAATCTTTTAACTTAATATCCATTAGATTTTATAGTATTTCTCCAAGGTCACTGGACTTTTTAGTCCCAGTAAACGAGCAAGTTCAAAGGCGCCCATTCCCTTTTCAATTTGTCTAAGAATAAATTGCTGACGCAAGACTTGAGCAGTCACATTCGATAAGCCACAGTCACTAACATAAGTCTGGATTTGCTTATACAGCCATTGTCGAGTATAGACCTTACCCAAAAGCAATCCCTGACTGTTCACATCTTTTATAGCCAACAAATACTGTTTCAAATCTGCTTCAAGTCTAAGAACACGCTTAGTCGTTCCCTTGGCCACAGTTACAACACCAAAATCCAAGTCGATATCAGACCAGTCCAACTCCAAAATCTCTGAAGGCAAGAGCCCCAACTCTAGAATCAGCAGACAGGCCAGTTTCCCAGCCCCTTCACGTCCCTCGTAAAGCGACGAAAGATCCAGTATCTGCAACTTATCCTCCTGAGAAGGTAGCGTTACCATCTCTGATAGTTTGAAAAATTTCGCTAATTCACCCTTTTGATAGAGATATAGCAAAAATTGATTGACCGCAGAGCGCTTACGTTTTTGTACGGATGGCTTCCATTCCTTGAGTTGGTTTTCATAGAGCTTTAAAGTGGTTTGATCAATTTGTCCTGAAATCAAAGTTGTAAACTGCTTAAGATCATAAGCATAAGCTTGCTTTGAACTCTCTGAAATGACCTTAGTAGCCAGAAAATCAGTGATCTGAGTTGTCAGTTGTTTTTGGAATGATGATATAGTCATGTGTAAAGTCATGTAAGAGGCTATTAACCGCCTTTAGAATCGATTTTCGTGTGATAATTCCTTTGAAAATACCTTGGCTATCAACCACAGGAAGGAAAGGATTATCAACTAACTTGTGCATTATCTCGTTTAGATTAGCATTATCTTCCACTGTTTCCACGACATCTGATGTCATCGGCCCGATATCACGGTTAACCATCTCCCACTCTTGCAAGTTATGTTCATCTTGATAACGCTTAATATCTGTCAAAGATATGGTCCCAAGATAATGCTTATCCTTAGTCAAAACGGGAACGCGCGAATAACCGTTACTCGTCAAAAGCAAAACCACATGATCAGCGTTATGACTATCAATAAAAATAGCAACCTGATCTGATGGAATTAAATAATTATCTAAACGAGCCAACAAAAAATCTTCAAATTCTTTAGCAATCATCGTTCAAATTCCTGTGTAAGTTCTGAATAAAGTTCATGGTCACGTGTGTAATATTCCACACGAATTTTTGCATCGTTTATAATCACCTTAGCATAAAGTTTCTCATGGATAGGTCCACGTGGCTGTGAAACAGAACCTGGGTTGATAAACACTGTCTTACCATTTCGCCAAGCTGTTGCCGCATGCAAGTGGCCATAAAGACAAATATCAGCATCCTCTTGTTGCGCCCAAAGATCTAACTTGTCCCAGGTAAAATTAATGCCATAGAGATGACCATGTGTTTGTGCAATAATCACATCTCCAAGTTTAACGACCAAACGTTCTGGATAACCTGAATCATAATCACAGTTTCCTCGAACTACATAGATACCTTTCCAAATAGGATCACTTGATTCTAACTCCGAATCTCCGTTGTGGAAAATGGCATCCACCTTTCCTTGATAACGATTTTTTATATCTGCTACAATATCACGATCCCCATGGGAGTCGCTCATTACGATTATTGTTTGTTCTGCCATGCTGGGAAGACCTCCATAAGTTTCTTAACAGCTTGTCCACGGTGAGATTGTTCATTTTTCTCTTCTGCAGAAAGCTCTGCTGCTGTTTTACCCGTATTACCAACTAAAAAGAGAGGATCATAACCAAAACCATTGTCACCTTTAGGTTCTCGGCCAATATAACCCTTCCAGTCGGCATCAACAACCAAACTATCACGTCCAGGTGCTGCAACAACTAGGGTTGTATGGAAGTTCGCCGTACGTTTGCTATCATCAAGCACCATAGCGAGCTCATGCAATAATTTAGCATTATTTTCAGCATCTGTGGCATCAGGGCCTGCAAAGCGTGCAGACCAAACACCTGGTAAACCTCCAAGAACATCTACCTGCAAACCAGAGTCATCTGAGAGGACCATTTTACCAGTTAATTCAGAAATGGTTTCCGCCTTCAAGCGTGCATTTTCCTCAAAGGTCATACCTGTTTCAGCAACTTCAGGAAGGTCTGGATAATCATTAAGATTCTCTACCTTAATGCCTAGTTTTCCAAATAGTTTACGAAATTCCTTAGTTTTTCCT
Source organism: Streptococcus sp. SS4 (assembly GCF_030440125.1). Classification (NCBI taxonomy): domain Bacteria; kingdom Bacillati; phylum Bacillota; class Bacilli; order Lactobacillales; family Streptococcaceae; genus Streptococcus; species Streptococcus sp. SS4. The sequence continues at coordinate 113,105 of NZ_JAQFJM010000003.1, read as the reverse complement.
TCATTGCGGGTCGCAATCAATAGGACATCACCAAAATCTGATTTGTTATCAGAACCAAAGAAATCACTCAAGGTGACACCTTCTCTTGGCACATGGACATAGACAAGCTTATCCCCTTCACTAACTACCAAGGCCCCTTGATGTTGCGTAACAGCTAGGTCACGACCAGTTTCCTCTTTCAAGCAATCCAAAATAAAGGATACCAAGCGAATGTCTGAAGAATGTTTAGCAATATGTAACTGGAAACCACTAACAGCCAAAACGTTAGTCAAGGCTTGGAAAAGGTCAACAAATTGTTCATAGGCCTCATCACCACCAAAACAAGTCAAGTGATTGTAGCTTCCAAAACTAGCCAAATACCAGTCTTGTTCGTCTTTATATTCTAAAATTGATTTAGTCATTTTCTAACTCCTTGTCCAAATCGACATGTTGGACAGCAACTTCTTCACCCAGCCATTGTTCTGCGATTTCTTTAAAACCAAGCACACTAGCTGTGGTGTAATATTCTTCCATCTTGTCTTCGACTTCACGGCTACGATTAATTTCAAAATAATTGAGCAAAACGGAAACATCACGAACTGTTTCAGCTCCGCTATCAATTAGCTTGACACTTGGCCCCATTACATTCTGGATGATAGGACGTAAAAGCGGGTAATGGGTGCAACCTAAAACCAAGGTATCTACCTTACCGACTAAAGGTGCCATGCTCTCATAAACAATCTTTTTAGCCACACTTGAGTTAATTTCATTGGATTCAACAATAGGAGCAAAGCGAGGACAAGATAAACTCAAGACATTCATTTGTGGTGCCAGATGCTTAATTTTTTGTTCATAGATGTTAGAGGCAATCGTCATAGGAGTCCCAATGACGCCAATATGACCCGATTGACTAGACTTAATGGCAGCACTAGAACCAGGCAAAACCACACCTAGCACTGGGATATCCAAGGCTCCTTTGATTTCCTCCCAAACTACTGCTGTTGCCGTATTACAAGCAATAACGATCATTTTTACATCTTTGGTCAGAAGAAATTTAACCAACTGCCAGGTATACTCTCTGATTTGTTCTGCTGGTCTAGGACCATATGGCGCCCTAGCAGAGTCACCAATATAAACAATAGACTCGTGAGGCAACTGACGTTTAAGTTCACGTACCACCGTCAGTCCTCCGACACCAGAATCTAAAAATCCTATAGGTCGATTATCCATCTTGCCTCCTTATCCCCTAGGTTACATGTAAAAAGCTGAGATTCACGTCCCAGCTCCCCACCATTATTTTTTCTTTTTCTTGCTATCTGCAAGTGCTTGTTTTTGTTGTTTGATAATTTGGTTATATGTTTGACGCACTTTTGCTTCATTTGGCTTTTGACCCGCAGCCGACATCATGGTACGAACAGCGTCCACATTCAAACGAGGATTTTCAGCCAATTCTTTCTCCATTTGTTTGCGGGCAAAGTATGCGCCTCCATAAAAACCACCTAAAAGGGCTACAAAAACAAGAATAATCCAAAGGACGGTGTTCATAAATTTAATTCTCCTATAACGTTGATTTACCTTATATTATAGCAAAAATGGACCCTACTGACAAATAAGACGTTGGTTCTTAAAAACGTATAGAAAAAAAGTTTTTTCGTTTAAAATATCGATAAAATGAGAGTTTCAGTATTTTTCACTTACAACTGTAAAGGACTTGTAAGATTTCTAGAAAAAAAATAGGTTATTATATAAGTTGTGGAATTATTATTATGTTTATATAAAGGGGTTTATTTATGCTCAAGGAAGCAACTATTTCCGAACGAAAAATTGTCAACGCATTTATTGAACTCTTAGAAGAGAGTTCACTCGAACAAATCAGCATCACAGACATCATCAAGAAGGCAAATCTCAGCAGACCAACTTTCTACTACTACTATTCAAATAAAGAAGATTTGGTTGAAACAACCTTCTCAAAGATTTTAGATAAAGTTTCAAGTATTCTTCAGGAAGACATGACCTACCAAGAGGGTGTTGTTACTGAAATGCTAGGATATCTTAAAGAAAATCAAAGACTCTGTCTCACCTTAATGACACACATTCCAAACATCAATGAGATGATTCGTGAATTCATTATCGAGACCATCCTTAACTCTGATATCGAAAATGTTACAGAGCTCATGGAACAAAGCTATCATATTCCTGCCAAATATTCATTGGAAATTTATGTTAGCACTATTGTTACCATTTTAACACTCTGGCTCAAAGAAGGCTGTGTCGAATCCCCTGAGGAGTTAGCCGATATCATTCTTGAAGCTGTAATCATTAAAGTAAAATAAGCTAGGGCCTTTAAGGCCTAGCTTATTTTTTGTTAAATGTCAAAATCAAAACCATCAAGAGTAGCAAAGTAATCATCCATCGTCTCTGCACGGCGGATCATACGAGCCGTTCCATCTTCTTGGTAGAGAATTTCTGCAGAACGAAGACGTCCATTATAGTTGTAGCCCATTGAGAAACCATGTGCACCTGTGTCGTGGATAACCAAGGTATCTCCAATACGAGCTTCTGGCAATTCACGGTTCTTAGCAAACTTATCATTATTTTCACAAAGAGAACCTGTCACATCAACTACTTGAATGTCACCATCTGGATTAGTCATATTCGTGATGTGGTGGTAGGCATCGTACATAGCTGGACGAAGCAAGTTAACCGCAGAAGCATCTACACCAACGTAACGACGATAAGTGTCCTTAATATGAAGAACCTTAGTAACAACAAGGCCATGAGGTGCTGTCATGAAACGTCCAAGTTCAGTGTAAATACTGATATGTCCAAGATCATTCGGAACAAGGATCTCATCAAATTTAGCATGAACCCCTTCACCGATAACAGCAATGTCATTTTGCTTATTAGCCGGTGTGTAGTCTACCCCAACACCACCTGATAAATTGATAAAGTCAAGACTAACTCCAAGTTCATTCTTGATTTCTACTGCCAATTCAAAGAGTTGAGCAGCCAAGGTTGGATAGTACTCATTCGTTACTGTATTTGACGCTAGGAAAGCATGCAAACCGAATGATTTCACTCCTTTTTCTTTAAGGTAGGCATAACCTTTGAAGAGTTGTTCCTTAGTCATCCCAAATTTTGATTCTTCAGGATGATCCATGATATCAGTACCAAGAGAGAAGACACCTCCTGGGTTAAAACGCAAAGAAAGGGTTTCAGGAAGCCCTGCAGACTCTTCCAAGAAAAAGATATCTTCGTAAGCATCAAGGTTAATTGTCGCATTAATATCACGCGCGTAAACAAACTCTTCTGCACGTGTATCATTAGATGTAAAGCTAATCGCGCTACTATCAAAACCAATTTTCTTACTCATGACAAGCTCTGTATCGGTCGCACAATCGACACCACACCCTTCTTCTTTCAAAATTTTGAGGATTGCTGGATTAGGTGTGGCCTTTACAGCAAAGAATTCTTTAAAACCTGGATTCCATGAAAAAGCTGCATTAACTGCACGTGCTGTTTCACGAATACCTTTTTCATCGTAAAGATGGAAAGGTGTGGGAAATTCTGCAGTGATTTGTTCAAGTTTATCAGCTGCAATAAAAGGTGTTTTTGTCATTTTATTCTCCATTTTTTTACAATAGTAATCTTATTATAGCATAAGAAAAGGCTTGAAACCCAATTTTCTAATAATCTCAAGGCATATTTCATGATACAATAGACCTATAACCTAAATAAAATAACGGGGGATTATTTATGAAAAAATATCTTTACTCTGGGGCTCTTGCTCTAGCAGCCATCTTAACGCTCTCAGCATGTGCCAAGCCAAAACTTGATGCCAAGCTTTCTGTTAACGATATTGTCTATATGTCAGGAAGCGACCTCAAGCTCAAGGATGACCAAACCCTAGTCGAAGTCTCATTCAAACTCGAGAATACTTCGGAAGATATGGAAAATGAGCTCAAAACATCTGCTAAACAATTCTACCTCAAAGATAAAGATGGTAAAAAAGTCACAGCAAGCAAGATCGACAAGGGTGACCTCCCTACTCTCTTCAACAAAAATAAGAACGTAGAGGATGCTACAGATGACTTTGGAAAGCTTGAAGCTGACGACTACAAAACTGTCTCACTTTTTTTCGAAGTTAACAACGACGAAAGCTATAAACTCTATTTTGAATCAAAGGATGAGAAGACAGAAGGACAAACTGTTTCTACTAACCTAAAAGATTTCGATGGTAAAACAACTACCAATGTTAAAAAGGCTGTTGATGCTTACTTCAACGCAGTTCTTTTAGGTGGCGAAAGCAAAGACTACAGCAAATTTGTTTCTAACGACTTGGACAAAGCTAAGGGCGAACTTAACCAATATTTCTCAGATAGCCTTCAATACAGCTATGATGCAACTGATAACATCAAACCAACCGGTGATGAAGTTCCAAAAGTTTTTGGTTGGGTTCAAACAGCTAACCGTGAACGCGGCAGCTACACTGTTGACAACATTATCGTCGCTAAAGATAAGGCAGAATTCAATGTCAGCATGTCAACTATCAGTATGAAAGCTGCAGACGATGCCTATGGTGCTAATCACCCAAATCTCACAGACGAACTTAAAAACTACCTACAAAGCAATGGTGCTAACGCTGGAAATGTCGACCAACTGACAAGACAATTCTACATGGAAACTTACCTACCGAATTCAATCAAAGAAGTAAACCCATCAGCACCAAAGACTGAAGGGACAAATATCTTTGATAATTACTCAGTCGAGCTTACCAAAAAAGACGACAAGTGGGCTTTCCCAGATAAAGATAGCTATGTCGGAAAATGGGATTACTATCCACTCTTCTACGCTTACACAGGTCAGCAAGGAACACTCACAAAAAACTATTAGACAGTAAAAAAAATCAGCCATCTGGCTGATTTTTTTACTAATTACGTCTAGCAAAGAGTCGCAAGATATTCAAGAATAAGTTAATGAAATCCAAGTAAAGACTAAGTGCCATAGAAACTGCCCATCCATCTGTGACCTGACCATTGGTACCGTAATAAACCTTCTTAATCATCTGGTTATCGTAGGCAATTAAACCTGAGAAAATAAGAATTGATACAATACTAATCACAAAACTCATCATGCTACTTGCAAAGAAAATATTAATCAAGCTAGCCACAATAATCCCAATCAAAGCTGCCATAAGGAACTTGGCCATGCCTGATAGATCTCGCTTAATGGTAACTCCGATAAGTGCCATGATAAAGAAAACAATGGCAGTGCTAAGGAAAGCTTGGAAAACAATGGCTTGCGTATATTGTACGATGATAAAGCTAAGTGTAAATCCATTCAGAGCAGAATAAACCAAAAATAAAGGTAGAGCCGCAGGTGTATTCCTTCTTGCAGCACCACTAGCCAAAAAGACCAAACCAAACTCTAAAAAGAGTGCTGCCATGTAAACCCAAGAATAATTCATGAGAATGTTGACAAAAAGATGCGAAAGAGGGAAGAGCATCAGATAAGAGATGACTGCTGAAAGTCCCACTCCCATACCGACAAGACCATAAATCTTTCCGAAAAAGCGGTTCAAGCCCGCATCACTAGTTGTATAAATTGCATTTGATTCCATAGTTATCTCCTAAAAATAATGAATTATTGGTGGTGGCTTTGTAGAGTCTTGCGACGGAAAAACTTACGATTTTTGATTCGGTTTCGTAAGGGTGTCGCTGCTTCTTTAACCGCCCAATACTTATCCACCATAGTAACAATATAAGATTCCTTATACTTCGGCGGCGCAATCGTTGCTCCCCACATATGCTTGAGGATAATATCCTCTTCTTTTTTATTCAGATTAACAAGCTTTCTGGCATTACGAACAGCAATACGTGGGTGTACCCAAGCATGACTCTTGTTAAATTTAGTCACTCGCCAATCATAATAGAAAAAGTCATGTAAGAGACCACCTCGAGCTGTGCTCTTGGCATCCCAGCCAAATTTTTTAGCAATCTTATAGCTGGTGTAACTAACATTAACCGAGTGTTCTAAACGTGTCGAATGATGGTGTTGTACAATCCCATCCAATTTTTGAAAACGTGGATGAGAAATCAAATGTCCCACAACTTCCATGAATTCTTTATCATCTTCTGGTCGTTTCATAATAATACCTCATTAATGTTTCTAATGCTTCTTCATTATACCACTAGTACTTAAAATTACTTTAAAAGTCAGTTGTTTTCTCCTAAAATCATCCTTGAGACCTAGAGACTAAACATGAGAATTCCTGCTGCAACAGCAACATTCAGACTCTCCGCCTGACCTGGCATGCTAATATGTACGAGTTGATCAGCAGACTCAGCCATATCCTGACTAATTCCCTGCCCCTCATTTCCCATCACTAGGGCAAAATTGCCATCTGTCTTAACTGCTTTATAGTCAACGGAAACATCGGAAAGAGTCGTTGCTAAGACGGGTATACCTTGTTTTCTGCAAGCCTCAACCATGTCAAGAATTGGTCCACGATAGATTGGAAGGTGGAAATGACTTCCCTGCATAGAACGCAAGGTCTTCTGATTATAAATATCAGCTGATTTGTCTGACAAAAAGACTCCGTCATAACCTGCGGCATCTGCTGTTCGAATCATTGTTCCTACATTACCAGGGTCCTGAACATCCTCCAAGAGCAGATACTTCCCTGAGAAAGACTTTGGCAAGGATTGAGATTGTTTAGCAACTTCTGCCACAATCCCTTGAGGTGTCTGAGTTTCACAGAGTTCCTTAAGCACCTCTGGACTAACCAACTTAACCTTAGACATATTAGCCACACGATCAGCCATTTCCTCAAGTACGAAAACTTGAAGAATCTCGGCACCGCTTGCCTTTGCTTCCTCAAAAAGATGCCATCCTTCTAAAAGATAGCTAGTTTTACGGTGCTTACGCTGCAATAATTTTCTAGCAGACTTAATGCTAGCATTTTGCTTTGATTGAATGATTTCCATACATTCATTATAGCAGAAATCCCCTGATAAATCTTGGACTTGACCGACTTTATAGCAAGGATTATACTAAAAGAAAGAGCTTTCAAAAGGAGGTCATGGACCATGCAAAAAGTACGATTATTAGTCTCAGGAAGAGTCCAAGGTGTTGGTTTTCGTTATTCAACCTATGCTCTAGCACTAGATATTGGAGATATATGCGGTCGGGTTTGGAATAATGACGACGGTACTGTTGAAATTCTAGCTCAGTCAGATAACCCTTCTAAGTTAGCTAAATTTATTCAAGAAGTTCGAAAGGGACCTTCAAAATGGTCTAAAGTAACCTATGTCGATGTGACCATGGCTAACTTCCCTAATTACAGCGATTTTCGCATGGCTAATTAAGGTCGGAGTTCCGTTTTTAACTTGTTCTCTTCCTTAAAAAAAGGTAAAATAGACAAGTATAACTAAAAAACAAAAGGAATGATACTGTGAATAAAAATCAAAAACGTCTAGCCCTGATGGGGCTTGCTGCCAGCATGCTTCTCTTCCTATCAGGATGTGTGAGCCTTGATAAGTCTGGTAATCCTACTGGTTGGGTTTGGAACCTACTTGGTCGCCCTATGAGCCACGTCATCACCTACTTCGCACATAATTTAAATCTGGGATTTGGTCTTGGCATTATCTTCGTAACCATCATTGTTCGTTTGATTATCTTGCCACTTGGTCTTCACCAATCTCGTAGCGCAGCCTACCAAGCAGCAAAACGTGAATACCTTGCGCCTATCTTAGAACCAATTAACGAACGTTTGCGCAACGCTGAAACTCAAGAAGAAAAAATGGCTGCCCAGTCTGAACTCATGCAAGCTCAGCGTGAAAACGGTCTAAGCTTGATGGGCGGTGTCGGCTGTCTTCCTCTATTGATTCAGTTCCCATTCTTCTCAGCACTCTACTATGCAGCACGTTACACTCCTGGTGTACTCAAGGATAACTTCCTCTGGTTTAACCTTGGTCACCGTGACTTCCCATTGATTATCATCATCGCAGCGCTTTACTACTTCCAATCTTGGTTGTCTATTCAACAAGTTCCTGAAGAACAACGTAAACAAATGGCAGCGACGATGTACAGTATGCCAATCATGATGATCTTCTTTGGTATTAGCTCACCTGCAGCCGTAATCCTCTACTGGTTCGTTGGTGGTATCTTCTCTATTATCCAACAGTTGATTACCAACTACATCATCAAACCTCGCTTGAAAGAAAAAGTTGCTGAAGAGTTCAAAAAGAACCCTCCAAAAGCACCTCGTACAACACCAAGCAAGCGTAAAGATGTGACACCAAAAAATACTCAAGCAATTGCGAGCAAACCAAAGAAAAACCGTAACGCCGGTAAGCAAAATCGTAAATAAGCTACAAAGCACTCTTGGAATTTTCCAAAAGTGCTTTTCTTATAGACTAATTCAGACTAACCTAATTCCTAATAGCGCCAACAAGCAAAAAAGGAGTGAGACAGAACAACTGTTTTGTCTCACTCCCACTAGTTTCAAATATTGAACACCTTAATTCCAACAGTCGCTTAGGCTGTTTTTTCTACACTAAGGATTTCCACAGAGTAGCTACCTGCTGGTGATTCGATAGCGACTTTGTCGCCAACTTTCTTACCAATCAAGGCTTGAGCAATCGGGCTTTCATTTGAAATCTTACCTGAGAAGATGTCAGCACCGGCTGCACCAACAATATGATAAGTATCTTTGTCGTTTGTACCAACTTCTTGAACAACAACAGTTTTACCAATTGCAACTTCGTCATTAGCAACAGCATCACTATCAACGATTTCCGCATAACGAATTTTTGTTTCAAGAATCTGAATTTGTCCTTCAACAAAGGCTTGTTCGTCTTTGGCTGCTTCATACTCAGAGTTTTCTGAAAGGTCACCATAAGAACGAGCAATCTTAATACGTTCTACAACTTCTGGACGACGGACGAGTTTGTATTCCTCCAATTCCGCTTCAAGTTGTTCTTTCTCCGCTTGTGTCATTACATATGTTTTTTCTGCCATTTTTTTCTCTTTCCTATTTTTTGAGCCCTTGGCTTTATTTTCAAAATCACTATTTGTTTGCTTGATTTTAATGAGCCAATCAGACTATTTATCTTTTAGTTTGCTATTAATGTAAGTTTCAACGTTATGCTGATGCTCTTCATAGCTTTCAGCAAAATAAACATTACCAGTAGTTACATCTGCAACAAAGTACATGTACTTGGTAGATGATGGATTGATAACCGCTTCAATTGCAGACAGACTAGGGCTGTCCACAGGACCTGGCATCAACCCCTTATGAACATAATCATTATAAGGGGAGTCAATGTTTGTGTCAATAGTTGCATCTTCTTTCAAGGTCGTTTCCTGACCAAGTTTTCCAAGAGCATAAAGAACTGCAATATTACTTTGTAGAGCCATGTCTGAGTTAAGACGATTATAGAAGACGCTCGCAATATTTTTACGGTCGTCATCTGTAGCTCCTTCTTTTTCCACAAGAGAAGCTAGGGTCAAAATCTCATTAACATTGTGCCCGCTAGATGAAATCGTCGCATAGTAAGGTGATAGGTAGGTGTCCATCGTTGACAACATTTCCTCTGCCAAAGATTCCACCGTCGTATCGTCATGAATGTTATAAGTCGCTGGGAACAGATACCCCTCTAGGACATACTTAGCATCCGTAGAATTCGGAAGGTTTGCCAACAAGGTTGGGTACTTCGCTTTCATCTTAGTAATGAAAGCATCATCCTTCATCAGCTTCAAGAAATCTTTTGCCTTAAGTCCAGTTGATGTTTTTTTGCCTTTTTTCGCTGAGGAATTAACTTCAACTGCCTTAGCAATTTGATCAATGGTGTATCCTTCTTTGACCAAGACCGTACCAAGAGATGGCTCCTGAGGTTTATCACTTCCTTTTTTCTGAAGTGCCTCAATAATTTCATCCATGGTCATGCTAGCCTGAAGGTTGTAATAACCACTTTTCAGATTTGAGATATTTTTAAACTTGGTATAGTAATTAAAGACCTTACCAGACTTAATGACACCAGCTGATTCCAATAGTTGACCAATGTAACTGCTACCTGAATTTTCAGGAATTTCAACACTAACAAACTTAGTTGAATTAACATCTTTTGCACCAACAGCATCACTAACATAACGATAACCAAAGAATGCAGCTACTGACAAGATAAGTAGCAAGAAGATAATAATATTTCTTGCAATTTTACCAGCACGACGGTTATTTTTATTGCGTTTGTGATTTCGGTTAGAACGTGAAATCGGCTCTTCGTCGACAATGTCAGCCTGTTTAACATCTTTTGGCGAAGACTTTTTCTTCTTCACTTTCTTACCTTTCTTTTTCTTAGGTTTTCCAGAGGGTTCTAGAGAAATACTCTCATCATCCTCATTACCATCAGCCACTATCTCTGATTGAACCTTTTCTTGCGACGCTTGGTCACTTGTTGCATGATGTTCCTGCAAGAATGCTTCTTTTTGACGTTCTGAGGTCAATTTGGCCTCCAATTCTTTAGGGTCTGTATAAATAGCTTCGTTAGACTTAGCTTCAATGAGCTCCTTGGCAACATCTGCAGGAATATACTCCTCTTCAGATGCTTCGTTAAGGCTAGTTTCCCAAACTGGACGTTTAAAACGGCGTTTCGACGTTTCAGTCTCCTGAGGAATATTTACCTTTTTCTCCCCCTCAATAGGCTCTTTAGAAATAGACGCTACATTTGAATGAGCATCAGACACTAAAGACTCAGCTTGAGAAACAGAAAACAAGCCAACACTATCTTGTTGAGAATCTTGAGCCGTCTCAGAAGTCATAGATTTAGCCAAAGCACTGTGAGAAACAGAATGTGAGCTAAAATCTTGGTTACTTACTTTATTGGACGCTGAGGTACTATGTGTTGTAGCGCTCTCAGCTGACGTTGAACGTGGTGTCTCGGGCATAGTTGCACTTTTATTATGCTCCTCCTCGCGAAGAGAACGGAGCCGTGTTGCTTCTTGTAAATCTCGAAGAATCTGATCTTTAAAGCTTAGGCTATCTTCAGCAGATTCCGAGTGTTCATTAAACTTGTCCGTCAAGGCATACCTCCTCTATAGTAACAAACGCCATTATATCTTAAAAAGTCAGTTAATGCAAATCAATTGGTCCTTTGTCACAGTAACGTAACACTGAATTCAATGGGTTTCTGGATTCTCCCAAACCATATTATACCAAGTGCTACCGCCATGATTTGATTCTGATTCTCCTTCATCAGTGAAACCATTCATCTCATAATAGGCAATCAGGTAATCATGGCAAGTCAAACTAATACCTTGGCGTTTTTGGGCGATAGCCAGATCCTTAAGCGCTGCAATCAAGGCTGTCCCAACACCTTGCCCTTTAAAATCTTTGGAGATAGACAAACTAGTAACCGCAATAAAGCCTCCTTGACTAGCATTAGGAACCACCTTATGGAACAAGTCATCTGTAAGATAACGTTCCGCAATCACAGGCCCTTCAATGTAGCCAGCTACAACGCCATCAATTTCAGCAATTAGAAAGGTATCACAAATCGTCTTTAAACGCTCCGCAATAGCCTCTGGAGTTGCAGCCTCTTCAGGTGAAAAATTATCTTGTTCGATACGGACAACATCAGCCCAATCATCCTCTCGGGCATGTCGAATAAGCATATTAAATTCCTTTCTATTAAGAGAAAGAGCTGAGCGAAATCGCTACAGCCCTTAATATATTACATGTGTGTTTGCAAGCTTGCTAGGAGCTCTTCAAACGAGCGTTCGTAAAGTTGGATGTCCCCAGCTCCCATAAAGACATAAACAGCATTGTCATGGTCAAGGAGAGGTGAGACATTTTCAACTGTAACCACTTTGGCCGGTTTATTGATCTTAGCAGCAAGATCTTCAACCTTAACATCACCATGGTCAACTTCACGCGCTGAACCATAAATTTGCGCTAAATAAACAGCATCTGCTTCGTTCAAAGCTTCAGCAAATTCATCAAGAAGAGCAATGGTACGTGTGAAGGTATGTGGTTGGAAAATAGCAACAATCTCTTTAGATGGGTACTTTTGGCGTGCTGCATCAAGCGTTGCAATAATTTCAGTTGGATGGTGAGCAAAGTCATCGATGACAACAGTACCACTGATAATTTTTTCTGTGAAACGACGTTTAACACCTGAGAAAGTTTTAAGGTGTTCTGCAACCAAATCCATGTCGAAACCAGCTACATAGAGGGTCCCAATAACCGCAGTTGCATTCAAGATATTGTGACGACCATAGGCTGGCACATGGAATTCTCCAAGAATTTGTCCATCGTGTTTTACCTTGAAATTAGACCCTGTCGTTGTACGAACAATGTCTGTTGCCATAAAGTCATCATTTTCTTCGAAACCGTAGTAATAGATTGGCGCATTGGCTGTAATCTTACGAAGGTGTGGATCCTCACCGTAAACAAAGAGTCCTTTTTGCACTTGCTTAGCATAATCATCAAAGGCAGAGAACACATCATCGATACTTGTAAAGTAATCAGGATGGTCAAAGTCAATGTTAGTGATGATTGAGTATGCTGGGTGGTATGGCATGAAATGACGTTCATATTCATCAGACTCAAAGACAAAGTATTGTGCATTAGCAGAACCTCGACCAGTTCCGTCACCAATAAGGTATGACGTGTCTGTGATATTTTTCATAACATGTGACAAGAGACCTGTTGTAGAAGTCTTACCATGTGCACCTGCCACACCAAAGCTAGTGAATTGATCCATGAAGTGACCCAAAAACTCGTGATAGCGCTTAAAGCTGTAGCCATTTTTAATCGCATAAGCAACTTCAACGTTGTTGTCTTCACGAAAGGCATTTCCAGCAATCAATTCAACATCTTCTGTGATGTTTTTTTCATCGAAAGGAAGGATAGGAATACCTGCTTGCTCAAGACCACGTTGTGTGAAGTAATATTTTTCCACATCTGAACCTTGAACCTTGTGTCCCATTTGGTGGAGCATCAAAGCCAAAGCTGACATACCAGATCCTTTAATTCCAATAAAATGATAAGTTTTTGACATAGTTTCTCCTTACAATCGCACTGCGATTAGTTTGCGTCTTCTAAATGCGTCAAATTTAATTCTTGAGCAACTCGGTGTTCACGGTAAGTTTGACGTTCTGGGTAATTATAAACCTGGCTACGTTTCAAGAAGTCATAGCTATTTTTCTTGACGTTCTTACGAGATGGGTTACTAGGCTGTTGATAGGTTGGAGCCACTTCTGCCAAGATGTAAGAATCCTGTTGCAGACGATTTGCCAAGTGATGGATTTTTGAGTGTTTCCCGTTAGGTGCTAAAGTTCGCTTGATAGCACTTACAGGAGCTCCCAATATAGATGCTGTCACTGGCCCTTTATCCGTTGTTACAGCAGCTGGCTCAACAGTAGCCTCAAAGCTTGGCTTAGCTTCTACCTTAGGCTTAGCAGTTAGTTGACGGCTATTAGTATGTTTGGTTTGTTGAACTTCTTGGCGGAGGAATTTTTGGCGTTTCTCACGGACATCACGCTTAGCCTTTTCACGGGCTTCCTCTGCATAAGTCATGCCAGCTTCTTGTGTCTCCACTCGTTTTGAAGCCTGCTTACGATTGCTAGGCTTAGCTGACAAGAAATCATAGTTCGGCAACAAATCATTGTAGTCCTTATCTTGGTAAGGGCCACGGATATTTGTGATTAAATCTTCATTTTCATATAGGCGCATAGAGACCGGTTCTTGCAAGCAAGATTCCCCGTCTGGAATCAGCGGAAATTGTCGTCTTTGGCGATGCATAAAAGACTTCCTTTCGTTTTCGAGATAATGCGTATCTTAATATAAACAATCGGGAATGGGAAGATACGTCTTGCAGTATTCTATTATAGCCTAATTCAAAAGATTTGCCTAGTAGCATTTTCACGTATTAGTATTCCAATATCAAATATAACAAATTAAGATATTGCAATACCAAGAATTTCTTTAATGTCCTCAACAGTCATGATGGCACGGCTTTCATTGCCATCCAAGACAGTTGTCACCAGGTTTTTCTTGCCTTCTTGAAGCTCAAGAATTTTCTCTTCAATAGTCCCTCTTGTAATCAAACGGTAAACTTCGACATTTTGTTCCTGACCTATACGATGCGCACGACTAATAGCCTGCATTTCTACCGCTGGATTCCACCAAAGGTCAATCAGAATAACCGTATCAGCACCAGTTAGATTCAGTCCCACTCCTCCTGCTTTTAGAGAAATCAAAAAGGCATCTCGACTTCCTTGATTGAAGGCTCTGGTCATCTCTTGACGACTATCAGATGGCGTTGACCCTGTTAGCTTATAAGAGGAAATACCTAATTCTTGTAAGAGCCCCTCTGTAATATCTAACATCCCACGAAATTGTGAAAAGATAAGAACACGGTGGTCTGATTCCTTAATTTGACTAAGCAACTCTCTTAGGCTATCTAATTTTCCGCTATCTCCAGCATAGTCCATAAAAAGAGCTGGGGTATCACAGATTTGTCGTAAGCGGGTAATTCCTGACAAAATTTCCACCTTACGACGGTTGATTTCCTGATCACTTGCAGAAATTAAACCTTGCTGCATCTGTTGCAATTGCGCTAAATAGATAGCCTTTTGAGCATCTGACAATTCACTTTGGTGAGTGATTTCAATCAAATCTGGTAAATCAGGAAGGACCTCTTCTTTCCTACGTCTTAGAATAAAGGGAGAAATATACCTAGCCACTTCCTTTGGTGTTAACTTAAGGAAAGTTTTCTTAGCCGGTAAAAGTCCTGGTAGAATAATTTGGAAAATAGACCAAATCTCCAACAAATGATTTTCAATAGGCGTTCCAGATAGTGCTAAGCAATGTGGAACAGAAAAATCACGTAGATATTGGGCAATCTTTGTCTGTGTATTCTTCATGACCTGAGCCTCATCAAGAATGAGATAGTCATATTTACCAGCCTTGTAGGCATCAAAATCCTGACGGAAGGAAGCATAGCTTGTAATAATAATATGGTGGTCTTCAGCAATGATGTCATCACGTCTTGGCTTGAGTCCATAAGAAACCGCTACATCTAACTGAGGAGCGAACTTTTTAAACTCATCCTGCCAATTGTAAATCAGGCTTGATGGTGACAAAACCAAGACTCGTTGCTCTTCTTCTAAATGTGCAGAGAGATAGGCAATGGTCTGCAAGGTTTTCCCCAACCCCATATCATCGGCCAAGATACCGCCAAAACCATAGTGATGCAACATAGATAGCCACTGAACACCCTTTTCCTGATAGGGACGAAGGTCAGCTTCTACCTTATAAGTTGGCAAATCAAAGGTCTCTGGTTTACTCAAATGTTGCGTTAAGAGTTGGAAATCTTTTGAAAATCGAACAGAATCACTTTCTGAAAGAGCCTCCATTAATTGATAGGCAGTCAATTGATTTAGTTCTAGGTGACCTTGCCCTGAATATCGAGCTCTTAGAGTTTTGAGACTCTCACTAATACGATGCGTCGCTTCGTCAAAAACAATCAACTGACCACTACGATTGATAAAATAGGGCGAACTTTTCATCAAAGCTGCTAAAGCATGATCCACATCTTCATCGTCAAGACTTGAAAAATCAAAGGAAATATCTAATAAATTCCCCTGACGCTCTACCTGAACCTGCGGACTCTGTTCAACCCGTAAGTCACGCAACTCCTGCCCAATCAGAACCGTCCCTGTATTTTCAAATTCTGGTAGAGTATTCGTAAAGAAATCATAGAGCTCTTGACTGCTAATTAATCGTTTAGATGACTGAAAATCAGGGGTGAATTCATGCTTAGCCATCAAACGGAAAACAGCCTGCTCATGACGATAGTTACTCGTAAATCCTAAATGACTCAACTCTTGTCGATTATGGACTAGGAAACCATCAAAATCAAAGGCTAATGTAAGTATAACCTCACTGTCACCTTTCAGATCAAAGTGAAATCTCGGTGTGAAATCCTTGATATTAAAGGCTTTAGGAGCTTTAACTGGTCCCATAGTCCTAAAATCAAAAAGACTAGCAGCCAAGATGGCTTGTTCATCAAGATTAAAGCTGACATGCTTATTCAAATCGCTTCCGATTGGAAGAGAGCGTAAACCAACCAAAAGTTTTTGTTGTTTTCGATTCAAACGATAAAAAACACCTTGATAAAAGAGAATACGATTATTAAAAAAGGCCTGACTATTCTTCTCAGCAACAGTCAATTCAATCATCTTAGGCTCAACAGAAATATCAAACGAGAAGAGATGGGCATCAGCAGTCAAATCCTCAACCAAAAGTCGGTGATATTCGGTTCCTTCCCATTCAAACCTAAAGCCATCCAAATCTTGCATCCGTCTCAAACCTTCCTCAAAAAAACCGTAGGGGAGACAAAGATGACGTGCATTATTCGGTAAAATAAAGTCTAAATTAGTCTTGGCTTCATCTGGAATCATCCGTCCTAAGAAGTCTAAAAATGCCTGTGAAGCCTGGTCAAATTGAATAAGCGATAGGGGTTCATAATAGTTCTTACCTATCTGATAATAACTCTCAGCCTCTACAAGTTTGAGAAAGGCAGGAATATCTCGAATAACATAAGAACGTTCATCTGGTAAGCGACGTAAACGTATACTCCACCAAATCTCTGAACCAAAGGTAGATTCCTCTCCCTCTACCATCAAGCAATATCTAACAGTATCATCCTCATTTAGGGAAAGGCCTTCTAAAAATAAACCACCAAAAGAGTGTCCTCGCTCTTGGCCCTGAGAGGACTCTTGTTCCTCTTCCAATTCTGCCAAGAGACGCTGGCCTTCTTTATCGTTTTTTAGATAATACTCAATCGCTGCCAAATGGGGACAATAGCCTTTTTGAGCGAAATAATCACAGTCACACGTGATTTCAGAATCATTGAGTGCATAAATTAAATGATGTTGGTCAACTGTTGTATCCAACTGAGTTTCTGAGACCTGATGAATGGTAATGAGATCCTTTTCAAAAAGTTCAATACCCTCATTACGGACTCTACCCGGCATCAATTTTGCCATAGTATTCACCCCTATCTTATCCCTCTATTATAGCACAAAATCCTTATAAACTAGGCCTTCTCCAAGATAAAACAAAAAACACTCCCGAAGGAGTGTCGCAGATTATTATTCGTAATCAAGTTTATCTGAGTGACCTGAACCATTACCAACATAGTAACCTGTCTTACAGTTAATACTGAAGAGGTAAGTTCCATCTGGAAGGTACAAGTTGTAGTAACCATTACCATTGATGATGTTGACTGGCTCAAGGATGAAGTTATCTCCTGAGAAGTAACCACGTGAGTGTGATGTTTCGATAATCTTATCAAGAACACCATCAGCCCATGTCCAAGCTGGGTTACTTGTATCTGCTACTACGTTTGCATTATAAGGCACACGTGAGCGATTACGTTGAAGGATTGATGGGTTATAATTTGTGATTCCGCGTGTTACAACTGTTGAAGCTGCAGCTGAGCCACCAGTAGTTCCTCCAGTCGCACCAGTTGAACCTGCTGAACCTGCTGAGTTAGCTGCTCCATTTTGCGCTCCAGAAGTATTTGATGCGGCCGCACCATCACCATTAGAAGCTGCTCCAGATGCGTTATCACCTGAAGGTGCAGCAGGACTAGCAGTATTAACACTTTCAGAAGCTGTCGCTGCAGACGTTGCACTCGCAGCCTTAGCTTTTTCTTCAAGTTGAGTCTTACCACCCTTAATAGCTTCTTGGACAGTGCTGTCGAGACTCGCATTTCCAGTTGTTGTTACACTTTCTGGAAGATTATTAAAGTTAGCATCTGATTTAACAGCAATAGAGGCATTATAGTTACCATCTACAAGAGCATCTGACTCAAACTGACTGTTAATCTTTTGTACAGCTTCAATTTGTTTCTTCAAGTTATCATATTTTTTCTTAGCTGCATCATAATACTTGGTTTTCTCCAATTTCTTGAGCAGCTTTTCCAAATCTGATAACTTACCAAATTGGTCATTAGCGAGTTTTGTTTGCTCGTCATCTGTGAAGAAATTATTATACATTTCTTCAAAGGCCTTATTATCAGCAGCTGACGTATCCTTGCTTGATGATGATGTCACTGCTGAAGAAGCTGTGCTTGTTGTTTTCGCCGATTGGCTATGTGTTCCTTTATAAAGAGCATAGCTACCACCGATAATAGCTAAAGCAAGAACTGCTAGAGCACCGATAACAACACCTTTACGACGGTAAACTGGAATGTCACCATCAAAGGCACTCTTATGCGATGGTGAAATAGACTCTGAAGAGATTCTGTCTTCTGCAGATGGGCGATTAACTGCCATAGACACTTTTGGTGTTGTCTTTTCTTCATCAGCTTTTGCTCCAGTTACCCCTGCCACTGTTGATGCAATAGCTGCCAAATCAATAGTGTCTGAAATAGCAGCATCATTCAACAAAGGTTTTGAAGCTTGTGGCTCAGTATCGTCAATATTGGCAATAGCAGGATTTTGTGGTTCTGGATCATCAATGTTAGCAATCAAAGGATTGTCATCATCAATATTATCTACCAATGCATCGTTATAGGGTGACTGATGAGTTGAAGTAGATGAATCAGCGAGTGCATCACCAAGGTCAAATTTTTCTGTTTCTGACGTGATGAAACGATCAGCATTTGTTGACGTAATGATAACTTCAGAACTTTGACTTTCTGGTTCTGCAATAACCTCAGGTTCAACAGGGGCATTTGGCAACTGCTTGTCAATATGAGATTGAGTTTCATCAGCCTTGTTATCTGTAGCACCAAAACCAAATGTGACCGGTGTTACTTCTTCAGTAGCTGTTGTTGAGTTGATTGACTCATTAGCCATTGATTGACCAATCAAACCTGAATCCGCAAACTCCTGACGTTGCTTTTGAATAAAAGCATCCAAAGGTGATGTGTCGCCGTCAGCTTCAATTTTCTTTGAAAATTTTTGTGAGGCAACTTCTTCGCGGTGTTGCTTGATATACTTATCCAAAATGCTATCTGTTTCTGTTACACCAGCATTAATCTCGGCTTCTTTTCGGACAGCCTCACCGACCGTCATTTCCTTGGCATCTTGGAAATCTAGCTCTTGGCTACCTTCATAGCCATTTTGTGTTTTATCTTCTGACACGTTTAATTTACCTTTCTAGCCTCAGAACGGCGAACACGCTCTCCAAAATATTGATATAAATCAACACGGAGGGTCCCGTTATAAAGCTTACGTTTTTTATCGGCTTTCATACCGTATTTGCTTTCAAATTGTTCATCGCTGGTCAAGATAAACTTGCTCCAAGTTTTAAGTGGCGCAAAAGTTTGACCCATTTCATTATACAAGATATCCACAGCCTTGTCATCCAACAAACGCTCACCATAAGGAGGGTTTGAAATAATGACACCATTGATTTTATCTGTTTTCAGGTCCTGTAAACGCATTTGTTTCAATTTAATAACATCTTCAAGACCTGCCTCACGAGCATTGGCTTTTGCAATTTCAACCATACGGCCATCAATATCACAACCCATAATATCTAATTCAATATCGTAGTTTGCCTTGCTATCTGCTTCATCACGTACCGACTGTACTAAATCCTTATCCACCCAATTCCATGCTTCAAAGGCAAAATCACGATTAAATCCTGGTGCAATGTTCATGCCAATCATTGCAGCCTCAATACAGAAGGTCCCTGAACCACAAGTCGGGTCAATCAATGGTTTATCCGGATACCAATTACTAAGTTCAAGGATAGCAGCCGCCATATTTTCTTTAATCGGTGCTCCACCTTTATCAGTACGGTAGCCACGCTTAAAGAGACTAGCACCTGTGGTATCAATCAAAACCGTAGCCTTATCCTTCAAAATAGAGACTTCAATCTTAAATTCCGCTCCTGTTTCTTGGAGAGGCACTCCTTCTGGACGGTGGAAATACTTCTGCAATTTCTTAACGACAGCTTTTTTTGAAATCGCCTGAACAGATGGCTCATTATGAAGCTTTGATTTAACACATTTAGCCTTAGAAATTGGGAACTTTGCACCTAGCGGAAGATAATTTTCCCAGTCTAAAGCAAAAACTCCCTGAAAGAGTTCCTCAAAGGTACGTGCTGGAAATTCACCCACTACAATCTTGATACGATCTGCTGCTCTCAACCAAAGGTTGGTTTCAGCAATTGCACGAACACCACCTTGGAAACGCACCTTACCATTTTCAACCTGCGTGTCATAACCTAACTCACGCAATTCACGTCCAACCACAGCCTCAAGACCTGCTGCTGCAGTTGCTACTAATGTAAATGTTTCTTTCATTGTTATCCTTTTATCTCATTGTTACGCGTACAAACTTTCTTAACCGATAGCTTATTTCCCACTCTTTTCTTTAAATATAAAAGAGAGAATTCTTGCTAAAAGAAGGCTGAGACATGTGTCCCAGCCTCACCTATATGCAATTTTCTATAAGCCATGTTTTGTTCCAGAAGTGACTAGGTACCACTTCCTTCGATAATCATCTGTCTACTGCAAAGCAGTCAGGATGGTCCGTTCGTTTCCAGCCATCCCATGCCCCTACCAAAGTTTGGGTTGCTAGCTTGAGGGGTTTACCGCGTTCCACTTTTTAGGTTTCCCTAAAAACTCCGTCACTGTGGCACTTTCAGAGCTACTAAAACCTATCCTAAGACTTAGCCAGTTCACTCGCCGTAACTTGAAAATCAAGTCCCTAGGCTTATTAATTCACCTAGCACAAACACTACTGGCATCACAGCCAGTGCTAGCATGGACTTTCCTCATGGAAGACTAGCAACCATGCGATTATCCAAAAATTGCACAAACCAGTTTTACTCGACGATTTGTTTTCCAAAGACCTCTTTCTCCAAACGACTGATACGTTTTAAGATATCATAGTTTGAAGCCGAAGCAACATTGGCATTCGCAGGTGATGGCTCACTTGTCGCACTCGCGTATGCTGGGCGACTAGCAGGAGCTGATGAAGTCTTAGCTTTCAGTTTTGCATTTTCTTCTTGCAATTCCTTAACTAGAGCAATATAGACACCGTAATCTTTGATTACATCGTCTAGAAACTCATCAACTTCTTTTTTATCGTATCCACGCATGCTTGTTTTAAATTCTTGTTCGTAGATTTTCTTGGGCGTTAAATTAATCTTAGCCATTTTTATTCTCCAATACTTGTCTTATCTAACTTACTAATACTTTACTGTCTAATGTTTTTATGATACAGAAAAAAAGATAAAAATGCAAGTTTAAAATTCAATTATATCCTATTCCGACATGACTTCATTGAGGTCATCAAAAGTCAGTCTAGATACGGGATAACCCCTTGCTTCTAACATCATACCGTAAAAATATTTCAGATTTGTTTCATTTTCAGGTTCATAAAATAAATAAGCCTGATCTGTATTGTCAATGAGAAACTGATTAAATTGTTTAAACTGTGCTGGAGATTGGTAAGCGGGGAAGCTGTACTTGACAAAATCAACCTGCTTAAAGGCTGCTAGTTTTGTTTGATTCGCTTCATTCCAATTCTGACCATGCGTTTCAAAAGGGAAGATAGTCGCTAACTTCAAAGGATAGTCTTTTTGAAGTTCTTTGGCTACTTCTAGTGCCCAAAATTCAAAACCGAGGTTCCCAGTAAAAATCATCCAATCCACACCATCATCCAAGAAACGCATCAAATCACGTTTGATTGCTTTCTTGATAATGGTTACTTTAGGGTCCTTGTCTTTAAAAATACCGAGTTCAAAGCTCTTATAGCCAGTTACCAGTAGTGATGTCATTTGTTGTTTTCCTCGTTCATTTTATGGTATAATGAAATAGTCTTTATGCATATCTTATAAAGAAGAAGGGAAAGAAATGGTAAACTATCCCCATCAGATATCTCGTAAGATAGCACAAGTACGTCCTAAAAAATCAAATAGAGTTGACTTTGCCAATCGGGGGATGAGCTTTGAATCTGCTATTAACGCGACTAATGATTACTATTTGTCGCGTGGTTTAGCCGTTATTCATAAAAAACCTACCCCTGTTCAAATTGTCAAAGTCGATTATCCCAAACGCTCACGAGCAAAGATTGTAGAAGCTTACTTTAGACAAGCTTCTACTACCGACTACTCCGGCGTTTACAAAGGATACTACATTGATTTTGAAGCCAAAGAGACACGACAAAAGACATCCATGCCTATGAAAAACTTTCATGCGCATCAAATTGAGCACATGTCTCAGGTCATCAGTCAAGATGGGATCTGCTTCGTGCTACTTCACTTCTCGACGCTTAAGGAAACCTACCTTCTGCCTGCCAAAGACTTAATCGCTTTTTATCAGATTGATAAAGGGACGAAATCAATGCCTCTTGATTATATCAAAAAAAGAGGCTATGCAATTGCAGAAGCAGCTTATCCTCAAGTTCCTTACTTAGAAATCATTGAAAAATTATTAGGTGGTAACACATAATGGCTAAATTTAATTTCAGCAACTTTAAAGAATCACTTAACGGTTTGACTAAACGTGCTAAAAACATCAAGGTCAAGCGTTCAGATTCTTCTCGCTATGGCAAAGGAAAACGCTCTGCCGCTTCAGACCAAAGTTTGGGCTGGCGTATTGCAAAATACGGATTTATTGGACTGCTTACTTTCTTTGTAGTCTGTGTCATCGCTGGTGGTAGCCTCTTTGCCTACTATGTTAGCAGTGTTCCTAAACTTACCGAGAACAAACTGCAATCAACAAACTCAAGTAAGATTTACGACGCTAATGGTAGTCTTGTTGCCGACTTGGGAGCTGAGAAACGTGAGAGTGCATCAACAGATGAAATTCCAACAACTCTAGTTAATGCCATCACCTCTATCGAGGATAAACGTTTCTTCACTCACCGTGGGATTGACGTCTACCGTATCATGGGGGCAGCTGTTAACAACCTTCGTCGTAGCAGCACCCAAGGGGGGTCTACGCTCGACCAACAGTTGATTAAGTTGGCTTACTTCTCAACTAACACTTCTGACCAAACCCTTAAACGTAAGTCACAAGAAATCTGGTTGTCACTCCAAATGGAGCGTCAATTCACTAAACAAGAAATCTTGACCTTCTATATTAATAAGGTTTATATGGGTAATGGTTACTACGGTATGAAGACTGCAGCTAAATCTTACTTTGGTAAGGACTTGAGCGACCTCTCTGTTGCCCAAGCAGCTCTTCTTGCTGGTATTCCACAAGCACCAACACAATATGACCCTTATGCTAATCCAGATGCTGCCAAAGAACGTCGTAACACTGTTCTTGACGAAATGTATGAAGACAAGAATATTTCTAAAGAAGAGTACGAGCAAGCTAAAGCAACTGATGTATCAGATGGCCTTCTTCCACTTACGAAGAAAGCTAGCTATGAGCCATACTTAGATAACTACATCAAACAAGTTATTGAACAGGTATCTACCGATGCCAACGCTGATATTTACTCAGCAGGTCTCGACGTCTACACTAACCTTAATCCAGATATTCAAAAATATATCTGGAACGTCTATAATACTAACGACTACGTATACTATCCAAACGATAGTCTCCAAGTTGCTTCTACTATTATTGATGTTACTAATGGTCGTGTCGTTGCCCAATTGGGTTCACGTCACCAAGACGAAAACATTGCACTTGGTACCAACCAAGCTGTTCAAACAGACCGTGACTGGGGTTCTACAATGAAACCAATCACTGACTATGCTCCTGCTATTGAAAAAGGTGTTTATACAAACACTGGTACGACTGTTTACGATAATCCTTACAATTTCCCAGGTTCTTCAACACCAGTTTACAACTGGGACCGTAAGTATTACGGAAGCATTTCATTGACTTATGCACTTCAACAATCACGTAACGTTACAGCCGTTAAAGCTCTCCAAGCTGCTGGTTTGGAATATGCTCAATCCTTCTTGAAGGATTTGGGTATCGAGTATCCAGAAATGTACTACTCAAATGCCATCTCATCTTCAACATCATCATCAGATTCTAAGTATGGTGCATCAAGTGAGAAAATGGCCGCAGCTTATGCAGCCTTTGCAAATGGTGGTACTTACTATAAACCTTCTTACATTAAATCAATCAAGTTTGAAGATGGTTCAACTAAATCATTTGATTCTAAAGGTGTCGAAGCCATGTCACCACAAACAGCCTACATGATGTCAAGTATGTTGAAACAAGTATTGACAGGTGGTACAGCAACTGAAGCTTATGTTCCTGGTACAATCAATGCTGGTAAGACTGGTACATCTAACTACGGTGACGATGAGTACTATAAAGTACAAAAAGAAAGTGGTGTCTATGCTGACCTTATGGTTCCGGATGAAACTTTCGTTGGTTACAATACTAAGTATGCAATGGCGATTTGGACAGGTTACAAAAACCGTAAAACACCACTTTATGGTTCAGACCTTGATATCGCTAAACAAATCTACGGTGTAACAAGTAGCTACCTTAACCAGATGTATGGTGCGGGTTCTGAAGATTTCGATATGCCTAGCGGTGTTTATAATAATGGTAGCTATGTCTTCCTTACTGGTTCTTCAACATCAAATGTTTACACAGGATCACTTGGAACATCTAGCTCATCATCAAGTTCGGACTCCAGCCAAAGCAGTGACTCATCAAGTTCACAAGATAGTCAACAGTATGGGCCTGATGCTTCAACAAATCCATCGACATCGGCCTCTAACGGCTCTGAGCATTCGAATTCAAACACTGCTACAGCAGAAGAATAAGAAATAAGAAGGGTTATCCGATTGGATAACTCTTTTTTTACCGATAAATTTTAAAGAAACTATAAAAAACACTGGAAAATTTCCAGTGTTTTCATGTATTGTCTTATTTTGAAGCAAGGGCTCCCATTGGGTCCCAAGGAGCAAGTACTTGTGGCTCTGCTTCATAGGCTGCTAATTCTTCAGCTGTAAGGAAGTCTTTGCGGACAACGATTTGATAAGTGTATTCATCCATCCAGGCATCAGAAGCGACAAAGTAACCTTTTTGTCCAACCTTGTCTCCCCAAGAGTTTTCAACCTTCCATTTAACAGGTTTGCCATCGGCATCCAAATCAACCCCAGTCAATACCATGGCATGAGTCATGAGAGATTCACTGTAGTCCAAACGTCCTGCCTTATCTTGAGTCAAGTTAATATCCATGCTAGCTGTAAAGTCATAAACATTAGTTGCAAGAATACCTTTTTGACGGTCTGAAACTTGACCAACATCTGAACCAAACCAAACAGTTTCTCCAGACTTCATCTGTGCAATAGCAAGCTCTTTGAAACGGTCCATTGGGAGGTTGATATAACGAACACTTGGTGCACCTACAACATTACCTAACATCTCAACAGTATAAGATTTTCCGTAAGGTTTATCAGTTGTTGGAGCGTTGATAACTGACACATAGTCGCTGAGTTTGAGACCCACATATTTTTCAAAGAATACTTGTGGTGTGATATTTTTCTCAGATTGATAGTTGTCATCCTTATCTCGGTAGGCAAAATCAAACTGACGTGGTGGTAAACCAAGAGTCATGGCAAGATAATTGAAAATTTCTTGAAGAAGCTCTTCCTTCTTAGCTTGAACAGTAGCCTGATCAGCACCACCTGCAATTAGGTCACGTAAGATTTGAGCATCTTGACGAAGAAGCTTATTGAGATATTGGTTAAGCTCACGACTATTGCTTGAAGATACAGATTCTGGATAAACCGATTTTGGTACAACACCGTATTTTTCAAAAAGTGATACGACCATATCCCATTGTCCACCATCTTGTTGAGGGGTATCCAAAAGGAATTTAACCTTACGACTGCCAATCTCTTGATCTGCTGTAGCAATGATTTGTTCCAAGAACCAGTTTGATTTTTCATACTTGTCCCAGAAGAAAGTGTGAGCTTGAGAAAGTTCGAAACTTTCCAATTTAAAGTCTGAGATTAATTTGTGACGGAAAGTATTTAGTGCCGCAAACATCCAGCAACGTCCTGAAGCTTTCTGGTTAGACACCTCATCTTTAGTCAAATCGATTGAGAAAACGTGGTCGTTTTCAACTTCTGATTGACGTGTTTCGATGGATTTGAGCAAGCCATTATGAGTTACAGCATTCTCAATAGCACTGTACTTGGCATTGGCCTCATATTCTGCAAATAGTTTATCTGTGAAATCTGTTGATAATGAAGTCATAAGATTCCTCCTTTTAAGCCTTATTCTTCTCTATTTTATCACTAATTTCTGAAAATTCAATTTAAAAATACCCCTAGGTTAAACCTAGGGGTAGGACAATCTTATTCAACTTTATCAACCAGTGTTTCTGGTGCTGGTTTCGTTGGTTGACAAGACATGATAAGGAGGACAATGCTTCCAATCAATGAGAAGATAGCCAAGAATGGTACAAGCCCTATATAACTTAGAAGTACCCAAGCCGGATGAAAGCCTGCATCTCTTAAACGACGGATTTGTAGAGACAATTGAGGGATAAGTTCAATTAAGCTAAAAAGTATTAGTGGCCAAGCATAGGTAATAATTATTTTTTGCAGTTCAGTCTGATTATTCAACAGAGCTGGATCACTAAGGTCAACATTACTGAAGAAAGGAATAAGAACACAAAAAACAGTAAGAATAGTAATAATAATGACATTAACCAAGTAAGCCCACCAGTAGTCTGGACGAGTCGAACGTCCGCTAAAGTCAAAGGCACGTTTCCAAAAGTCAATATAAGCTTTAATCATAAATCAATTCTCCTCTTATTTCCAAAACTCATCAAAAATAGTGATTGGCAAGTGACGTTTGTGTTGACCTTTACGCCACCAATTCTCAATAGTATCCTGGGCTTTGGCTGATACTTCCTTGCCTTCAAGGTAATCATCAATTTCACGGTAGGTCACACCAAGTGCCACTTCATCAGCGATTCCTGGTTTATCCTCTTCCAAGTCCGCTGTTGGCACTTTTTCATAAAGGACCTTGTCCGCACCAAGTTCTGCAAGAAGGGCTGCACCTTGACGCTTGTTTAGACGAAAGAGCGGCAAAATATCCGCACCACCATCGCCAAATTTTGTGAAGAAGCCAGTAAGGTTTTCAGCGGCGTGGTCTGTCCCGATAACTGCCCCACTATTTTCTCCCGCAACCGCATATTGGGTAATCATACGTTGACGGGCCTTGATATTACCCTTGTTAAAGTCAGAAACGGTTACGCCTGCCTTGGCAAGTTCCGCAACCTGACCATCAACAGCTTCTTTGATGTTAACCACAAGACTCACATCTGGCTTGATAAAAGCAAGAGCACGTTGGGCATCATCTTCATCTGCTTGGACACCGTATGGTAAACGAATGGCGATAAACTGATAGTCTTTTCCTGTCTCTGCACGGAGCTCTTCAACCGCAAGTTGTGCTAGACGGCCAGCCAAGGTAGAATCCTGACCTCCTGAAATTCCCAAAACATAGGTTTTTAGGAAAGGATGCTTTAGCATGTAGGCCTTCAAAAAATCAACAGATTTTCGAATCTCTTCTTTTGGATCAATGCTAGGTTTAACGCCTAGTTGAGCAATAATAGTTTCTTGCAAAGTCATAATTTCTCCTTTTACTCTGACAAGTCATGGGCTTTCTTACGGACATTATCAATCAAGGTCATCTTGTTATCCCAAACATCTTTAGCCAAGTCAACTGGATAATCTTGAGGGTTAAGCACGCGCTTGTACTCATTCCAAAGCTCATCCAATTCCTTAGTCGCATAAGCCTTGATTTCATTAAGACTAGGCAAGTCATAGATGAGTTGCCCCTTGTCGTAGATTGGGACCAAGAGTGGTACTGCATCAAAATCACGAACAGTCTTATTAATGTAGGTGTATGTTGGGTGGAACATATTAATTTCTTCTAGAGCGTTAACATCCGTGTCTGCGAAAGTGATATAGTCACCTTCTGATTTGCCCTTAGCACGACTCGTAATACGCCAGACTTGCTTCTTACCTGGTGTCGAAACCTTCTCAGCATTGTTGGACAATTTGATAGTATCATGCATGACTCCTTGATCATCTTCCATTGAGACAATCTTGTAGACAGCACCCAAGGCTGGTTGATCATAGGCAGTGATAAGCTTAGTACCCACTCCCCAGACATCAATTTTGGCCTTTTGCATCTTCAAGTTGAGGATGGTATTTTCATCAAGGTCATTTGAAGCATAAATTTTGGCATCAGGGAAACCGGCAGCATCCAACTGCTTACGGACTTGCTTCGATAGATAAGCCAAATCACCTGAATCAAGACGGACACCCAAGAAATTGATCTTATCACCCAGCTCTTTAGCTACGCGAATGGCATTCGGAACTCCAATTTTGAGAGTGTCATAGGTATCTACAAGGAATACACAGTCCTTATGAGTTGATGCATAGGCTTTGAAGGCATCGTAATCATTGCCATAGGCTTGAACAAGAGCATGAGCATGAGTACCAGAAACTGGAATGCCGAAAATCTTACCGGCACGTACATTGGACGTTGCATCAGCACCACCAATCACGGCTGCACGCGTTCCCCAGATTGCTGCATCCATCTCTTGTGCACGACGTGTCCCAAATTCCAACAGAGGAGCATCCTCAATGACAGAACGAATACGAGCTGCCTTAGTAGCAATAAGAATTTGGTAATTGAGGATATTTAGCAAGGCAGTCTCTACTAGCTGACACTGGGCCAAGGGACCTTCCACTTGGAAAATCGGTTCATTAGCAAATACCAAATCACCCTCAAGGGCCGAATTGATAATCAACTCGAGTTTTAGGTTGGCTAGATAATCCAGAAAATCCTCAGGATAACCTAAATCTTTTAGATAAGCAATATCAGTTTCTGAGAAAGTCAGATTTTCAAGATAGTTGACAATACGCTCCAGACCTGCGAACACAGCAAAGCCATTTTTAAACGGAAGTTGACGGAAATAAACTTCGAAAACGGCCTTTTTATTGTGAATACCTTGGTTGAAGTAAACTTGCATCATATTGATTTGATACAAGTCAGTGTGCAAGGTTAAACTATCATCTTTATACATGGAACTCCTCCAATCGAATAGGTACTTCTTTTTTGTTATTAATAGCCTGTATATGCTGACTATTATAGCATTTTTGAGCAATTGTCTCCACTTTTCAGAAAGTTAATTATTGTTAGGATTTTCCGAATTTTCTAATGCTTGTTTTGACAAAAAAAGAGTAGCCTAGGGAGACTACTCTTCATTTCTATTCATATCTTAGGGACTCGACAGGATCCATTTTACTGATTTTACGGGCTGGAAGGTAGGCTGACACATAGCCCATCAAGAGTGAAAAGCCAAACATGATGAGAATTGAGGTCAGATTTAGGTCAAACACCTTGCTGACACTTGGGTAGAGATGTGAAACAATCATGTTGGCCAAGCTTCCAATGCCCTGCGATACAAGGAGGGCAAGGGCTAGTGAGATACCCGTAATCCAAAGTGCCTCATAAACAAAGATAGCTTTCACGTCACGATTAAGGTAACCGACGGCCTTCATAACACCAATCTCTTTTGAGCGTTGCATAATATTAATATAGATGATAATTCCAATCATAACAGCTGAAACTAGGATAGCTTGTGACGAAAGGATAATCAAGAGGGCCTGGATCACACGGATGAATTTAATAATGACATCTAGGATGGCCTGCTGTGAAAGAACCAGATACTTCTTGTTTTTCTGCAATTTTTTAGTGACTTCCTTAGTCTTGGCTGGATCTTTGAGCTCCAAAAGCATGTAAGAGACTGTTTTGGTAAAGCCATTTTCTTTGAGCAATTCTTCCAATTGTTTAGCTGGCATATAGCTATTGCCCTCTTCAGCATCCTCGCTGTCATCAACAATACGGACAATCTTAGTCTTGATATCCGCTACTTTAGTTCCCTCAGCAGTATTTTCAACAATCTGAGCTGAAATTTCTTTACCGATAAAGTCTTTAGCCCTGAGCTTCTTCCCTGTTTCTTGGTTGTAGCGTTTGACAAAACTCATCGGAAGGGTTAAGCCCTTTTCATCTTCAGATTTAAAAGGTTTCCCAGCTGAAATTTTATCCTTATCATTGCGAGATGTAGAGATTTTTGTGTTCTTGTAGAGACTGATAACCTGAGAATAGTTAGGAAGGTCCTTGCTGAAATCCATGGTCTTGCCATCAAGGGTAAGACTTGCCATGTTCATTCCAAAGGGACTCTCCAAATACTTAATGTCATCACTCTTAATCTGGCTACGAATAAACTTCTCGTCATCCGCATTTAGAACCCCTCTGGCTGCTGATTTAGCACTAAGACTGATCTGAATTTGGGATGGAATGTTGCCACCATCGGTACTGTCATTAATCATACCAACAATAGCATTTCCCAAACCAAAGGAAATCAAGACACCGATAAAACCAATGGAAGTTGCCGTCGCAATCAAAAGATTACGCCACTTACGTTCCATAAAGTTGTTCAATGACAATTTGAGTTTATTCTTGAGGGTCAATCCCTTATTTTTCGATTGTTTCAACGACTTCACCATCCTTCATTTTAATGACAACATCCGCATAATCCGCCACTTCAGGGTTATGGGTTACGATAATCACAGTTTTACCTGCCTCGGCTAGCTCTTTAAAAATTTCGAGAACATTTTCCTGAGACTGAGAATCAAGAGAACCTGTCGGTTCATCAGCCACAATCATTTCTGGGTTATTGACCAAGGCACGGGCAATTGCCACACGTTGTTTTTGCCCACCAGAAAGCTGCTTAACATTTTTCGTGATAAAGTCTCCGATTCCAAGACGGCTGAGCTCCCTTTCCGCAATCTTGACCATCTCTTTATCAGTCATATTTTTAACGTAAAGAGGCATCTTGACATTTTCAAGGACTGATTGATGAGGGATAAGATTGAAATTCTGAAAGACAAAGCCAATATGGGCCTTTCTAAAATAGGTCAAGGCACGCTCTGAAAAATCTCGCATGTTTTGATTTTTGAAATAAAGATTTCCTTGATACTGGCTATCCAGACCACTAATAATACTAAGCAGACTGGTCTTACCACAGCCAGATGGACCGTAGATAGCAGTGATCTTTCCTGGTGCAATCTCAAGTGTAACATCGTTCAAAGCGCGCTCTTGGTTCGTACCGTCGAGATTATAGTACTTTGAGATGTGGTCGATGGTTAAAATGGACATGATTTCCTCCATAAATTTGATTTAGGTTAGAATTTGATTGACTTTTCTCCGCTTATCTGCAAGAAAATTTCAAGCAAAATAGCAGAAACACTTAACCAATCGCCTTCTAAAACGATACATTAATTATAAACATTAAATGATTATAAAAATAGTGACATAAATGTCACTATGGCATGAAAAAAGCCAAAGTCCCTAAGACTTTGGCTTTAGTTTATTGACAATAAATACGAATAGCTTCTGCGAGAAAAGTGGCAGTCCCTGCTCCTCCAACTTTATCAATAAAACTAGAAAAGCGATTATCTGTTTGATACATCTGACCGAGACCAGCTAATACCGTTTGGTCACATGGATAAAAATGCTGACTAATATAGTCTTGTAACACCTTTACTTGCTCCTGAACACTATCATCCCCAGGATTATACTCCTTGAGCTGTCCAAAGGTAGACATGATTGCAGTCATCTCTTTTGTAACTTCAGGGAAGGACTCCTCTTCCTTAGCCGCGAAAGCTTGATAAGCTTCTGTCTGACCCCATCTAGCCTGAGCTTCTTCCTGAAAGGCTTCCACAGCTTTTTGATCAAATGCTTCAAATGACATTTCTTCTTCCTCCATTTGTAAGGCCTTGGCATGAGCTATTACGGCTTCTAAACGGGACCTTTTCAGCTCTAAGAGCTTAATCTGATCCCTAAGTGCTTGAACTTTGTCATAACCTGGTTGACCTACGATTTCCTTAATTTTTTTGAGAGGAAAGTCTAACTCACGGTAAAGCAATATTTCTTGCAAACGGACAACCGCATCGCGATTATAGTAACGGTAACCATTTTCAGCCACAACTGACGGTTTCAGCAAATCAATTTCGTCATAATAATGAAGGGTGCGCACACTGACACCTGATAGTTGGCTCACTTCTTTTACAGATTTCATTAGAACTCCTCTCTGATTAAGAGTATAGGCTATGACGTGGCGTGAGGGTCAAGAGGAAAAAGAGTATTTTTGAAGTTTACTATAATTTATTACTTTTCTTTCTTTTTCTGGCTTCGACGATGTAGTAAAGCTTGATTAATACGCTGTGTTCTCATATGCATTTGCCAAATGAGATAAAGCCAGATAATACTATAAACGGAAATGAAAACAATCCAGATAGCAGGGTTCGTTAAAGCCTCATACCAGCCTGATAGTAGGCAAGTCAGTGTAAGTACAATCGCCGTCAACAAGAAATGCAAGATTACTCTAAGTCTGTACGACATGCGGTCAAGCTCTTCCAAAATCCACGAGAGCATTCCCATCAAACCACTCATCATAAAGAGGGCTAAAATATTCCCAACACTAACTTTGGGATAGATAAGCTGCGGAAATAATTGACCAAGTAAAAGGAGTGCAAGGTAAAAGAACGATCCCGTTCTCACGCCGGATACAAAATAAGCAATTAAACGTTTCATTGGTTCCTCCTACACCCCTAAATAATCCATCAAGGATTTGACATATTTTCGGCTGACACTGGACTTCACTCCACCTGTCATTTTAGCCATCATATTGCCAGAAAAACTATCTGATAGGGACTCCAAATGGTCTATATTCATAACAGCATGACGTGATATCTGTAAAAAACTTCGACGGTTGATGCGATGCTGAAAGTTTGTCAGTGTCTCTCTCATCGTATAGGTATTGTTTACGGTATAAATCGTTAACACATTCTTCTCAATCTCAGCTAGGATAATATCGTCAATTTTTACCATAACCAAATGATCATCCGTTTTAATAGGAATCACCACTTGATTTACAACTGAAAATTGTTCGAGATAATCCATTACCTCTCGTGCTTGATCAGACAATCGCTCTGCTTGGATGACCACACAGGGATCCTTTGCCGAAATATCCGATTTTTCTTCAAAACGAAGTTTCATTCCTATTCCAACTCTCACTTATTTTTTCTGACTAGTTCTTTTCACTAAAATAATCCAAAGAATACTTGCTAGAAGAATACCTCCTAACACTATAAGGTAAGTATTTTCCTTTGTCAATAAACCTTGCCACTTGAGCTGAATGCCCATTTTTTCTTGAAACTCTTGAAGAAGGTTATCTTGACCTTTAAAGGTCTCACTTAATGTTTCTTTCATGAGGACTTGTCGATAAAGTGCAGCAATATAAGTTGCTGGGGTACATTTCATTAGTAGTTGTGCAAAATCAGGTAAAACGCCCAAAGGTACATAAGTTCCTACCAAAAAACCAGAAGCTGTCCCCACTATGGTCGCAAACTTTCCAAGACTGTCTACGGATTGGAAAAAGTAAACAAAAATGGCATTCACTAAGCTAGAAAGCAGGCTACTAAGCATCATAATGAGGAGCACTTCAGGTAGTATGTATAATTTTGGCACTTCTCTAAAATAGCTACACATCAACACATACATAAGGACCTGCATGGCAAAAGAAATGATGATTGCACTCGCTAGATACGAAAACGGTAACCGCCATTTCCCATGATTCGATAAATAAAGATCCTGATCTACTTGATGTTCACGGTCCTTTACCAACTGAGTCAGTGCGGCCAGACTCGTCGTTATCCCTGTCACAGCCAGCGTCCCGCTCATCAACCAATTATTTAACAAAGGACCACTATTGGGGAGCTGAGCCCAAGCATCTGTTAGATTTTTTTGAAGAAAAATAATATAGAGAATAAAGGAAATCAAGGCTCCCAACAAGGAGAAGAAAACTCCTGAACGATTCCTGAAGTACAATAAAAAATTTCGCTTTAGTAAGGCTAGCATTAGCGAACCTCCCTTCCTGTAAGTGCAATAAAGGCATCATCCATGGTCCCGGGACGAAACTCAAAATGGGCTATTCTATCTCTAACTTGTGCCAGGTAATCAATGGCTTCCCTTTCACTCTCGGGTTGAAAAACATACTCCAATTGACTTTGTTGCTCTACTGACATTCCCGAAGTTTTAAGACTTTCTATCTGCTGCATCTCCTTGAAACGAATTTTCAAGATATTTTTTGCATACTGACTCTTAATATCTAATGCTGATCCCTGAGCAATCACTTTTCCATGGTCCACAATATAAATCAGATCAGCTTCATCCGCTTCGTCAAGATAATGCGTGGTCAGTACAACAGTCATCCCCTCTTCTCTCTGCAATTGATAGAGCAAATCCCAAATAGACTTCCGAGTTTGGATATCCAAACCTGTCGTTGGCTCATCTAAGAACAGAATATCTGGTTGTGAGAGCAAAGCACGTGCAATGTCAACCCGACGCTTTTGGCCACCTGAAAGCGTCCCATATTTCTGCTTTTGAAAAGCTGATAGCCCTAGCCGACCAATGAGATCAGACACACGATCGGGTTTTAAGCCTTTATACTGTTTCGCACGAATGGTCAGATTTTCCCTAACCGTCAGCATCTCATCTAAAACACTGGTTTGGAAGACCACACCAATTTTAGTACCGGGTTCATAGATGATTTCACCTTGCGTTGGTTGTTTCAAACCAATCAACATGGAAATCGTCGTTGATTTCCCCGCCCCATTTGGTCCTAGAATCGCATTAAACGTTCCCTTTTCAAACTGTAAGTGAATATTGTTTACGGCTAAATGATTTCCATACCGTTTACTTATGTTTTTAGCTTGTAATATCATGTTCTCTCTCCTTTTGATAGAACCAGTCTAGCAAAAAAGCCGTTTAAAAAACGGCTTTTGGGGATAAGTGGTCAAAATGAGAGTCCAAGTGGAGGGATGGAAGAGATTAACAGTGTTTTTCATAAAAATCAATTTCCCCAATAAAAAAGAAAAAACTGACTTTCAACTTTAATTGCTAGTAAGACAGTAACACAATCTCTCACTATGAGAACCCATCAAAAGGGGGAATGAATTACTTTTTATATCATTTCCATAGGATTTGTAGTATTGCTTCTTCAAATGCCTATCAAAAAAATGAATCGTAGCCAACCAAGAATCCTTACTCTCTTTCATCAGTAAACGCCAATCTTTTCGATAGCGATGATTGGGTTGATAAGCTACTGTCAACATGTGACCTGTTTCATGGTATTTTTTAAATGTAATGTGGTGGCCTTTATAATGTGAGACAATTTTGTCTATTGCTGACGAGGCATCCCATATTTCATCAACAGTACTTCCGAGTAATAAGATTGGTGAGTGCATTTGACCAATATCTATCCTAGCAGAGCAATCTTTAGGGAAGGATTTTTTTAAAAGTTTGCTGAACAGATAATCTCTAAGTCGAAACTTTTGATAAGGAAGTTCTTTTTGCAAATACGTCCAAGAAGAAGTATGGGAGTTCCATTTTCCTTTTATCCCCTCATACACCACATCAGAGGGTGAATTTAGTACCAAACATTGAACGTCATTAAAAATGCTCTCCTCAGCTAAAACTAACTCTGCTCCCTTAGACCGTCCATAGATTCCAATTCTTTCACTATCTACTTGAGGATGCTGACGTAGATAATCCTTTGCTTCCACAAGGCACTCTAAAGGAATACGTTCCAAATGTTTTGGCAACCCCTCTAAACCAAAGTAGGCAACTGCTAAACAAATATAACCTCTAGAAGATAAAAGCTGAGCTATATTCTGGGCCTTTTCAATCCGTCCTTCACTACCGCTCACAATAATCAATGCTGGTGTTTTTATTGCCTTTTTATCATAGAAGAGTCTCCCTTGAAAATATCTCCCGTAAATATCTTTATGACTAATTTGCGAAATCATGTAATATCTTGTGAAAGTTCTCTCTGCAATGACAGTATTTCCTTGCATAATTTTGATTTCCACAAAAAACCGATCTAGTAAAGGAATTTTAGAAAGAGAGGTTGGGAGCTTCTTTTTCTTATTGGTCAAGGGCTTTGCATTAGAAAATAGTCCCATTGTTGAAATGCCTTCATAAGAGCCAGAACAAGATGGAGTTTGTGACATATCAATAATACCATTCTTATCTGATACAAAAATCCCTGTTGATCTCCATAAACCATCATGAGCTAAAAGCATGGGGGCATTGATACAATAATAATCAGTTAGGTACATCTCGACTCGATATGTTTCTCTTGGTTTTAAGCCATTGATGACAATATTAAAAGATTCGTCTGCTAACTCAGACTCTGAGATAAGTTCAATTTGTATATTCATATCTTCCTCTTTTTTTGTTAATGTGATTAACAATGTAGTTTTAAAATTACCGTGATTTTTACCACGGTAATTCTCGCCATACCTGTTCAACATCATCCATCAGTTTCATAACCATTTGAAGGTCCTCTTCACTATAGTTTCTTAAAACTGAAAAAATGGTTTTTTCAATATGTTCTTGCTGCTCTTTATGGACGTTAAAAACGTCAACCCCTTTTTTGGATAATATCAGATATTTATTTTTTTCATTATCCTGTGCAAATTCAAAAGCAACGAGGTCTTTCTTGGTTAAACGTCTAACACTCTGAGTAACGGCACTCCTTGATACTTCAAGTAACTCAGATAATTTTACTAGATTCACAGGCTGATTTCGACCTATCAGGTCAATCAAATGGACTTCATTAATAGTGATTGATTTATCAATACTATTTCTATGCTGATTCTTTTTCAACCGTTCAAAGGCTAAGACAAAGCTGTTAAAACGATTATTAAACTTCTGCAGTTCTTTCTTATTCATAGTTTCCTTCTTTTTGTTAATGATATTAACAAAATATCGTTTTCTTGTCAAGAAGAGTAAAAAATCCTCCAGAGCCTAGCTCCGAAGGATTCATTTTTATTTAACAACGATGTTAACAAGTTTATTCGGCTTCAATAGTCCAGTGGACTGTTGAAGGTAGCAGATAAGGCTAATAAACTCGTTATTTAACGACAATATTAACGAGTTTATTAGGTACACTAATTACTTTCACAATTTCCTTGCCATCGATCTCTGCTTTGACTTTTTCGTTAGCAAGAGCTACTTCTTGCAACTCTTCGCGTGAAAGATCTTTAGCGACCATCAATTTGGCACGGACTTTACCTTTGATTTGAACAACGATTTCGATTTCGTCTTCAACCAATTTGCTTTCGTCCCATGTTGGCCAAGCTACGTAAGAGATAGACTCACCTGTTGCCGCCACTGTTTGCCAGAGTTCTTCTGCCAAGTGAGGCGCAAATGGAGCGATCAATTGGATAAAGCCTTTGGCGTAATCCACGTAGAGTTTGTCTTCCTTGTTAGCTGCATTGACAAAGACCATGAGTTGGGCAATGGCTGTGTTGAATTTCATAGACTCGATTTGCTCTGTGACAGATTTAACCGTTTCGTTATAAACCTTGTCAAGAGCGCCATTGTTTTCCGCAACGATTTCTTTACTTGTGATCAAACGGTAAACACGGTCGAGGAACTTACGGCTTCCTTCTAGACCTTCTTCAGACCAAGCGATTGAAGCATCAAGTGGTCCCATGAACATTTCATAGACACGAAGGGTATCAGCACCGTATTGTTCCACCACATCGTCTGGGTTCACCACGTTCTTGAGGGATTTAGACATCTTAGCCGGTGCTTGCTCCAATTCTTCCCCTGTTTCCATGTGGAAGAATGAACCATCACGTTTTTCAACCTTGTCAGTCGCCACAAGAGCACCACGGTGGTCACGATAGCTAGTTCCCAAGATCATTCCTTGGTTAAAGAGTTTTTGGAATGGTTCCTTAGTTGGAACGACACCGAGGTCATAGAGGAATTTATGCCAGAAACGAGCGTAAAGCAAGTGGAGCACAGCGTGTTCTGCACCACCCACGTAGATATCGACTGGCAACCATTGTTTGAGTAGATCCTCATCAGCCAATTTTTCTGTGTTATGTGGATCGATATAGCGGAGGTAGTACCAGCTTGAACCTGCCCATTGTGGCATCGTATTCGTCTCACGACGACCTTTGACACCATCTTCACGAGTCACTTCAAGCCAGTCTGTCAAGTTAGCCAATGGGCTTTCACCAGTACCTGAAGGGCGGATATCCTTGGTTACTGGCAAGACAAGTGGCAAGTCACTTTCTGGAACAGCTGTTGAAGTGCCATCTTCCCAATGAACGATTGGGATTGGTTCACCCCAGTAACGTTGACGACTAAAGAGCCAGTCACGAAGACGGTAAGTGATTTTTTCTTGACCAAATCCTTTTTCTTCCAACCAAGCCACGATTTTGGCAATCGCTTCTTCTTTGTTAAGACCGTTCAAGAAGTCAGAGTTGACGTGAAGGCCGTCTTCTGTGTAAGCAGCCTCTTCAACGTTGCCACCTTCAAGCACTTCTACAATTGGAAGATCAAACTGTTTAGCAAATTCCCAGTCACGTTCATCGTGGGCAGGTACGGCCATAACAGCACCTGTTCCGTAGCTAGCAAGAACATAGTCGGCAATCCAGATTGGAATTTCTTTACCATTGACAGGGTTTACGGCATAAGCGCCAGTCCAAACCCCTGTCTTTTCCTTGGCAAGGTCTGTACGAGCCAAGTCTGATTTAAGGCTAGCTTGGTGTTTGTAATCAGCTACAGCCTCAGCTTGTTCAGGTGTTGTGATAGCATCTACCAAGTCATGCTCAGGAGCCAAGACAGTAAAAGTTGCACCAAAAAGAGTATCAGGACGAGTGGTAAAGACGGTGAATTCCTTGTCTGTTCCTTTCACTTTGAAGGTGACATTGGCACCAGTTGATTTACCAATCCAGTTGCGTTGCATGTCCTTGATAGACTCTGGCCAATCAAGGTCATCCAAGTCATTGAGCAAGCGCTCTGCATAGGCAGTAATTTTAAGCATCCATTGGCGCATTGGTTTACGGACAACTGGATAGCCACCACGCTCAGATGTTCCATCAGGAAGGACTTCTTCGTTGGCGATGGCTGTTCCCAATTCTTCAACCCAGTTTACTGGTACCTCTGCTTCATAGGCTAAGCCTTTTTCATAAAGCTTGGTGAAGATCCATTGCGTCCACTTGTAGTAGTTTGGATCTGTAGTATTGACTTCACGGTCCCAGTCGTAAGAGAAGCCAAGCGCATTGATTTGGCGTTTGAAGTTGGCAATGTTTTCCGCTGTGAATTCCGCCGGGTCATTCCCTGTATCCATAGCGTATTGCTCTGCAGGCAAACCAAAGGCATCCCATCCCATTGGGTGAAGGACGTTGTAGCCTTGTGCACGTTTGAAACGGCTGAGGATATCAGTCGCTGTGTATCCTTCTGGGTGTCCTACGTGAAGACCCGCTCCAGATGGGTAAGGGAACATGTCAAGCGCATAAAACTTAGGTTTTGAGGCGTCTGTTCCTGTCTTAAAAGTGTGATTGTCAGCCCAGTATTTTTGCCACTTAGGCTCGATTTCTTTATGATTGTAAAAACTCATGGTTTCTCTCCAATATTCGTAATGCTTCTATTATAGCATTTTTGAGGGATTTTTAAAGATGATAAGGGAACTTTAAAAGGCAAATTCACCTGAGTCTGTTTTGCGTTATTTTCGTTCTTTTTAAGTTTTTTTGCGCTTTTGTATTGTGAAAAAGCAAAAAGATGCTATACTAGTATCAGAAAGAAGGTGACTCATGTATCAGGAGCAACGATTAGAGAAAATATTAACACTCCTGGAAGAGAGGGGAAACCTATCTGTCAAGGAAATGGTCGATGAATTAGGAGTTTCCAAAGACACTGTCAGAAGAGATTTCGACTGTCTCAGCCAGAGGAATCTGGCTCAACGTACCCATGGTGGCATTCTTCCAGTTAAAAATACCACTGTTCTAGGCTTCCAAGAACGTCAGAAAGGACTCACTGAAGACAAGAAAAAAATGGCAGACCTAGCGCTTAGCTTGGTCAAAGACCAATCTCTACTCTTTTTCGATGTCTCTACCTTGATGCTTGAAGTCTCACAAAAATTGACTAAGAAGGTCACTGTCTACTCCCACTCTTTGGACAACGCCTTGGTCCTAAGTGGCAAAGAAGGCGTTGACTTCCATCTCTTGGGAGGAAGATTTTACAGTAAAAACCGCTTCTACTATTCGCTTCACGAAGCCCAGCTCTTGCAACATCTACAATTTGACTTAGCCTTCTTTGGAGCGGCTAGTCTCAATCAAGGAGTGGTCAGTTATGAGGACGAGGAGGATGTTGCTGTTAAGCAACTGGCCATGCAGGCTGCCCGAACCAAGATTCTTATTGCTGAATCTGATAAATATGAAAAACATTCCAAATATATCTTGGGTAAGATTAAAGACTTTGACTACTGGATTACAGATAAAAAACCTGATCCTGATTTGGTCGAAGCCCTTAAAGACAGAGTAACGATTTTATATGATGGAAAGGATAGCGACTATGAGTAATATCCGTTTGATTATCAGTGACATTGATGGCACTATTCTCACTAGTAACCACCAGGTGGATGAACAACTGATTGAGGTAATGCCAGAGCTTGAAAAGGCAAATATTCCCTTTGTTTTAGCTTCTGCCCGTTCTCCACTAGGGATGCAACCAATCGCTCACAAACTGGGACTTCATGACAATCCCATCGCCTGCTACAACGGCGCCTTAGTACTTGAGGGCGACCGTACTATCATCCAACACCCTGTGGATAAAGCTGAAATTCAAGAACTTCTTAGCTACTTATCCACAGATTATCCAAGTGTCTCTGTGAATATCTACTCTGGCAAGGATTGGATTACCAACAAACTAGACAAATGGTCTCAGTTGGAAGGAAGCATCACGGGTGAATCTCCTATTATTAAGGAGCTGCAAGACACGGTCTCAGATTCAGAGCCTCCTATCCACAAGCTTTTGTTGATTGATGAGCCTGAAGTTATTCAGGACCTCCACCAAAAACTCCTAAGCATGGATTTTACACAGACAGCATTCTACTTATCCAAAGATAACTATCTTGAAGTCACAGCCAAACATGTTTCTAAAGAACACGCTCTCATCGAGGTTGCCAAATATTACGACCTTCCTCTTGAAGAAGTCATGACAATCGGAGATAACTTCAACGATAGTCCTATGCTGGCTCTAGCTGGCCTGGGAATTGCTATGGGCAATGCACCTGAAGGGGTTAAGGAAACTGCAAACTTAGTAACGACTTCAAATGATGAACATGGTGTGGCTCAAGCTATTACAGAACATGTCCTAAACTAAACCAATATCTAATGGTGGGAACAGCCTTTAATTGCCAACTCGAATTTTAGAACAAAAAGAAAGGTGCCCAGAGGTAGCTTTCTTTTTTCAACGAAAAAAGCCCTCCTCTTTCAAAGAAGGACTAGATTTTCTATAGGTAAAGAAGAAGACCCACAAGGATTCCAATGACATAGCCTGCTAAAACATCACTAGGATAGTGAACACCACCTAGCACGCGCAAAAGAGCTAGAGCACCCGCCAGAAAAAGCATAGCCCCACCTAGCCAGGGGTTAAGCGTCAGCGCCAACATAGCAATAACAGTCGCTGAGAAAACATGCCGGCTGGGAAAGGACTTGCCTAGACTGTCCTTCTTAATAAGGGATTGGATAGCCCAAGTCTGGTATGGACGCGGTCGATTATAGAGACTACGACCAAGAGAAAGAAGGAAAAAGCCTCCCCCCATAATAAGCACTGTCGTAGAGAGAATAAACCAACCACCCCTTAGCCAAACCCAAATAAGAAATATAGGAAAAAGCAGGTAAAAAGTCCTAGTTATAATTTTGTTCAAGCCTTCTAAAACCTTAGCGTAAGAACGCAAAGGAGTGCTAATCCTATCGTAAAATCGTTTGTAATTCATCATCATCCGTTAGAAAAAAGGGAGTGACACAGAACTAAATTTTAAAAATCTAGCTTCTAGCCTCTCCCTCAAGTTTAATGAGATAGTCTTTCGAGGTTGAAGTCTCTTATCCCAACCTCTTTTTATCCATCTTAAAGTTCAGCGATTTGGTAAAGTTCAAGTTCAGCAGCTGTTTCTGAACCAAACATGTTAATCATGATTTTAACCTTGTTGTTTTCAATTTCTACAACACGGCCTTCTTGACCCATAAAGGCACCATCAATGATTTGAACCACATCACCAACCTTGATATTAGTATCAAAGACATCAACTGTTTGACCCATTGAAATCAAGATTTGACGGATTTCTTCTTCCAAAAGTGGTGTTGGTTTAGAACGGTTACCATGAGAACCAACGAAACCAGTAACGTTCGGAGTATTACGGACAACGAACCATGCTTCGTCTGTCATTACCATCTCAACAAGAACGTAACCAGGGAAGCGGTTTTCTTCCACTTCTTTAACTTTACCGTTTTTCTCAACATTGACAGTTTGAGTTGGGATTTCAACACGCAAGATATTTTCAAGCATATTATAAGTTTGAGCACGTTGCAAAAGGTTTTCTTTAACTTTGTTTTCGTATCCTGAATACGTTTGAAGGACGAACCAGCCCTTGTCGAATGAATCTAGCATTTTAGGATTCCTTTCTTTTTTCTAAATGACATTTAAACACCATTGACCATCTTTCCTCAAGGCTCGAGTGTTAAATGTAAATGAATGCCTAGGGTTTAATTCAAAGCGTAATAAAAAAGCCTGATGGCCCTTGTTCTCGCTTTTATCTGCATTTATTATAACAAAAAAGAGCAGGCATTCCCACTCTTTTTGTGTTTTCTTTAGAAAAAGTTAATCAGTGCTGACATAGCGCGACTCAACAATTCATCAAACGCATAGATGATGACAGTGAAGAACGCAGTATACTCAAGAACTGAAATAAAATCATGCCAGCGTTGTTTACGGTCTGGCCAAGTCGTGTCTTTCAAGACTTTGAAAATACTTCCAGTTTGTCTCACGGTGTCTCCTATCTTGTTTCCTTATGCAAGGTGTATTTTTTACAATGTTTACAAAATTTGTTAACTTCTAGTCGTGTTGGTTTGGGAGTGTTACTCACATTAATTGAGTAGTTTCGGCTCCCGCATTCAGCACACGCCAGGCTTGCTTTTTTCTGTGCCATAACGCCTCCGTTCTTTTTATCTTACCACTTTTAGGTGCAATTGACAAGCTATCTAAACAGACCTGAGAAGGAGTCTGTAATCTTATCCCATAGGCTACTTGCCTGATCTTTAACGTCATTCACAACATCTGATGCCTTATCTGTCCATGACTTGTTACTACTATTACGTGAGTCATTTGGATCTGCCGTATAGTCTAGGGTTTGACCATCAGCTGCATAGGCATTTTCAACAGTAAACTCAGTACCTGGTGTATTTGGTAAAACATCCGCAGCGATATAGCTGAAGATCGTCGAAGCTGTTCCCGAGCTAGCTCCTGTTAGGTAGTGACTTTCGTCAGTCTTATCAAAACCAATCCAGGTCGTCATGACCACATCAGGAGTATAACCAATCACCCACTGGTCACTAGTCAAATCTTTGTTGAATTCAGCCTGAACAGTACCTGTCTTACCTGCCATTGTGTAACCCGTGTAGTTGGCATTCACAGCGGAACCATTTGAGAAGGTACCAAGCATCATGCTAGTCATCTGGTTAGCTACTGACTGGCTGATAACACGTTTAGACTTCTTACTATGGGTAGCAATGATATCACCACTAGCATTTTCAATTTTAGTGATGAAATAAGCTGTATTCATCTCACCACCATTAGCAAAGGTCGCATAAGCCTGAGCCATTTGAAGAGGACTGGCTGTCACACCACCACCAAGTGAAATTCCAAGTTCTTCCGGAACATTGTCAAAGTTAAGACCAAATTTTTGACCGTAACTAATCCCCTTTTGAATACCGATTTGATTAAAGAGGTAAACTGCTGGGATATTGTAGGAGTTGGCCAAAGCTTGATACATGGGCACATCCTCTGTCTCAACACCACCGTAGTTGGTTGGAGTATAGCCGTTATAGTCGATTGGTTTATTAGGAAGGTCCTTATTGATGCTCCATCCTGAAGCCAGAGCTGGGGCATAGACCACTAAAGGTTTGATGGTCGATCCAGGACTACGCTTCCCTTGAGTTGCATAGTTAAAGTTACGGAAGGTTGTATCACTAGTACCACCCACACGACCTACTAGACCACGTACCGCTCCAGTTGTTGGATCAAGTGCCACACTAGCTGACTGTGCTGTACTACCGTCACTTTCTGATGTAGGGAAGAGATAGGTATTTTCGTAGGTTTGTTGCATATTAGCTTGTGAGTTGGCATCCATCTCTGTGTAGATTTTGTAACCATTTTTAACGATTTCATCCTCACTCAAACCATAAGTTTTCGTAGCTTCTTCAATAACAGCATCAAAGTAAGACGGATACTTGTAGTCATCGCCAGTCCCTTGATAGGTATCATCCAGGCGACTAGCCATATCAACTCCAGCCGCACTGTCGGCATCTGCTTGACTCAACTTCTTGTCATCAACCATGTTGGCGAGGACAGTGTTTCGACGGTTGGTCGCATTTTGGATATTATCGATTGGGTTGTAAATTTCAGGTCCCTTAAGCATACCAGCGAGGGTCGCTGCTTCATCAACGGTTAGATTGGCAGCACTTGTCCCGAAGTATTTTTGGCTGGCGTCTTCAACACCCCAAACCCCATTTCCGAAATAGGCATTATTGAGGTACATAGTAAGGATTTCTTGCTTGCTGTATTTCTTGGTTAATTCCAAAGAGAGGAAGAATTCCTTGGCCTTACGAGTAACAGTCTGTTCTTGAGTCAAGAAAGCATTTTTAGCCAACTGTTGGGTAATGGTTGAACCACCACCAAAGCGCCCCATGGATACAATAGCCAGGAGGAAT
Organism: Streptococcus sp. SS4; assembly: GCF_030440125.1. NCBI lineage: Bacteria > Bacillati > Bacillota > Bacilli > Lactobacillales > Streptococcaceae > Streptococcus > Streptococcus sp. SS4. Next base: position 68,233 of record NZ_JAQFJM010000003.1, on the reverse strand, counting down.
CGCTTGACGTTAACCCCGCTATTTTTATAGAAGGTACGGTCCTCAGTTGCTATGACAGCATTCTCCAAGCTATCACTAATAGCGTCTAGTTCCACATAGGTCCCTTTTTGCCCTGACAAAGAACCAGCTTGATTGCCTTCTTTGTCATAGATAACCGTAGTGGCTTTCAAGGCATCTTGAAGGTCTGAAACATTGGTCGTCTTGGCAATATAGAAAAGGTAGGAACCTACTGTCAGAACCAGCACAGCTAGCATGATAAAGAGAATTTTCCCAATATGATAGCGACGCCAGAAACGGCGAATAGGATTTCTTGGCGAAAGCGTAAACTTGCTCAAGAACGCCTGAACCTTACCTAAGGGTTTGGTGCTATCAATAGGTTTCTTTTGCTTAGAACGTTGATAACGTGACGTCTCTTGACTTTCCTGAGACATATCCAAGTCTTCAACGGCTTGTTCAACCTCATCAGGTTTCTTAGCGAACAATCCCTTTATCTTATCTTGTAAATCCTTCGATTTTCCAGCAGGCTGGGATTCCTTACTCTTTCCGCTAGTTTCTTCTTTAAAAAGTTTGTTTTTTAGATTATCAAAAAATGTCATAACCTTATTATACCAAGTTTTTACAGATTCTGTCCTCTTTTAAACGTTCATGATATAATGAAACCATGACTTTACACGTAGAAATTATCAATCCTTATCCTGCAACGACTGTCAAAGACTTGCTAGAAACTAAGCTCCTCATTCCTCGTAAGATTCGTCATTTCCTACGCACGAAAAAGCACGTCCTCATCAATGGAGAAGCTATTAATTGGCAGAGTTCTGTTGAAAAAGGCGATAAGATTAGCCTGACCTTTGACCGGGAGGACTACCCTGAAAAAATTATCCCTGTGGGAAATGCCAGTTTAGTAGAACCTCTCTATGAGGATCCTCATCTCATCGTGGTCAATAAGCCTGAAGGAATGAAGACGCATGGTAATGAACCCACGGAAATTGCTCTACTTAACCATGTTTCAGCCTATTGTGGGCAAACCTGTTACGTCGTTCATCGACTAGACATGGAAACCAGTGGGGCTGTCCTCTTTGCAAAAAATCCGTTTATCCTGCCAATTCTCAATCGACTCTTGGAAGATAAGAAGATTCAGCGTCAATACTGGGCATTAGCTGAAGGTAAATTCCAAACCAAGGAGACTGTGTACAATGACAAGATTGGACGCGACCGCCATGATCGTAGAAAACGGGTGGTTGATCCTAGAAAAGGGCAGGTTGCCTATACAACCGTCACACGCCTCAAAACCTTTAAAGGAGCTAGTCTGGTCAATTGCCAACTAAAAACCGGCCGGACCCACCAAATTCGTGTGCATCTGGCCCACCATGGACATGCCATTCTGGGGGATCCTCTTTATAGCCACCGAACCGCATCTCGACTCATGCTCCACGCCCACACTCTTAGTTTCACCCATCCCTTAACACTCGAAAAAATCACTGTTAAGGCGAATTCAGACAGTTTTGAACAAGGGTTGAGAAATCACAAATAATAGAAGTAGGCTCATTCTCAAGCATAGTGCGAAAGGATTATCCTAATGATCCTCTAGTTATGACACAGTGGAAGCTTGCAAATAAGTTGCTTTTATTGACCTCAAAAGCCTTGACCACCTTGAATCTCCCTGGACATTATGTTAAGCTTTACATATCATATAAATTAGAGGAGTATTTAATTATGAATCCAGCAGATCAATGGTTAGCTATCAATGCCAAGTATTTTCCAGCAGAACAAGTGCAGTACATCCGTCAACGTCTTGAAGCACTTCCTGAGCAACAACTTTCAATGCTTTACTCAATCAGCTTCCAAGATCCAACAATGTTGTTGATTATTTCACTTCTAGGTGGGACTCTTGGAATTGACCGCTTTCTATTAGGACAAATTGGTCTCGGTGTTGGTAAACTTTTGACGTGTGGTGGATGTGGTATCTGGTCAATCGTTGACTTATTCCTCATCATGGATGCTACTCGCCAATCAAACGCTCAAAAACTCTTTGCAGTTATTGGCTAATGAAAAACTATTTTACACGCTTGTGGGCCTACCACCAGCGTTTTTTTAGATTATATCTCTTAGTTTCAGTAGCAGTTTATGGAGTCTACCTTTTACATCTTCCAACACCACTCAGTTTAATCCTAAGACCGTTTGGCCTTAAAGGTTGGAGCGCAGGCCTAACACGCGCTAGTGTTAGACTCTTACACCTAGATTGGCAAGGAGCCTGGAACTATAATCCACTGATATATCCTCTAGTGGTCTATATCCTAACCTATTTCTTTCTCTTTCCCATCTTTAGTGATAAGAAGATTATTAGGAAATAAAGCAAACACTCTTATTCGATTCCCATTGCCGTCCCCTTACACTATTGCTATAATTGTAATTATCAACATTTTTATAATCAAGTTATCTGGAGGTTATACACATGAAACAACAAGATTGGATTGATTTTTTCCAAGCAGTTAATGGTCGTAATCCAAGTATTCAAGAAATGGCTGAAGCAGCTCAGAAAGGCGAGTTTGTCCGAGAAACTCCCAAACCAACTGTCGAAATAACAAAAACTGTCCCACAAAAAGACACTGTAGAAACTGCCGAAAATGATGTTGACAATTATGATGTTGCTGAAGAACCACTAGCTGATACCAACTTAGAGGAACTACAGGATTTACCAAATACTAGCCCCGCGTCAAGTCAGACTAATGCTACCTTCCAACATCCAAATCATAACTTTAACGAGACTTGGACGCAACACGAAAGTAAGTCTCAAACAAACCTCATCATGATAGCCATCGCTTCTATCCCAGTTATCCTCTGGGCTCTTGCAATGATACTCTTTGGAATTGCCAGTGATGAGCTTAGTGGCGGCTTGCTCACGGCTTTTCTCTCCATCATCATTTCTTTACCCTTGGTAGTACTTCAAATATTACCAGCTCTTCTAAATAAAACCGATAAAAAATGGCCAATCTTTATCCTATCCTTTCTTCTAGGATGGACATTCATCGGTTGGGTTATCTTTCTTGTTATTTCTATCAATACGAATAAGGAAGCAGAGCGCATTAGACAGCAACAAATGATGATGCAGATGTCAGGTAAACAAGGAAGTTCTGACATGTTTAACCCTTTTCACTGATTAACAATAAATAATAAAAAGAAAACCCAGAAAAAGTTTCTCGACTTTTCCTAGGTTTTTTTGCTTTCTTAAATCTTAGTAACCCATCATTCCTGGATCCATAGCTGGCGCTGCTGGAGCCTCTGGTTCAGGCTTGTTGGCAACAACTGCTTCAGTTGTCAAGATAAGACTAGCTACTGAAGCGGCATTTTGGAGGGCAGAACGTGTGACCTTAACTGGATCAATGATTCCTGCTTCAACCATATCTACCCACTCACCGTTGGCAGCGTTAAAGCCTGTACCAACTGGGCTATTCTTCAATTTATCAATGATAACTGACCCTTCATAACCGGCATTATAAGCAATTTGACGAACAGGTTCTTCCAAGGCGCGGAGGACAATATTACGTCCTGTAGCGTCGTCACCTTCAAGGTCAAGTTCAGCTACCTTAGCAATAACATTGACTAGGGCTGTACCACCACCAGCAACGATACCTTCTTCAACAGCGGCACGAGTAGCATTAAGAGCATCTTCGATACGAAGCTTCATTTCTTTGAGGGCTGTTTCAGTGGCTGCACCAACCTTAACGACAGCAACCCCACCTGACAATTTAGCCAAACGTTCTTGAAGTTTTTCACGGTCAAATTCAGATGTTGTTGTTTCCAATTGAGATTTAATGAGGTTAACACGGTTAGCAATGGCTTCTACGCTTCCTGCTCCTTCAACGATAACTGTGCTATCCTTATCCACAGTTACTTTCGAAGCCTGACCAAGTGCTGCCATAGTTGCATCCTTAAGTTCAAGACCAAGATCCTCAGTAATAACAGTTGCTCCAGTCAATACAGCAATGTCTTCCAGCATCGCTTTACGACGGTCACCAAAGCCAGGCGCCTTAACAGCAACGACATTGAAAGTTCCACGAATCTTGTTAAGAACAAGTGTTGGAAGAGCTTCACCATCCACGTCATCAGCAATAATCAAAAGTGGACGACTGGTCTTAAGCACTTCTTCCAAGAGTGGGAGGACATCTTGAATATTTGAAATTTTCTTGTCAGTCACAAGGATAAATGGATTTTCAAGGTCAGCGACCATTTTTTCATTATCAGTAACCATGTACTGAGAAAGATAACCACGGTCAAACTGCATACCTTCAACCACTTCGAGTTCTGTCTCCATACCACGAGACTCTTCAATAGTGATAACACCGTCATTACCCACACGTTCCATTGCTTCTGAAATGTATTCACCAACTTTTTCAGAACGTGATGAAACAGCTGCAACTTGGGCAATGGCTTCCTTATTGGCAACTGGTTGAGCAATAGCTTTAAGCTCTTCCACGGCTGTAGCTACAGCTGCTTCAATCCCACGACGGATACCGATTGGATTAGCACCAGCCGTTACATTTTTGAGACCTTCACGGACGATAGCCTGTGTCAAAACAGTGGCTGTAGTTGTTCCGTCACCGGCAATATCATTCGTTTTTGAAGCTACTTCGCTGACGAGCTTAGCACCCATATTCTCAAAGTGATCTTCGAGTTCAATTTCTTTAGCAATTGTCACACCATCATTAGTGATAAGAGGTGAGCCAAAAGCTTTTTCCAAAACCACGTTACGACCTTTAGGGCCGAGTGTTACCTTAACTGTATCAGCCAAAGTATCAACACCACGAACCATTGCTGCGCGTGCATCTGATGAAAATTTAATATCTTTTGCCATAGTTACTCCTTCTTTATCTTAGTTTATATCTGATTAGCATTGACCTAAGCTAGGACCGCTAAAATATCTGCTTCACGGATAATTGAAACGGAATCATCTCCGTCTTTAACATTGACACCTGCACCATTTTCAACAAGGACTTTATCGCCTGCTGCAACACTAGGTGCAATCAATTCACCAGTAAGAGTACGGATTCCTTCACCTACTGCTAAAACCTCAGCAGTCTTTGTAGCTTCATGACTGGCTCCTGCCAATACAAAGCCACTAGCTGTTTTTTCTTCTGTTTCTTCAAAACGGACAACGATACGATCGCCCAATGGTTTCAATGCCATACCAATTACCTCCAAATGTTATTTGTTATTAGTAACGTGTGAAACGTTATTTTTAGCACTCATTAACCAAGAGTGCTAATCTATATATTTATTTTAGCACTTGGTCAAAAATAGTCAAGAAAAAACTACCCAAAATCTGAACTTTGGATAGTTTCTTTTTGCTTATTAACCGAGTACCAAGGCATCGTCATTGAGGACTTGTCCACTATTTTTGTGGAAGAGGTCCATAAGTTCTGCAACAGTGAGATTTTTCTTTTCCTCACCTCGCACATCGACGACGATTTTACCATGATAGAGCATGACCAGACGGTTCCCATATTCGATAGCATGTTCCATATTATGGGTAATCATAAGAGTTGTCAACTCTTGTTCTTCAACAATCTTACGTGTCAAATTCATAACCATATCACTTGTCTTTGGATCTAGCGCAGCTGTATGTTCATCTAAAAGCAAAATCTTTGGACGAACCAAGGTCGCCATAGCAAGTGTCAAGGCCTGACGTTGTCCACCTGACAAGAAATTAGCATCGGTCTTCATACGATTTTCAAGCCCAAGACCAAGATCTATCAAGGCTTCCTTGAACACTTGACGTTCACTCTCAGTAATAGACTTTTTAAAGAAGCTACGTTTCTTACCTCGACGATAGGCAATCGCCATATTTTCTTCAATAGAAAGGTTTGTCGCTGTCCCCATTCGAGGATCTTGGAAAACACGGCTAATGTCTTTAGAGCGCTCATCTACAGATGCTTTCTTAATAGATTGACCCTCCAACAAGATATCCCCTTCATCAATACTAAGAACACCAGCGATTGAATTCATCAAGGTTGATTTACCAGCACCATTTCCTCCAATAACAGAGATAAAGTCTCCCTGCTCAATGTCGAGATCCAAACCACGAAGGACGTGATTTTCATTGACTGTGCCTTTTTCAAAGGTCTTGTGAATCTGTTGTAAACTAAGTAAAGCCATTACTTGTCACCTCCTAAAGTCAAGGATTTGTTAGGTTTGATTTTCAATTTTTGTCGTACTTCTGGTACATATAGGATGACAGCAAGCAAGATGGCTGAAGCCAATTTCAACATTTGAGCATCAACGTTCATGGCAAGGATAATAACCAAGACCAGACGGTAAAGAACAGCTCCTACAACAATTGACCACAGGCGTTTACCAAGTGGTAGATACTTGACGATAACTTCAGCCAAGATAATTGCAGCCAAGCCATTTACGATTGTACCAGTACCCATATTCATATCCGCATAGCCATTGTTTTGAGCTAGGAGAGCACCTGATAGGGCAATCAAACCATTGGAAATCATGTAGCCAAGAATCTTCATACGGTCAACCTTGATACCATTGGCTTCACCCATGGCAAGGTTATCACCTGTCGCACGAAGGGCCAGACCAACCTGCGTATTAAGGAGAACAACCAACATAAGCACTACCAGACTAACAAAAATCAGTCCTAATAGAATCACACCATTCAGCTTAGACAAACCGAGTCCCATCACCATAGTTACTAGCGTATTATGTCCTGAAAGAGAGACATTGGCACTTCCAAGAACCAAAAGGTTAACGGAATAGAGCCCCGTTAAGGTAATAATCCCTGTTAAAAGTGCTGGTATCTTCATTTTCGTATGCATAAAGCCAGACACAGCTCCAGCAAGCATACCAGCTACAAAACCACCTAAAGTCGCAAAGATTGGGTTGATTCCACGGATAATCATGATAGTTGTCGTAGCAGCACCAAGTGGGAAAGCCCCTTCAGCTGTCAAATCAGCAAGGTCCAAAATACGGAAGGTAATGAAGACCCCAATAGCCATGATTGCCCAGAGAAGTCCCTGAGAAATGGCTGTTAGCACCACATTTGAAAATCCATTCTTCGATGACTTATTCACCTTGAGCTTAATGACACCCTTATCTTTTTTGGCAATCGGTTTGTCATCTTTCGTTGATACTTTAGATTCCTCATCACTAATGCTAGAAACATCAATGCCAAGTTCTTTAGCCATGTCATGGTTAACCACAACATTTAGTGTTTTAGGATACTCTGCATCGACATCCTTGACCTTCTCACCTCGGAGAACACGGCCTGCCAACTTACCTGTTTGACGACCAAGAGCTTCATAGTTGGTTCCATAAGTGAATAGGACACCTTTTTCTACACTACCAGCGTCACTACCAACAACTGGGACCTTAGTCTCTTTAGAAAGATCTACCAAGGTATTAATAGCACTAACAATAGTATTGTCGGTTGGGATGAAGATGACTTGGGTCTGACTCATCAAGCTCTTGGCTGTGTCTTGGATATCATTGGTGGATGAAATTCCCTTAATAACCGTTTCAATACCAGCTTCCTTGAAGTATTTCTTGGCTTCTTCAACCTGAACCTCTGAGTTACGCTCGCTGGTCGTGTACATAATCCCAACTTTTTTAGTATTTGGAAGGACCTTTTTCAACAACTCAACTTGTTTGTTGATAGGTGACATGTCACTTGTCCCTGTCACATTTCCTCCAACATTGTCCATAGACTTAACCAATTTAGCTGAGACAGGATCTGTAACAGCTGTAAAGAGAATTGGCTTGTCCTTTGTCAAACTACTCAAAGACTGAGCTGCTGGGGTTGCGATAGCCAACATAAGATCGTTATCTTCAATAAGCGACTGAGAAATCGTCTGCAAGTTAGACTGATCCCCTTGTGCATTCTGATAATCAATTTTGATGTTCTTACCGTCAACATAACCTTCCTCTTTGAGTTCTTCAATGAACCCTTTACGTGTCGCTGACAAGGAAGGATGTTCCACATATTGGAGCACACCGACGTGAACCAAATCTTTATTAGAAGCATTGGAACATGCTACCAAGAGGACAGCTGTGATAACAGCCATCATACTGACCAAGAATTTCTTCATCTTGTATACCTCTATTTTTTATTCTATCTATTTCCAATTTTCTTTTATGCTTTTTCCGAGACGATATGGTCAAAAGCAAGCAAATTAGACCTTACATCGCTTCATCAGATCCTAAAGTCCGTCGTCCAAAGACCATCACCTTTTGACCTTATAAAAAGTTGGCTAGAATTCACCATTTTTTAGACATCTAAAGGTCAAAAGAAAACTAAAAATAGACCACGGTATGAAAAAACCAGTTAGGACAGGCCCAACTGGTTTTCTGCATCTTGACTAGCATAGGCTAGCTTATGTCACCGGTTAGACCTATTCATCTAATCGGCTAATCCATCACAAAATGCTTTAGCTTCATAGATACAAACTGACTGACGCTTGTATCCTGAAACACAAACGTCCTATCTAAAGAAACTAAAGTAATAAAAAGCTTTAAGATTTCCCAAATGGGTCGCTTTATTAAGCATGTGATGCCTCCGTAGTTATGATAGTCTTAAGTTTACACTATTTAGACAATTCTGTCAAATTGGAATTTACTCTCTTTTCTCTCAATTCATCACTATCACTACAAAAGAAAAATCTCTTCTTGCTCCTGCAAGAAAAGATTTTTTAATCTTAAGCATCTTGTTCTGTTGTTAAGATAGCAAGTGTCTCAATCAAGTTATCGGCATTAACTTCAATAGTATCACCTGTTGCCTTGATTTTAACTTCGACAACACCTTCGCTGGCTTTTTTACCAACTGTCACACGGATCGGAAGTCCGATAAGGTCACTGTCAGAGAATTTAGAACCAACACGCTCATTACGATCATCTGTCAAGACATCATAGCCTTCAGCCATAAGAGCAGCTTCCAAACGTTCTGTCAAAGCATTGGCTTCCTCATCCTTAGTGTTAACTGTGATCAAGTGAACATCATATGGAGCCAATTCTTTAGGGAAGTTAATTCCCCATGCATAGCGGTATTGACCTTTTGGGGTCTTGTTAACAAAGAGACGTGCATGTTGTTCGATCACAGCTGACAAGATACGGCTAACGCCGATGCCGTAACATCCCATGATAATTGGAACAGCACGGCCATTCTCATCAAGAACATTAGCACCCATACTTTCAGAGTAACGTGTACCAAGTTTAAAGATATGACCAATCTCGATACCACGCGCAAACTGAAGGACACCTTGACCATCTGGTGAAATTTCACCCTCTTTAACTTCACGAATATCCACGTATTCTGCCTTGAAGTCACGCTCTGGGTTAACCCCTGTCAAGTGGTAACCATCTTCATTGGCTCCAACAACCGCATTAGCCACGTCTTGAACCTTACGGTCCGCAACGATGCGAACATTTTCAGGAAGGTTAACTGGACCAAGAGAACCGAAGTTAGCGCCAAAGACTTGACGTGCTTCATCTTCTGTAGCTGGTTCAAGGAAATCAGCTGCAAGGTAGTTTTTCAACTTCACATCGTTAACCTGATCATTACCGACAAGAAGAGCCACCACTGGTTCATCATCAGCGATGAAAAGCAAAGTCTTGATGGTTTGTTCTTCTGGAACATTCAAGAAAGCAGCGACTTCATCAATTGACTTGCAGTCTGGCGTTTCAACTCGAGTCACTTCTTCTTGAGTCACAACCTTGGTCGCTGGTGTGTAGGCGTTTGTTGCCATCTCAAGGTTAGCTGCATAGCTTGACTCTGTAGAGTAGGCGATTGTGTCTTCACCAGATACCAACCATGATGTCAATTCTTTTTTGATTTCTTCCATGACATCTTCTGGAATCTCATCCAATGAAGCAATTGACTTGTCAAGAACTACCCAACGGTTGAGATCTGTACGCTCAGGAGTGACCGCCATAAATTCTTGAGAATCCTTACCACCCATGGCACCACCATCACCGATGATTCCCTTAAATTCAAGGCCAGCACGTGTAAAGATAGCCTCGTAAGCTTTACGGTAGTCTTCATAGGTTACATCCAAATCTTCATAGTTTTGGTGGAAACTATAAGCATCCTTCATGATAAATTCACGTGTACGAAGAAGACCGTTACGAGGACGTTTTTCATCACGGTATTTTGATTGGATTTGGTAGAGATTAAGTGGTAATTGTTTGTATGATTTAACTGCATCACGAACCAAGGCTGTAAACGTTTCTTCGTGAGTTGGACCGAGGATAAAGTCAGATTTATCACGGTTTTTCAATTTATAGAGGTCTTCACCGTAAGTTTCATAACGGCCTGACTCACGCCACAAATCTGCTGTCAAAAGCGCTGGCGCCAACATTTCAACCGCACCGATTTTTTCAAACTCCTCACGCATGATGGTTTTGAATTTCTCGATAGCACGATTTGCCAATGGCATATAAGCATAAATACCAGCAGAAACCTGACGCACGTAACCCGCACGTACCATAAGGGCATGACTGATAACTTGAGCATCACTTGGCATTTCACGAAGTGTTGGAATCAACATTTTACTTTGTTTCATCATTTACATACTAAGGAGGCTGGCCCTTGGGTCAAGTCCCTTAGACTTCCTTTCGTTTCTTTGTTTCTAATTAAAAGAAAGCACGCATAATATCATTCCAAGTGACTGCAATCATAAGAACAACCATGATAGCAACACCTGCAAGTGTAATATAGCTTTCAATTTCTTGATTAAGTGGTTTACGACGAATGGCTTCAATAATATTCATAACAATTTTTCCACCGTCAAGGGCTGGAATTGGGATAAGATTGAAAATTCCCAAGTTAATTGAGAGCATCCCCATAAGGTTAAGAATGGAAATCAAGCCACTTTCTGAAGCCTGGGCAGACATCTGGAACATGGCAACTGGTCCACCAAGTTTATTCAAACTAAAGTTGGTGATAAGCCCCTTGAGTGCCACGAGAATTTTGAAGGCCCCTTCCCAAGCCATTTGGAAACCACCAAAAATCTTATCTTTTAGACCTGTTTTTAAGGCAGGAGAAACACCCAAAAAGTAGCTACCTTGACTCTCCTTAGGTTTAACAGAGACCGTTTCTTCCTGACCGTTACTTCTCTTAACCGTCACAGAAAGGCTGTCACCTTTGGAGAATTTTTGAGTATTCTCTGTCAATGCTTCCTTCAAGCTGTCCCAATCAGTAACCTTGTCCTTATTGATGGCCTCGATGGCATCACCATTTTTCAAGCCTGCTACCTGAGCAGCACCACCATCAGCCACCTGAATACGGTTGGTTGATGTGTCTTGAACACCACCTTGAACAAAGGCTAAGATAATAAAGACAAGCACCCCAAGAATGAAGTTATTCATAGGACCAGCAAAGTTGGTAATTAAGCGTCCCCAAATGCTAGCATTTTGATATTGGACATCCTTAGGAGCGATACGAAGTTCTGTACCATCCTCCTCAACGATAGTGGCATCATGGTCAACCTCATAGGTCTTGCTCTCATCTAGGACTAGACCTGTAATGGTTAACTTATCTTCCAAATCATAGGCAGTGACGTTCATAGGTAAAGCCGTCTGGTCAACCTGGCGATCCGAAAGGTTGATACGTCTTACCTTACCATCTGATCCAATCGTTAGACTAGCAGGACTACCTGTTTTAATCTCAGTTGTATCTTCACCCCAACCAGCCATACGGACATAACCACCCAAAGGGAGGATACGGATAGTATAAACGGTACCATCCTTACCAGTGTGTGCAAAAATTTTCGGTCCCATACCAATGGCAAATTCACGAACCAAAATTCCTGAACGTTTGGCGAAAAAGAAATGACCAAACTCATGGAAAACGACAATCACACAGAAAATCAGTAAAAAGGTAATAATAGCTTTCATCTAGACACCCCCACTCTTAAAAAAGTCCTAGGAAGTGCATGATTGGGAAAACGAAAATCCAGCTGTCACAACGGTCCAAAATACCACCATGCCCAGGAATGAGATTGCCTGAGTCTTTAACGCCAAAGTGACGTTTAATAGCTGATTCAACCAAATCACCAAATTGACCAAAAATACTAAAGAGAATCGTACAGATAAGCAACCAGAAGAAGTTATGAGGGGCATAAACTCCGTGGTTAATCAACCCAAAGATAAGAGCCACAATGATTGCTGATAAGATACCACCGACACTACCTTCAATAGTCTTATTTGGTGATACTTTTGGCAATAACTTATTCTGACCAAATTGACGACCAAAGAGGTAAGCCCCAATATCCGTTGCCCAAACAATAAAAAGGGCAAAGAGAACCTTTTCCCAACTATCCAAACGTGCTGCAATGAGATTTTGTAAACCAAAACCAACATAAAAGGCAGATGCGATTGGATAAGCTGCATCATCAAAAGAATAGTGGTCGCTATTAAGGACAGTCCCTGCTAGAATCAAAAATGAAATAACAGCGAAACCTGTCACACTAGCATTTGTTGGAAGACTGATAAAATACCGATCAATCGGTACAGCCAAGATAAAAGCTGCCACCATTGATAAAATACCCTCGATAGAGAAAATCTCCAAGTGCTTCATGCGAAGCATCTCAGACACTGCAACCATGGCCATGGCTCCAACCAAAAGTTGGAAAGGAAGACCACCGATAAAGAGCAATGGGAGGAAAATGGCTGCTGCCACACCCCCACCAATTAAACGTTCTTGCATGAGAGGTCCTTTCTAGACACCACCGAAGCGACGGTGACGTTTATTGTAGTCAGAGATGGCTTGACGTAGCCCCTGCTGGTCAAAGTCTGGCCAGAAAACATCTGTGAAGTAAAACTCACTATAGGCAGATTGCCAAGGCAAGAAATTACTAAGACGAAGCTCGCCACTCGTACGGATAATCAAATCTGGATCACGGTAGAGGTAAGGCAATTTATCTGTCATCAAATGCTTAGCAATGAGATCTTCATCAATAGCTTCAGGACTGAGTTTGCCTGCTTCAACCTCTTTAGCAATCGCTTGAACTGCAGATACAATCTCCGCACGACCACCATAGTTCAGTGCAAAGTTGAGAACCAAACCGGAATTATGTTTTGTCTGCTCAACTGCCTTTTCAAGAGCATCTAAGGTTTCCTTAGGCAGACGACTGTTATCTCCGATTGTCAAAATACGAACATTGTTTTTGTCTAATTCTGGTACATACTTGTTAAAAAATTCAACTGGCAAATTCATGATGAATTTCACTTCATCTTGTGGGCGTGACCAGTTTTCAGTTGAGAAGGCATATACTGTCAATACCTTAACTCCAAGTTGTGACGCTTCGATAGTTACCTTTTGCAAGGCGTCCATCCCAGCCTTATGCCCCATCACACGTGGTTGTAGACGTTTTTTAGCCCAACGACCATTTCCATCCATAATAATACCGATATGGTTGGGAATATTGTCTAGAACCTCTTGATGAGATTTTTTTCTAAATTTAAACATGGTATATCCTCTAAATATAGTTTACCCTTTATTTTACCACATTTTCAGGGGTTCTGAACAGCTTTTAATACCGATAAGATTAGAAAACGCAAAAAGACCAGGATTTAACCTAGTCTCAAATACACATCTTACTTTTCATCAGCAGACTCAATTGCTGAATCTTCTTCGATAATTGTCTTTTTAGTTGTTTCTGCTGTTTCTGTAGTTGGTGCTGGTGTGATTACTTTCATGATTGAACGACTCAAATCAAAGGTCAAGAAAACACCTTCTGCATCCAAAACAATACGATTATTTTCTTTGTCAATCTCATCGACAATAGCAATCAAACCACCGATTGTTTCAACCTCAGCACCCTTAGCAAGACCTGCAAAACGATCTTCCTGTGCCTTTGCTTGGCGACGACGGCTGAAAGCCACATAAGCAACAATTGCGACCACATAAATGGCCAAAACTAGCATCATATTCATATTTCGTATTCCTCCAATAATTCACTTGGCTACTACTATATCAGATTAAGTCAGGACAAGCAAGACAAATCCTTAGACAGACCACATAAAAACACTTTCCTTACGATGGAAAGTGTTGAATGAGATTACATATCTGCTACGTTGTGATATACCTTTTGAACATCATCGTCTGCTTCAAGCGCATCAATAAGTCCTTCGAAAACTTCAAGGTCTTCACCTTCAAGAGTAACCTCAGTTTGTGGAATCATTTCAAGTTCAGTCACTTGGAACTCTTCTTGTCCGTTAGCACGGAGAGCTTCCAAAGCTTTGTGAAGATCTGTTGGCTCAGTATAAACAGTGATAGTACCATCTTCTGCTTCTACATCTTCAACTTCTACATCTGCTTCAAGCAATTGTTCAAAGATAGCATCTGCATCTTCACCTGCAAATACGATAACACCTTTTTTATCAAACATGTATGAAACAGAACCTGAAGCACCCATGTTACCACCGTTTTTACCAAAGGCAGTACGTACGTTAGCAGCTGTACGGTTAACGTTTGAAGTCAAAGTATCTACGATAATCATAGAACCATTTGGTCCAAAACCTTCATAACGTCCTTCAACGAAAGTTTCATCAGTGTTACCTTTAGCCTTATCAATGGCCTTATCAATAACGTGTTTTGGCACTTGCGCTTGTTTAGCACGCTCCAAAACAAATTTCAAAGCTGAGTTTGATTCTGGATCTGGTTCACCTTGTTTAGCAGCCACATAAATTTCGACACCAAACTTAGCGTAAACCTTAGAGTTTGCACCATCTTTAGCAGTTTTCTTAGCAACGATATTAGCCCATTTACGTCCCATGGGATTCACCTCTTCTAAGAGATTTGTATCTCTGATTTGTTTTTTCTTTTTTGAAAATAGCAAAGCTTGCTAAATTCACAATCCCTTACATTATAGCACTTTGACTGCCGTTAGTAAAATTGAAATAAATCCTAAGCATTTATCATATGAAACATTTACTCAGTCCCCTCTCCCAAACGAATAATCTTATCAAAATATGGTTCATTTCCCTTTATAAGATGGTGGGTAACCGTGATATAAGTGATATTAGGATCACTTAATAAAAGGTGCTCAATACGAGTAGCATTATTATGGTCAAGATTTGCAGTGGCTTCATCAAAAATCACAACAGAACTTCCTTTTAAAAACGCTCTTATCAGGCCTATTCTTTGTTTTTGACCCTCCGAAAAGCTACCGTCGCTTACTTGCTCATCTATACGACTTAAGAAAGATAAAAGATTAACTCTTTCAAGAACTTCCTTGATCTGCGTATCAGTAATAACTTCATTCCAAAGAGTTAGATTGTTCCTCAAGGTATCATTATAGATATGAGTTTGACTCCCAACATAGGCACATTTAGACACGATTGAGTTCTCATCAATCTCTTTTGACTCCAATTTTCCAAACAAGATTGTTCCCTCGTAATCTTTAAGATTGCCTAGGAATATATTAAGCAGGGTTGACTTCCCACTACCTGAGCATCCAGTAATAGCATACTTGCCTCCTTTTTTAAAGGTTTGGGTGAATCCCTCAAAAATAGCCTTCTCTCCAAAATGATAACTTACATTCTCAAAATGAACATCCTGAATTGTCGCTATACAAGTCTTTGGACCCTCTGGAAAATCGTGAAATTTTTTTAAGATAGGATTGACAGACTTAATGGTCACTTGCAGCTGATTAATGGTGGATAGAGAGTTAAAAATATTACCTGATATCTGTCCTACTGAGGTAATGGTTCCAACAGTAATATTTCCAAAAATAATTAACAAGCCAGTTAGAAGAAGTATCAACATCTGGGCGATAACTGAAAATAAAGCCATCAGCGTCTCAGTGCTAGTCTTTCTTTTTGTAAAAATAATTTTTTGTACAATATATTTCTCAACAATGGACCTCACTTGTCTAAGAAATATCTGTTTACGACTAGCGTAATAAACATCCGCATATCCATATAACTGATCGCTTATTCCAGAAACAAGCTCCTCATTCGCTTTGGAAAATATCTCCATTGATTTCTGCATTTTATTGGTAAATGGTTTGGGAAGATAAGTCAGACACAAAGTTAAAAAAATGGCTAGCAGAACAATCCTTACATCATAACTTAATAAGGCGATAATTGAAAACAAAGTGGTGAATACTGTTGAACAAAGAGTATAAATACTTGAAAAGCCATTTGATTCAATCAATTGGATATCATTATTTAATACTGAGAGATGCTCTCCAATATCACTCTTTCTAAATTCACTAAAAGAATGGTGAATAATTTTACTAAGATAAGACTGACGAATAGACAAAGTCATTTTTTGGATTAATTTTGTTTGATGTACCGCAATAATATAATTCAAAACTAAATAAATAATGTAAAGACCTACCTCTAGACCTAAGAGAGCTAAAAAAGATTGGATTCGCTTAGATACCAGCTGATTCGTCATTAAAGCTAAGGTTACCGAGGCACTCACGAAAATAGCAGCATTCAGTGCTAACAGTAGGATATGAACTAAATTGTCATACTTGTATTTAAGAATATAGGTTCTCATAGATTTCCTCACAATCTAAATCACCTTGGTATATAATCAGTTGGATAAATTGAAGACATTGGAATACCATATATCCATTGAAAATTAAAAACCATAGTGATGTCGTACTATGGTCTTAGTTTATTCTATTTTTTAACTCACTCTATAAAATTGTCATATAGTGGAATTTAACAACTCTTGATACTCTGATTCCTTAGCAAGCAATAACTTTTCCGCACCTAAAGTCCTAAGAGTTTCTAAACACCCCTCAATTAGATTTCTCCCTTCAGCAACTTCACCCGACTTTATCAAGTAAGACCCCATTACAAATATCAACTCATGTCTTTCATATAAGAGGACCTCAGGAATTCCACTATCATTGACTAAATCTAAATAGTATTTCGCTGAATCTAGTTCATCACGTCGTAAAAATTCATAAGCTGCATTAATAAGAAGACTAATTCGGATTCTTTGATTTGAGTCGCTATTTCCAAAAAGTCTAGTTCTATACACAATCTCCTTGGTCAAAACATTAAGTGTCTGGGTGGAAATAAACGACATACTATTTCCTAATATGATTAACTCTCTTTTTCCCCATTGTTCAATGCTAAAAAGATAGTCTGTTAATTCCCTTACCTTATTTTCATCAACCTCTTTATTTGAAACACTTGCCAAAAAAGATTCTAGCATAATACTGTTATAGAGAAATGATTTGTCTTGTGTGAGCTCAAATTTACGACGCTCTTCTCCAGCGTACTTCTGTAACGATAAACTATCGTTTTGATAATAAGCCTTACTAGCACTTTCTAATAACTTTTCAGTATGAGTCGGATTATCTTGAGATAAAATACCATAGAACTCTTCAATACTGACATCCAATTTATCTAACAAAAGAAAAAATCTAGATAATGAGATATCAGATTCTCCACGTTCAAATTTTGATAAGAAAGATACTGATAAATAATCACTAGCAAGTTCTTTCAATGTCAAATTCTTTGATAAACGAATTTTTTTCAACAAAGCACCCATTTCCACAGGTCCAATCATGATTCATCCTCCTATGCTTGAACTAATTATAGCAACAATCATCCCTAAATTAAAGAGCCACAAAACCCAACTAGCCCGTCCGAAACGTTTAGAATAAAAGTTCGTAAATTAAGCTACAAGAAATCATTAATGGAGAGTTTTAGCCTACAAATGGTTAAAAAAAGACCAGCCAAAGCTGATCTTATCTGATTACGGCTCTATAATTTCTGTAGTGGGTAAAACCACTATAGAGATTATAGAGCTTTTTGAGTATACACAAAAAGTCCCATAAGAACTATAATGAAAAGCGACGAAACTACCATTAGGAAGAACTTATGAGACCTATTAAGAATACCACAGAATTAATCGGAATTAAAGACCCTAACATCATTATTTCTCTTGTTTTTGAAACTGATACTCATATCGAAATTCATGCAAAACTGGATTACCCTGCACCACCATGCCCACATTGCCAAGGAAAGATGATTAAATATGACTTTCAAAGACCTTCTAAAATCCCTCTTCTAGAGCAAGCTGGAACTCCGACACTACTACGTCTGAAGAAACGTCGCTTCCAGTGTAAAAGTTGTAGGCGAGTCACGGTCGCTGAGACATCAATCGTTGAGAAAAATCACCAAATCTCAAACCTTGTCCGACAAAAGGTTGCTCAACTTCTAACTGAAAAGCTATCATTAACGGATATTGCCAGAAGACTTCGTGTATCGATATCCACTGTCTATCGTAAACTTGACCAGTTTACTTTCAAGGAGCATTATGACAAACTCCCAGCTGTTATGTCCTGGGATGAGCTTGGGTTCAAGAAAGGTGAACTCGCTTTTGTGGCGCAAGACTATGAGACCAACAAACTCATAACTATCCTCGATAATCGCCGTCAAACCACTATTCGAAACTACTTTTTGAAGTATCCGTTGAAAGCTCGCCAAAAGGTACAGTTTATCACGATAGATATGTCAGGAACTTATATGCCACTAGCTCGAAGACTTTTCCCTAACGCCAAAATTGTTCTTGATCGATTTCACATTATCCAGTACCTTGGACGTGCCTTTTTAAAGACAAGAATTGCGATTATGAACCAGTTCGATAAGAAGTCACTACCTTATCGAGCCTTGAAAAATCACTGGCGACTTTTTCAAAAGGACAGTCGTAAGCTATCTTGTAACTCATTTCACTCGAAGACATTTTGTCAAACCTTAAGCCCACATGAAGTCATTGAGAAGACATTGGTCTTTTCAGAAGAGCTCACCGACTACTATACTCTTTATCAGCTTTTGCTTTTTCACTTTCAGGAGAAGAGAGTAGATGAGTTCTTTGAGCTGATAGAGGAAAATAGAAGCAAGGTCAATCACTATTTTCAAACGGTCTTTAGGACTTTTCTTAGACACAAGCAATACATCCAAAATGCACTAGAAACAGACTATTCAAACGCAAAACTGGAAGCTACTAACAAGTTGATTAAAGACATCAAACGGTTGGGCTTCGGTTTTAGAAACTTCATCAACTTTAAGAAACGTATCTTCATCACTCTAAACATAAAAAAAGAGAAGACCTATCTGGTCCTCTCTAGATGTTAGCTTTTCGCCACCCACTACAGTTGACAAAGAGCCAAAATTAATAAACTAATTAAGAGGCTTGTACTAAAAAATCCACTAGAAATGAACTTGTGGATCTTTTTATATTCTAAATGAACTCAAAGCATATGAGAATCAAAGACGTGCATTCAACTCAGCACCAAGCTCTTCAAAGCCTGGTTTACCAAGCAAGGCAAACATATTCTTCTTGTATGCTTCCACACCTGGTTGGTCAAATGGATTGATACCATTCAGGTAGCCAGAAAGAGCAATAGCTAACTCAAAGAAGTAAATAGTATAGCCCAAAGTGAACTCATCTTGCTCAGGCAGGGTCACAAACATATTTGGCACTCCGCCGTCTGTATGAGCTAACAGCACTCCATCTGTTGCTTTCTTATTGACAAAGTCAACATCTTTTCCTTGCAGATAGCCAAGGCCATCCAAGTCTTCTGCTAATTCAGGAATCAACACATTTTTGCGAGGCTTATCTACACGAATAACTGTTTCAAAGAGGATACGAGTTCCTTCTTGAATAAATTGCCCCAAAGAGTGCAGGTCTGTTGAGAAGTTCGCTGAAGTTGGGTAAATACCTTTTTGGTCTTTACCTTCTGACTCACCAGCCAATTGCTTCCACCATTCTGAGAAGTATTGCAATGATGGTTCGTAGTTAGCTAGAACTTCTGTCAGATAACCTTTACGGTACAAGATATTGCGTACAACTGCATATTGATATGCTTCATTTTCAGCCAACTTATCAGAAGCATAAGCCTTGCGAGCAGCATTTGCTCCTTCCATCAACTTGCTGATATCAGCCCCTGCAGCTGCGATTGGCAAGAGTCCCACTGCTGTCAATACTGTAAAACGACCACCAACACTATCAGGCACTACAAAAGTATCCCAGCCATTAGCATCTGCTTCAACCTTAACTGCACCTTTAGCGCGGTCTGTAGTTGCATAAATCCGTTTATTTGCTTCTTCCTGACCATACTTCTTAACCAAGAGTTCTTTGAAGACACGGAAAGCAATAGCAGGCTCTGTAGTTGTTCCTGACTTAGAAATAACGTTGACAGAGAAATCTTTGTCTGATACATAGTCTACCAAATCAGCCAAATAGCTTGATGAGATAGAGTTTCCAGCATAGAGGATTTGAGGTGCCTTACGTTCTTCCTTGCTTTGTAGATTTACAAAAGAATTATTCAAGAAATCAATCGCTGCACGTGCCCCTAAATAAGATCCTCCAATACCGATGACGATTAACACTTCACTATCAGATTGGATTTTAGCAGCCGCCTTTTGAATACGAGCAAATTCATCTTTATCATATTCTTCAGGCAGATTCAACCAGCCTGTCATTTCTGCTCCGGGACCTGTTCCGTTTCGTAGAGCATTATCTGCTGCTGTAACTTGTGCTTGCATGTATTCCACTTCATGTGGTGCAACAAATTTGTCTAATACTTTTGAATAATCAAATGTAATATGAGCCATTAGTTTCTCCTTTAAAAAAATCAATTCTACCCTTTATTCTACTCTTTTATTTATCTTTTGACAATACTTTTTACCCTTATTAGGTCAAGATAGGCTACAGTTACTATCTAAATGCAAGGTCTGCTTCAAGGCCATAGTGATCACTTACTAGAGGTTGATTGTTTCCATCAAAAATGACACTAAGGCGATTTACTGTCCACTCTTGGCTTGCAAAGACATAATCGATACGTAAAGGCTCTTCATTGCCCTTCCAGCCATCGATACCAGGTCCAACTGTATAGCTACCAGTTGTTTCTTTAGCTACTTCAAAACTATCTTGAAGATTGAGTGGGCTAGCCAAAATGGCTTGATAACCTTCGCGACCTGCTGGGTTGTTAAAGTCACCTGCTAGGATGAGTGGTTTTCCAATAGCTTTGAAACGTTCCTCAATACGTACCCACTCTTCTTGGAAACCTTTGTCCCACCATGAAAGGTGAACACTAGCAACAGCCACTTCTCGGCCATCTACAGTGGTTTCAGCAACTGCTACACGGCGTGTATGGTAGTCAGTTGGATCATCAACATCTGAAACCAAGATTTCGCTAGCTGTCAATGGTTGACGTGACAAGACGGCAACCCCTTCATTAAGGTGATCATAACCAATGTGATTATAAGCCCAAGTCCAATGGTATTGAAGACCTTCTTCAGCCAACTTTTCCACAAGAAGACGGACAAAGTGATCTTGGTGGATTGGTGTTGCTGATGGAAGTGCATGATAGTAATCATCCGTGTCTACAACAGAAGTCTCTATTTCTTGGTTAACTTCTTGGAAGCAAATAATATCATACTGAGCTTTAAGAATCTGTTCCTTTAAGGTTTGGAATTTCCCTTCTGCATCTTCTTCCATCCAACTGTGGGTATTTAAAGTTAGAAATTTCATAAGTTTATCCCTCTTCTGACTTGCATCTAGAAATGACATAGGGTCATTTACAAACAAAACAGCCCAAGGGCTGTCTGCTTGTTTATCGTTTAGCAAATTAAAGTTCTACTTTTGCAACTGGAGCGTTAGCAGCCAATTTACCTGTATGTTCTACTTTAACTGATTTGATTGCATCTACATTTGTAAAGACAACAACTGTAGATGTTTCACGACCTGCTTCACGGATAGCATCAAGGTTCGCTTCAACCAAGAGATCACCTGCAGCAACTGTTTGACCTTCAGTAACTTTAACGTCGAATGGTTTACCTTCAAGACTAACAGTGTCAAGTCCGATGTGAACCAAAACTTCAAGACCATTGTCTGTTACCAAACCAAGAGCGTGTTTAGTTGGGAAGATGCTTGTCACTTTACCAGCTACTGGTGAAACGATTTTACCGTTTTCTGGTTCTACAGCGAAACCGTCACCCATCATTTTTTGTGAGAATACTGGGTCTTTAACATCTTCGATGTTGATAACTTGACCATCAGCAACTGAATGTACTTCGTCAGTCACACCTTTGAAGGTAGCTTCTGCTTTTTGAACAGCAGTCATTTGACTTGGAAGTGTTTCAGGAATAACTTCACCTGAATCAAGAACGTCTTGAATATCAGATTTCAATACGTCTGCTTTAGGACCATAGATAGCTTGAACCCCTTGTCCTTTCATGACAAGACCCATAGCTCCTTCAGCTTTCCATTGTTCTTCAGTTCCGACTTTATCAGCATCTTTAACAGTAACACGGAGACGAGTCATACATGCGTCAACGTCGACGATGTTAGCACGTCCACCAAGAAGGTTGATGATGTTGATAACTTGTGAGCTTGCTGAGCTTGTTCCAGCACTTGCTGATCCAGCAGATTCTGATGGAGCATCATCACCTTGCTCATAGTTACCGTTACGTCCTGGTGTAGCGTAGTCAAATTTCTTAATCATGAAGTTCGCGATGAAGAACATGATAACACCAAAGAGTACAGTTACCCAAATGAAGTTAACGATATCCATCGCCAAACCAGCGTTAATAGCAAGTGGTGTACGTGTCAAGAACTCGATAGAACCGAATGAGTGAACACGAAGGTTAACGATATCAGCCATGGCAAAGGCACATCCTTGTACCAAAGCATAAACGATGTAAAGTGGAGTAGCCACGAACATGAACATGTACTCGATTGGCTCTGTTACCCCTGTCAAGAATGTTGCAAGTGCAGTTGCAGTCAACATCCCTTTGTATTGATGTTTTTTATCATCATCGACGTTACGGTAGATGGCTACGACGATACCCATCAAGATACCGAATGAACCGATCATTTGACCAACTTTAAAGCGGGCTGGTGTAACAGATTCAAGAAGGTGTTTGTATTGTTCTGGGTGTGCACCTTTAAGGTTTGCAAGGTCAGTAACCCAAGCAAGCCAGAGTGGGTCTTGACCCAATACTTCAGTACCTTTAGCGGCACCAGTCAATACGTGGTAAGTACCACCCAATTGAGTGTAGTTAATTGGGATAGTCAACATGTGGTGGAGACCAAATGGCAAGAGAAGACGTTCCAAAGTACCGAACAAGAACGGTGCCAAGATTGGAGCAGTTTCTTTTGAGTTGGCAATCCACATACCGAAGCCGTTGATTCCTGATTGGATAACTGGCCATACGATAGCAAGGACGATAGCTGCGATAGCTGAACGAAGAATAACTACGAATGGTACGAAGCGTTTACCATTGAAGAATGACAAAGCTTCTGGCAATTTACGGAAGTTATAGTATTTGTTGAAGGCAGTAGCTCCGATGAAACCAGAGATGATACCTACGAACACACCCATGTTGAGGGCTGGAGCTTCCAAAACACTGATGAAGTAATCAGATACCTTGATTGATTGACCAAAAATGGTGTGGACTGTAGCAGCCTTATCAGCAAGAATATCTGAAGTAACACCAAAGATTGAACCAGTCAAACGGTTAATCAAGATAAAGGCAAGACCTGCCGCAAAGGCACCGCCTGCACGTTCCTTAGCCCAGCTACCACCAATGGCAAGGGCGAACAAGATGTGAAGGTTACCGATAACCCCCCAACCAATCTGCTCAAGAAATCCACCAGTAATAACGAGTGGTGCCATGTTTGGATTAATCATGGCAATCGTTTTACCGATAGAAATCATGAGACCTGCTGCTGGCATAACCGCGATAACAACCATGAGGGCTTTACCGAATTTTTGCCAGAACTCAAAGCCAAATTTTTCTTTTAGCTTATTCATTTCATTTCCTCCTACGTTTTGATGCAAACGTTTGCATAACTTATGTAATTATTATAGCATCTTTTTACAATTTGTAAAGCGTTTTCGTAAACTTTTTTTGAATTTTTTTACAAATTTAAAAAACCCCAGAAAAACCGGGGTTACTTGATTATTTTTAAGCCATAAGGACCATCAAAATTGGAATTACAATCATGGTAGCAAGGGTAGTCTCAGTAACCATGACAGCAGCGTAATCACTATCAGCCCCATATAGTTTAGCAACGACTGGAGCATTGGTCATGACAGGCATAGCCGACTGGATGATAAAAACTTGCTTCATCAAAGTTGGGAGGGGCGCCCAATATACGATGGTAGCCATTAAGAGAGGAGCAACCACAAAGCGTCCCAGCAAAATCAGTAACTGGTCCTTTTTAAGAACCAACTGCTTGACACCTGCATTGGATACTGACAAACCGATGAAAATCATAGATAAAGGAGTCGTCAAACTACCTAAATACTGCAAGTCACTGGCTAAAAAGCTTGGTAATTTAATATGGAGGATAACAATAAGAAGGCCTAACATGAAGCCCATTAGAGGGGGGGAAAAGATTTTTTTCAGACTTGTTCTTAAATCAAATTCAGCGTCTCCTTCCCCATCACGTTGGATGAGGTAGGTCCCCAAGGTCCAGAAAAAGGTCGTATTGCACATATAATAGATAAGAACATAGGGGATACTAGCGTCGCCAAAGAGGGCTTGATTGATAGGGAGCCCCACAAAAATGGTATTCGAATTAAAAAACATGGAAATAAAGAGACCACGACGCTCCTTTTTCACTGCAAAAATTCTAGCCACCGCTGTCGCAATCCCGAGTAAAATCACCATAGAAAGTGTAGGAAAACGCAATTCCGGCAACATTTTAAGTAGGTCTGCCGCTGTGAAACGCTGTGTAATCGTATAGAGCATATAACAAGGAAGGGCAATTTGAGTGACTAGCTTAGCTATAAGACCACGTGACTTGTCGTCAAACCAGCCTTTTTCACCCATTACGAATCCCACTAAAATCATACCCAAAATGACTAGGATTCCCGATATACTCGTTAGAAAGATTTCCATGTTTTCTCCTTTTTTGTTACTATTACAAATGATAGTGGATACCAGAGAAATATAATCATCATTTCTGCCTAGAAAGCTACCATTCTTATTTTAACTTCTCTCAAAAACCACTTTAGTATATCACAAAAAGAGCTTGATTTCTCAAGCCCTTTTCTTCTATTATCTATTCTGCTTTTAAGAGAGGTTCAAAGATTGATACCAGACCAAAGAAGGCGATAAAAATAAGGGTAATAGTGGCACTAGCTGGTGTTTCCCAATAATAGGAAATAAAAATACCAGAGAGCATGCCAACCAAACCAATACCAATAGCCCAGAAAATGACAGATTTAAAGGTTTGACCTATTTTCATACCAATAGCTGCTGGAAGAATCATGATGGTGGAAACCAAAAGTGACCCTGCTGCTGGAATCATCAGGGCAATCGCTATCCCTGTCACAATATTGAAGAGGAGAGACATGAGACGAACTGGCAAGCCATCCACATGAGCGGTGTCCTCGTCAAAGGTTAAAAGATACATAGGACGAATAAAGAGTAAGGTCAAGACCAGTACAATAGCCGCAATAACAAAGAGGGCATAGACCTGTTCAGAGCTAATGGTGATGATAGAACCAAAAAGATAGCTATCCAGACTCATGCTACTGCTACCCGCCTTGTTACTAAGAATAAGAGCCACTGCCAATCCCATTGACATGAGGATAGCCGTTGAAATCTCCATATAATGCTTGTAACTGACCCTGAGATATTCCAAAACCAAAGCGGCAATAACCACAACCACAAGAGTCATCCAAGTGGTTGATTGTCCCAAGAAAATCCCAACAGCCACCCCAGCTAGGGACACGTGACTCAAGGTATCGCTCATCAGACTCTGACGACGAAGAATTAAGAAGAGCCCCAAAATCGGAGAAAATATACTGATAGCAATCACGGCGAGAATAGCACGTTGCATAAAATCATAGGCTAATAATTCACTAATCATGTCTGTGCTCCTCTCCATCCTTTTCATGAACATTGAAACAACGCCAAGGCAATTTCTGATTACGAACCAGATGAATATTACGGTCTGTGTACTCTTTGACTTCCTCTGGGTCGTGGGTAATCATCAAGACCGACTTGCCATGCTTGTGAGCCGAGTGGTGCATGAGTTCATAGAAAGTATTAGCTGTCCCTGCATCCATACCCGTCGTTGGCTCATCCAAGACAAAAATATCTGGATCTGAGGCAAAAATACGAGCAATAACAGCACGTTGCTTCTGGCCACCTGAGAGACGCCCAATTTGCTTGTGACGATTTTCCCACATACCTACAGACTCAAGGGCACGTTGAACGTGTTCCAAGTCGTGCTTCGTCAAACGACGAAACCACCCCTTACGAGGATAACGGCCAGACTTCACAAACTCGTAGACCGTGCTCGGAAAACCTGCATTAAAGCTGGCAATTTGCTGGGGAAGATAGGCCATACGAAGCTTTTTACCATCTTTATTGGTTTCAGAGATGGTTACAGTTCCCTTCTTAGGCTTGAGAATTCCGAGGGTAGCCTTGATAAGCGTTGACTTGGCCGCTCCATTTTCCCCAGTCAGGGTTACAAACTCCCCAGAATCCAAATGATAGTGAATATTGTCCAGAACGGGCTCCGCATCATACTGGAAGCTCAGTCCTTCAACTGTAATATAGCGCATCTTATTCCTCGATTTTTTCTGCTAATGTTGTCAAGAAACGTCCAATAACCTGACGCTCTTGATTATCAAACTGATCCAATACAGACCGATAAACCCCCAAGGTCTCTTGGTGGTGTTCCTCATGCTCCTGAGCAATGGGGTGAGCCTCTTGTGTCAAGACAAAGTAGGTCACGCGCCCATCATCCTTGTCTTTCTTAGCCTCCAACATACCCTCTTTGACCAAGGTTTTAACAGCCTTGGTAACAGCAGCCTGACTGACATTTAAGGTCTTTGCCAACTCCGA
This sequence comes from Streptococcus sp. SS4, assembly GCF_030440125.1. Taxonomy (NCBI): domain Bacteria; kingdom Bacillati; phylum Bacillota; class Bacilli; order Lactobacillales; family Streptococcaceae; genus Streptococcus; species Streptococcus sp. SS4. The sequence goes on along the minus strand of NZ_JAQFJM010000003.1, from coordinate 41,389 downwards.
ATTGGTCTTGCGACCCTCAGCCAAAAGCATGAGAATATGTTCCTGAGTATTAGTCAATTTGACTTGACTACGGCACTGACCAATAAGGAGCTCATGCTGATTTTCAGACTTGAGCACGATTTGATTAATCAATTGATTGACTTGTTCTTCTAGTTCTAGCATTGCTTTCTCCATTTACTTAACCAGTTAATTATATCGAAAACACTGAGATTTTGCAAGGGAGGACAAAGAAAAAGATTGGTGATGGGCTATCATCACTATCAAGGAAGAATAAAGGTAAAATAAAAACCTAACCAAGCTGGTTAAGTTTTCATCATATTATAGATTTATCGCAAAGTTGCAAATATTTCTTCGACCTGAGCAACAGACTCGGCACGTGAGACTTCGCCACGAACCTTAGCTGCTCCTGCTGTTCCACGAAGATAGTGTGGTGCCAGACCACGGAATTCACGAACAGCAATCTTTTCACCTTTAAGGTCCACCAAACGTTTGAGGTGGTCTTCAGCGATGTCCAGCTTCTTATCAAATGGAAGCTCTGGCAATTCCTCTCCCGTTTCGAAGAAGTGATTGATTTGCGTGAAGATGTATGGGTTGTTCATAGCTGCACGCCCCACCATAACCGCATCTACACCAAGTTCTTCAATCATGAGTTTAGCGTCTTGAACGCTACGAACATCACCATTTCCGATAAATGGAATCTTAGTAATAGCTTTAGCAACACGAGCCAGCGTCTCATGGTCACAGTGACCAGTATACATTTGTTCACGGGTACGACCGTGCATAGCAAGAGCAGAAACACCTGCAGACTCAGCTGCAAGAGCGTTTTCCACAGCCAAATCACTGTCTGACCAACCCGTACGCATCTTAACAGTCAAAGGAATATCAAGTACTGACGTTACTTCCTTGACAATGTGGTAAATCTTATCTGGATCCTTGAGCCACTTGGCACCAGCTTCATTTTTGACTACCTTATTGACCGGACAACCCATGTTGATATCAACGATATCAGCCTTCGTATTGGTCTGGATAAAGTCGGCTGCTCGCTTCAAGCCTTCAGCATCACCACCGAAAAGCTGGATAGACATTGGATGTTCATTCTCATCGATGTGAAGCATGTGAAGAGTTTTCTCATTATTGTAGAGGAGACCTTTTTCAGAAATCATCTCCATCACCACAAGACCAGCACCAAACTCTTTTGCAATGGTACGAAAGGCAGAGTTGGTCACGCCTGCCATAGGAGCTAGGACTGTTCGGTGAGGGATCTCTACATTTCCAATCATGAAGGACGAATTAAGTTTAGTCATTGATGAGTTCCTCCAAGTCAGCTTCTGAAAATTCATACTTGTTTTGGCAGAATTGGCAGATGATTTCAGCACCGTGATCTTCATCTTTAATAGCTTGAAGTTCATCCTTACCAAGCGTCAAGAGGGCATTTTCAAAGCGTTCACGTGAGCAATCACAGTCAAAACTCAGCTCCTCTTCAGACAAACGTTTGAAAGGCTCATCCCCATAAATAGCATTCAAGAGAGCTTCGATATGGTCATCAGACTCCAAAAGCGTTGAAATGGCTGGCATCTCTTGGATGCGTTTTTCGTAACGAGCGACTTCTTCCTCGCTAGCCCCTGGCAAGACCTGAAGCATGAAACCACCAGCAACCTTAACCTTATCCTCTTCGTCAAGAAGTACATTAAGACCAACAGCAGATGGTGTTTGCTCAGATTCTGTCAAATAGTAGGCAAAGTCTTCACCGATTTCACCAGAAATAAGTGGTGTTGATGACGTGTAAGGATTACCAGTTCCATAATCGATGATTGAGACAAACTGCCCTTGACCCATGAAAGGACCCACCAAAACTTCACCAGTCGCTGTTTTCTTGATGTCCACACCTGGATTTTGGATGTAGCCCTTAACATGTCCTTTGGTATCAGCTACAGAGATGATATGACCAAAAGAGCTGTTTCCGATAACCTTAACTGTAATTTTGCTTTCACCCTTTTGGTTAGCAGCCAAGATTTGATTGGCAATAAGAGTACGCCCCAAAGCAACTGTTGATGATGATAATGTATTGTGTTTTTCTTGTGCGGTTCTAACTGTTTCAGTGCTATCAAGAACATAAGCACGGAAAGAACCTGATTCTGAAATTGTTTTAATTAATTTATCCATAGTGTCTCTATTATAACACAAAAAAGAGGGTGGAAAAGTCGTAAACGCTTGGCGTTTCCTCTCCCACTCTCTCTAGCAAATTACCATGAAAACTCGGACAGTTTAGCTTTCCAGTCCATTATTTGGCGATTATCAAGCTGATGTTTTTCTTTTATTAATGGCGGCAAATTCTCCAAATACTCAATATAGATGCTGACAAGGAGATTATAGTCATTAGTCGTCAAACGTTTGAGTTGACTATGAATGAAGGCTGTCGCCTGATCATACTTTTCGTGAATTAACAAATCATCAATGTAGTCATTTCCATCAACAGTGTGCCCTTGCTCATCTTCCACCTGACCTAAATCAATATCCAGAGTCTCAAATTTAAAAGCCTTGCTGACGACATTAGCTGTCCCTCGAATCTGATTGAGTAGCCAGTCACTGTTATATACTCCCATATTAGTCACCTCCATTACTTGCTGTTCAAATCTATTATATCTTTTTAAATATCAGTTGTAAACGCTTTCCAAACATTGCAATTGCGCTTCGCTAACATTAAGCTAGAGCTCATTTCCTCATTTTTCAACCAAAACAAAAAGGACCATCCGGTCCCTTTAGATTATCAGAGTTCTTACCCAACTGATCCTTCCATTTCATAACTAATTAAGCGGTTAAGTTCAACAGCATATTCCATTGGAAGTTCTTTGGTAAATGGTTCCACAAATCCCATGACAATCATTTCAGTTGCTTCTTGTTCTGAAAGTCCGCGGCTCATGAGGTAGTAGAGCTGTTCTTCAGAAATCTTAGAAACTTTAGCTTCATGTTCAAGCGCAACTTGTGAATTGTGGATTTCGTTGAATGGGATAGTGTCTGATTTAGACAAGTCATCCATCAAGATGGTATCACATTCGATGTGAGATACCGATTTCTTAGAATCCTTGTTGAAGGTTACTTGTCCACGATAGTCAACCTTACCACCATTACGAGCGATTGATTTAGAAACAATAGATGATGATGTATGCGGTGCATTGTGAATCATCTTAGCCCCTGTATCTTGGTGTTGACCAGCATTGGCAAAGGCAATTGAAAGCATAGTACCACGTGCACCTTCGCCATCAAGGTAAACAGAAGGGTACTTCATGGTTACTTCAGCACCCAGGTTACCATCAATCCACTCAACAGTTGCGTTTTTCTTAGCCGTAGCACGTTTAGTTACCAAGTTGTAGACGCTATCTGACCAGTTTTGGATAGTTGAGTAGCGCATGTAGGCACCATCAAGTGCAAAGATTTCAACGATAGCCGCATGAAGGCTGGCAGTTGTGTAAGTTGGCGCTGTACATCCTTCAACATAGTGAACGCTGGCACCTTCATCAACGATGATAAGAGTACGTTCAAACTGAGCAGTTGCTTCGTTATTGATACGGAAGTAGGTTTGAAGCGGAATATCCACCTTAACGCCTTTAGGTACATAGATAAAGGTACCACCTGACCAGAAGGCTGAGTTAAGGGCTGCAAATTTATTATCTGTTGGCGGAACCAGTTTTGAGAAGTACTTCTTGAAGAGTTCTGGATGCTCTTTAAGAGCTGAATCCGTATCTGTAAAGATAATCCCCAACTTGTCGTACTCTTCTTTCATATTGTGGTAAACCACTTCTGATTCATACTGAGCTGAGGCTCCAGCAAGATAAGCACGCTCTGCTTCTGGGATACCAATACGTTCAAAAGTTTCCTTAATTTTCTCAGGAACATCTTCCCAGTCACGAGCAGGTTTGTCTGATGCCTTTTGGAAATAAGTCAGGTCATCAAAGTTAATACCAGAAAGGTCTGGTCCCCACTCTTGCATGGCCATTTTGTTAAAGGTTTCCAATGATTTCAAGCGGAATTCAAGCATCCACTCAGGCTCCCCTTTTTCAGCAGACATGGCACGGACCACGTCTTCACTGATCCCTTTTCCTGTTGAAAAGACTGGCGTCACATCATCATGGAAACCGTATTTATATTCCCCAAGATCAATGGGTTTTGGTTCTACTTTTTCATTTGTTTCAGTCATAGTATTTTCCTTTATTAAAGGTTTGATTATTTTTCTTTATTTAAGACTTGAGCAAGGAGGATAATTGCTCCATTGCTTCCTAGAGCTCACTTCTCTCTATAGCCTTTTTAAGGGCATTCCAAGAGAGTGTTGCACATTTGATACGTTGTGGAAATTTAGAAACCCCCGCCAAGAGCTTAGCCTCACCTAGCTTATCTTCATCTTCATGATTTCCTTGAATCATAAGAGAGAAAATCTCCGCTAGTTCCAAAGCCTCTGCCTTAGTTTTACCAATAACCGCATCCGTCATCATACTTGATGACGCTGTAGAAATGGTACAACCATCTCCAGCAAAGGCAATGTCTTCAATCACGTCACCATCAAATTTTACTGACAGATTGATAACATCTCCACAAGTCGGATTATTCAGTTGAAGTTGCTCCACATCAGGTAGAACACCATGATGGTGAGGGCTCTTAGAGTGATCGGCCACAACAGCCATATATAAACTATCTAGTCTAGAGAGTGCCATTGAAAAACTCCTTCGTCGCAAGAATTGCCTCTACAAGCTTGTCACAATCCTCTTTAGTATTGTAAATATAGAAGCTTGCTCGGGCAGCTGATGAGATACCTATATGATTGATTAAAGGCTGAGCACAGTGGTGACCTGCACGCACTGCTACTCCTTCATAGTCAAGGGCAGTCGCCACATCATGAGGATGAAGCCCATCAATGTTAAAGGCAATAACACCTGCGTGCTGGCTAGGATTATCTGGACCGTAGACTGTCAATCCCTCAATCTCATGAAGTTTAGGCAAAACATAGTCTACTAACTCCTGCTCGTAAGCATGAACATTTTCCATACCTAAAGCAGAGAGGTAGTCCACAGCAGCACCAAGAGCAATAGCCCCCGCAATGTTAGGTGTACCAGCCTCAAATTTCCAGGGCAATTCCTTCCAAGTGGCTTCCTGTTCATAAACGAAATCAATCATTTCACCACCAAATTCAATAGGATTCATCTGGTTAAGAATCTCTTCCTTGCCGTAAAGAACCCCAATCCCTGTTGGACCTAACATCTTATGTCCAGAAAGGGTGAAGAAATCACAATCCAAATCCTGAACATCAGTAGCCATGTGAGGCGCCGATTGGGCACCGTCCACCACCATATAGGCACCAACTTGGTGGGCGAGCTTGGCAATTTCTTTGACAGGATTGATGCAACCTAAAACGTTAGAAACCTGAGCTAGACTGACAAATTTTGTCTTTTCAGTAATCTTGTTGGCCAAATCTTCCATATCCAATTGGCCATCTTTCAAGTAGGCGTAAACAAGTTTAGCCCCCGTCTTCTTACAAGCTTCCTGCCAAGGAATGATATTCGAGTGGTGTTCCATAATTGAAATAATCACCTCATCTCCTGGCTCAAGAACCTGCTCTGCAAAACGACCAATCCAGTTAAGACCTGTCGTCGTTCCACGGGTAAAAAGGACCTCTTTGGTTGATTTAGCATTGATAAATTGACGAAGCTTTTCACGACTAGCTTCGTAAGTAGCTGTTGCACGCTCAGCCAAGGTATGTACACCACGGTGAACATTGGCATTGTCCTCATGATAGTAAGCCATGAGAGCGTCCAAAACGACTTGAGGCTTCTGGGTCGTTGCTGCATTATCCAAGTATACCAAAGGTTCATCATTAACTACCTGATCTAAAATGGCAAAATCTTGTCGAATCTTATAGGCATCTAAAGCTGACATCTTATCTCCCTATCTAGATATATTATAGGTTAGACTATCTGCGTCGATAGTTCCTAACGTTTGTTTAGTTTTGTATCAGTTACAGAAATCATTTCATCGCGTACTTCTTTAACTGGAATTTCGGTAATAACCGCTCCCAAGAAACCGCGAATAACCAAACGTTCTGCAGTGTCTTGATCAAGTCCACGACTCATGAGGTAATACATATCCTCTGGATCCACCTGACCGATTGAAGCAGCATGCCCTGCCGTAACTTCGTTTTCGTCAATCAAGAGGATTGGGTTCGCATCTGAACGTGCCTTGTCAGAAAGCATTAGAACACGGCTTTCTTGTTGTGCATCAGCACCCTTAGCACCTTTGACAATGTGACCAATACCATTGAAAGTCAAGGTACCACGTTCCAAAATAACACCATGTTGTAGGATATGTCCCACAGAGTTGTTACCATAGTTAGTTACACGAGTATCAATTCCTTGAACCTGACGCCCTGATGAAAGACCAATAACTTTAAGGTTGGCATGACTTCCATTACCAATCAAGTCACTATCAAAGTCAGCAATAACATTGCCCTCGTTCATGATACCAAGAGCCCAGTCAATGCTGGCATCACGACCGATACGACCACGACGACTAATATAAGTTGTAACGTTTTCGCCCAAACGGTCAATAGCCGCAAACTTAACTTGTGCACCATCTTGAGCAATGACTTCAACTGAAATGTTGGCACTAGCTTTTTCAGTCGCTTCACCTAGCGTTTCAAAGCGCTCAAGGTAAGTCAATTTACTGTTTTTACCAGCCACAATCAAAACGTGTTTGTTAAATGGAACATTTGAAGTTCCATCTTGGTAAAAATAGCTTTCAACTGGCAAGTCAATTTCAACATTATCTGGTACGTAAAGGACCGCTGCACTATTGAAATAGGCATAGTTATAAGCTGCCAATTTGTCCTCATCATAGGCTACAGCCTTACCAAAGAAGGCTTCAACGACTTCTGGGATTTCCTCAAGAGCAGTCGTCAGGTCTGTGAAGACCACACCTTGACTAATCAAGTCAGCTGGCAATTGTTCAAGTACAGTATTTGTTCCTACTTGGACCAATTTAGGGTTGTTTCCAAGCGCTGTAAAATCAGGTACATTTGCTGATGGTTCATTTTCAGTAATCGTTCCATCACCGAGATTCCAACGGTGGAATTTAACACGCTCAATTTTTGGAAGAGCCAAGCTTTCAAGCTTATCAAAGGCTGCTTGACGAAGGTCTTGCAACCAAAGTGGCTCTGCTTTTGCTTGTGAAAAAGCGATAATAGATTCTTTTGACATAGGTTACTCCTTTTCTAGTTATTTCGAGTAACAGACTTACGCTTCTTCGTGGTACTCGTAACCGAGCTCTTCAGCGATTTTCGCATAACCTTCTTGCTCAAGACGAGCAGCCAATTCAGGACCACCTGAAAGAACCACTTTACCTTCCATCATCACGTGTACGACATCTGGAGTGATGTAGTTCAAGAGACGTTGGTAGTGAGTGATAATCATGGCACCAAAGCCTTCGCCACGCATAGCGTTAACCCCTTTTGAAACCACTTTAAGGGCATCGATATCAAGACCTGAGTCAATCTCATCGAGAAGAGCAAACTTAGGTTCCAACATGAGCAATTGAAGAATTTCGTTACGTTTTTTCTCACCACCTGAGAAACCTTCGTTAAGGTAACGCTCAGCCATTTCTTCACGCATACCAAGCAATTCCATCTTTTCATCCAATTTAGTGATGAAATCAAGAACAGAAATCTTTTCGTCATCTTCTTTACCAGCGTTCATAGCCGCACGGATGAACTCAGCATTTGTGATTCCTGGGATTTCAGCTGGGTATTGCATAGCAAGGAAAAGACCTAGACGTGCACGTTCGTCAACTTCCAAGTCAAGGATACTTTCACCATCAAAAAGGATGTCCCCTTCTGTGATTTCATAGTTTGGATTACCCATGATAGCAGCTGAAAGGGTAGATTTACCAGTTCCGTTAGGACCCATGATAGCAGCAATCTCACCAGTTTTAAGAGTCAAATTAAGACCCTTCAAGATTTCTTTATCTTCAACAGAAACATGAAGATTTTTGATTTCAAGTACAGACATTGTATACTCCTTTTTCATATATACAGCGAGCAGTCGCTCGCTAATTTGCATTATTTTTTTGAAAATAGTCTTGCTATTTTCTGGAAAACAAAAAGAGAACTTCCATTTTCCTTAATTAGAATCATTATAACAAAAAAGCCATTACTTGGCTTTTCAAATGTTTAATTTTTTCGCCCTTGCTTCCATTTTAACAGGGTTGCTTGGCGATAATCACTATTTCCGATAAATTTCAGGAGGTTGAAGAGAGGTGTTCGACCAACGCCCCAAATCTCAAGCCCTTCAATCAGAATTTCCATTCCCAGAAGTAAACTCAAGAGCAAGAGAATACCACCAAGACGGCTAGAAACATTTAACAAGAGGGCAATCAATGAAAAGAGGATAGCGATGGCATAGACCACTAGAACCGCTCCACGATGAGTAAAGCCCATAGCTAGGAGACGATGATGCAAATGCATCTTGTCAGCTTCCATAGCTGGGCGCCCTGACAACTTACGGCGGACAATAGCCACCACTGTGTCAACAATTGGCACTCCAAGGATAATAACAGGTGACAAAATAGCCACCGCTGTCGCATTTTTCAACCCTTGCAATGACAAGACACCAATCATAAAGCCAATAAAGAGCGCCCCTGTATCACCTAGATAGATAATCGCTGGATGATAATTGTAAGGGAAAAATCCCACAATGGCAGCCACCAAGACAAAGATAGTCATGGTCAAGAAAATATCAGTGTCATAGAGGAAGAAATAAGAAATCACCCCCATAGTCATAAGGGAAATGATAGAAACTCCTCCAACTAAGCCATCCAAACCATCAATCAGATTAATGGCATTGGTGATGGCCGCAATCCATAACACCGTTAAAATCAAGGTCAAGACCGGCCCAAAATGAATCATGGGACCACCAAATGGAATCTTAAAGCTATCAAATCGGAAGTCTGTAAAAGCCCAAACGATGACAGCTCCAATGACAATACCAAGCATCTTAGGTAGAGGCTTTAATTCCAAGATATCATCAATGAAGCCAGTCAGAGCTACGACAGATCCTCCTACAACAACCGGCAAGATGTACCTGATGTAGGAAACATGCCAGATATCCTTATGAATAATCATAGGCATAAAGACCAAGGTCGCTAGTACAAAGGCCAACAAAATAGCTAGACCACCAGCACTAGGCATTGGCTTTTTATTGATACGTCTTGCATTGGGATTGTCAACAGCTCCGACACGTAAGGCCAAAGAGCGTACCAAAGGAGTCGCCACAATGGCAATCAAAAAGGTCCCAATCAAAACGAATATATAGTTAATGGTCCAAGGCATGTCTTAGCTCCATTTCGTTGCTTGTAGTACCGGTAAGGCGTCCTCTTCCATCAAAATTGTTGCATGCTCTTGTAGGTAGGCACGTGTTCGGTCTGCCACATTCGCATATTCAAGAAAACGCGCATACATATTGTTCGCGTAATAATCAGGCTCATCAGCCAAGTAAAGAAGGATTGTCATATAGTAGACATTCCCAAGTTTATAAAGCTCAGAACCTTCAACAGGTACATTCTTCAAGCCTTGTGTAAAGGTCACTACTTGATCAAAGTCAGAGAAAGCCAAGACATAGTGGGTATAGTCTTCACGAATATTTTCTTCAGCCACTTCCTTGGTAGGCTCTGTCATAGCCTTATCAACTTCTTCCAAGGTCTTCTCAAGTTCTTCGAGCTTATGGTGTGCTTCGATATCCCCCTTGTCCATAAAGTTACCTTCAAGAGCCTTGAGGAACTCTTCTGGAGAAAGCCCTGAGTAGTCGTCCATATCTGACAAATCGTTGAAATCAAGGTCTTCCTTAAGATCTGATTTAGTCACAAAGACATCCACACGGTCCTTGCGTGGCGTGACACGGAAGCTCAGCATCCCGCTATTTTTAAAGTTATCAGGCAAGTCCAACTCATCCATGACAGTGTAGAAAAATTCCTCTGTTTTTTCCTGGGGAATCAAGAAATCTTTCAATTCCATACCATGTTCTTCAAGATCTTCCATGGTAATCATGATTTTTAGAGTTGTCTCGCTTATTTGTTTCATTTCCATATGTAAAAAACCTCGCACGAGTAGTTATTTCATTATACTAGAAAAGCCAAGAGATAGCAATTTCTGAGCAAGTTTGCGTCTTATTTAGGATAGGGTTTCTAAAAACTTCTTAATGCTAACAAAACCTTGTATTTCCCCATTAATACCTGTCATCTCCCCCAGAAAGCGATATAATATAAATGAAACTATACGTGGAGGTGATGACCATGACTGCCTACAAAAAAGGGTGGCTACGAGCTAGCATTGCTGGGGGAATAACGAGTTTATTGACGCTCTTTCTCTACTTGTCGGGGCAACCTCATCAAGTAAACAAATCTACCTTTCTTACGGGGCTAATTGTCGCCATCATACTAGCAACTGCTCCCATTTACGACGATAACCGTTTATCGCTCAAACAGCAATCACTGCTCCACTTCTCTATCATGTGTGTTACCATTCTTCCAATCCTCTGTTTGTCCGGATGGTATCCCTTGCATAATGTCGTGGACTTCTTGAAAATCCTAGCTAGCTTCTTAACTTGCGGACTGGTCCTATGGTTGCTGGCTTATCTCATCTTTGGAAAACTTATCCACAAATGACTTCAAAACCAGATAAAAAGGACTCCAATTGAAGTCCTTTTCAGTTTACTTAAAAGTAATTATCCAAAAATAAGTTTAACAGCTCCATAGAGAAGCACAATAATACCAAGCACGATACGGTATTTTCCGAAAACTGTAAAATCATGTTTCTTAATGTAATTCATCAAGAAGCGAATCACGAACAAGCTGACAACAAAGGCTGTCACACTAGCTACCAAGAGAATAGCTGCTTGTCCACCTGTCAAAGTATTTCCGTCAATGAAGTACTTAACTGCCTTAAGGCCACTGTAACCAAACATGGTTGGAATACCAAGGAAGAAAGTGAAGTCAGCAGCTACGCTACGACTAGTACCAACGATGATACCCCCAAGAATAGTAGCACCTGAACGGCTTGTCCCTGGAATGATACTCAAGACTTGGAAAAGACCAATATAGAAAGCTGTCTTGTAAGACATACGTGCCAAATCCGTTACCTTAGGCTCTACACGTCGATTGCGGTCCTCAATCCAAATAAAGGCAATCCCGTAGACCACCAACATAATAGCTACTACAAAGAAATTACTGAGATGAGCCTCCATCCAGTCATCTAAAAGAAGCCCAAAGAAGGCTGAAGGAATACAGGCAATGACCACCTTGAGCCAAAGTTGCCAAGTCAACTGCACTTCACGTGCTGTCTTACCAGGTTGGAAGGGATTCAAGCGTTTAAAGTAGATGACCATAACCGCAAGAATAGCACCAAGTTGGATTACGATATTAAACATATCAATGAAATCTTTACTCTGTCTCAAATTCAAGAATTCATTAACCAAAATCAAGTGACCTGTAGATGAAATAGGTAGCCACTCTGTGATTCCTTCGACAATCCCAAGAAAGACTGCTTTTAGTAATTCAATAATAAATTGTGCCGTTTGCATAATTATCTCCGTTTTAAAATGCTAGCCCCATCACACCAAAAATGATCAGGGCTCCAAATTGTCCTTCCCATTATATCAAATTACAACTTGTATTTGAAGACAATCTTGATATAGAGATTGTTTTTCTAATCCCAGCTTATTGTCATTAGTCCTAATTTCCTGTAAAATAGTAAGGTATGACATTTTTATAGGAGACATTGTTTCAATGAAAAAAATTATTGTAGCCTGCTTTGCAGCGCTCCTCCTCGTTTTTGGTGGGGTATCAAGCGCTCAAGCAGACGAGTATCTCCGTGTCGGTATGGAGGCTGCCTATGCACCTTTCAACTGGACACAGGACGATGACTCAAACGGAGCCGTTCCAATCGAAGGTACTAAACAGTATGCCAACGGTTATGACGTGCAAATCGCTAAAAAAATTGCTCAAGCCCAAGGTAAGAAACCCTTGGTGGTCAAAACAGCTTGGACAGGTTTGATTCCTGCCCTCACTTCTGGCAAAATCGATATGATTATCGCTGGTATGAGTCCAACAGCTGAACGTCGTCAAGAAATTGACTTTTCAGATAGCTACTACCGAAGTGAGCCTGTTATGGTTGTTAGCTCTGATGGTGATTATGCCAACGCTAAGAGCCTCAAAGACTTCAAGGATGCTAAAATCACAGCTCAACAAGGGGTTTATCTCTATAATTTAATTGACCAAATCCCAGACGTCAGCAAACAAACAGCTATGGGAGACTTCGGTGCTATGCGCCAAGCCCTTGCATCTGGTATCATCGATGGTTATGTTTCAGAGCGTCCTGAAGCAAAAACTGCCGAAGAAGCTAGCTCAAAATATAAGATGATTACGCTTAAAGATGGTGGTTTCCAGGTTTCAGACGATGACGTGTCCTTGGCCGTCGGTCTTCGTAAAGGAGACAGCCAGCAAATGGAACAAGTCAATAAGGTCCTTGCTGGAATCAGCCAAGAGGAACGTGTCAAACTGATGGATCACATCATTGCCATCCAACCTGCAGATAAGACTGATGAGGCTAAAAAAGGAAACTTCTTTAGTCAGATGAGCGCTATCATCGCTAAGAACTGGCCACAATTCTTACGTGGTACAGGAATTACCCTTCTTATCTCAATTATTGGTACAGTTGTGGGTACTTTCATCGGTCTTATGATTGGTGTTTACCGCACAGCTCCTAAAGCTGCTAATAAATTTGTAGCTTTGCTCCAAAAACTCTTCGGTTGGGTTCTTAATGTCTATATCGAAGTTTTCCGTGGTACGCCAATGATTGTACAATCTATGGTTATCTACTACGGTACTGCCCAGGCCTTTGGTATCAACATTGACCGTACCCTAGCAGCTGTCTTCATCGTTTCTATCAACACCGGAGCCTACATGAGTGAAATCGTTCGTGGTGGTATCTTCGCTGTAGATAAAGGACAATTTGAAGCGGCAACTGCTCTTGGATTTACCCATGGTCAAACCATGCGTAAGATTGTTCTTCCACAGGTTATCCGTAACATCTTGCCAGCTACTGGTAATGAGTTCGTTATCAATATCAAGGATACCTCTGTTTTGAACGTTATCTCTGTTGTGGAACTTTACTTCGCAGGTAACACTGTTGCAAGCCAAACTTATCAATACTTCCAAACATTCTTTGTTATCGCAGCAATCTACTTTGTCCTCACCTTCACAGTGACACGCATCTTGCGTTATGTAGAACGCCGTTTGGATCAAGATACTTACACACAAGGAGGGGTTCACTAATGACTGAAACGATTTTAGAAATTAAAAACCTCAAAAAATCATACGGAAAAAATGAAGTCCTCAAAGATATCTCCCTCAGCGTCAAAAAGGGTGAGGTTATCTCAATTATTGGCTCTTCAGGTTCAGGGAAATCAACCTTCCTTCGCTCTATTAACCTACTCGAGTCCCCTTCAGGTGGTGAAATCCTCTATCATGGAGACAATGTCCTTGAAAAAGGTTACGACCTCACTACCTATCGTGAAAGACTCGGTATGGTTTTCCAATCTTTCAACCTCTTTGAAAACCTTAATGTTTTGGAAAATGCTATCGTAGCTCAAACAACCGTTCTCAAACGTGACCGCAAAGAAGCTGAGAGTATCGCCAAAGCTAACTTGGAGAAAGTTGGTATGGGGGAACAATACTGGAAAGCTAAACCAAAACAACTTTCAGGGGGTCAAAAACAACGTGTGGCCATTGCCCGTGCCCTCTCTGTTGATCCAGAAGCCATCCTATTTGACGAGCCAACTTCAGCCCTTGACCCAGAAATGGTAGGGGAAGTACTCAAGACTATGCAGGAGCTATCTGAAACTGGTTTGACCATGATTATCGTTACCCATGAAATGGAGTTCGCACGTGATGTTTCAGACCGTGTCATCTTCATGGATAAAGGGGTAATCGCTGAACAAGGTAGCCCAGAACAAATCTTTGAAAATCCTAAAGAAGAACGTACCAAGGAATTCCTCAAACGTTTCTTGGGTTAAAAACAAAAAAGTTAAGGTTTCGACCTTAACTTTTTTAGATTCTCAAATATATAAAAAAAAAAAAAACGGCAGATGCCGTTTTTTTGTCTATGATTAGTTACGACGTGTACGTCTGTCAACAAAACCAAGGAAGGCCAATAGTGTCATAAAGAGACCTACAAGGCTGAATCCTACTGCAGTTGACTCACCTGTTTCTGGCAAGCTGTCTGCTTCTTGTACAGGAGCTTGTTTCTCAGCTTTTGTTTGACCATAATTTACAGGAACTTGAGCTACAGTTTGAGCTGCTTGTTCTTGTGTTGTGAAAGCAATAACTTTACCATCTACATCGTAAACAGGTACTGGTGTAAGACCTTTAGAGATGATGTTAGCATACTCTTTAGCCAATTGTGTTTGAAGCTCTTTGTCTGCCTTAGCTTTCATATAGTTATCGAAAGCTGTTTGAACAGTCATGTATTCGCTCGTTAATTTATCACGTTTAGCAGACAATTCATCAAGTTTCGCACGTTCAGTTGAAAGAGCCGCTTTCGCAGCAGTAAATTTAGCAAAGGCTGTTGCACGTTCTGCTTTAGCCTTAGCTAGGTTAGCTGAAGCATTTGTAAGGGCGGCTACACGGTTCTTAGCAGCTGTCAAGGCTTGGTTAGCTTGAGTCAATGCTACTTGTTTCTTAGCAGTATCTTGCTTAGCAGCGTTGTATGCATTTGTCAAACGTTGCAAGGTCGCAGAGCTTGCTGCAAGTTTATCTTTAGCTGTTTTAAGCTCTGATTGTTTTGCATCAAGAGTTGCTTGAGCTTTGCTAAGTGCTGCTGCTTTTTCTTGTGCGTTAGCATTGAGGTTTTCAACTGCAGCGTTAGCTTTTTCTAATTCTGATTTAGCAGTTGCAAGGGCTGCTTGTTTTTCAGAAAGGTTATTCTGAGCAGCTGCCAATTTGCTTGCAGTCGCTTTAAGAGCTGCAAGTTCTGATTGAGTATTCTTAAGTTTAAGAGTTGCTGACTCAGAAGCAGATTTCTTGCTAGCCAAATCACTTTGAGCTTGATCGTTAGCTTGTTTAGCAGCTTCATAAGCTGCTTTTGCAGCTGCTAGATTTGCATTTGAAGATGGTTGAGATTGGTTACCTACATATGGGTTAGCAATCTTAGTTGTGTCAAAGCTACTATCAGAAGCGATAGAATTTTTATTGACATTGTTTACGTGAACGTTAAAGGCACCGGCAACAACACTGATATCTGTACCAATGTAAGCCTCACCACCATCTGCTGTAAGTCCAGAGATAGAACGAGCATGGTTCCACTCATTACCATTAAACATGAAGTCGAGCATAGCTTCATAGACATATTTCTTAATGTCGTTAAGTGTAAATGGTCCTGTCAAACCTTGCCATGTATTAAGGTTTTCACCAATACTTACACTATTAAATGACTTACCAGCACGGTCAAGGGCGGCACTATCATGTCTTTTATGGGTAATAGCTTCCCAACCCCAGTTATCTGCTACATAACCATCTGAAACACGATCAGCTGCAAGAACACTACCTTTTGAAACAGATGTTTGAGTTGTACCAAAAGCTGTACGAATTTGGTTAATCAAACTTGAAGCATACAATGACAAATCTGTAATTTGAGCTTCACTAAGGTTATTCAAATCACTAATTTTAACATTTTTATCCGCTTCATTATCTTGATAACTATTGTTACCACGATCACGTTTATTGACGTTCTTCAAGACTTGTTCAGCTTGAGCTATTTCTGCTGCTGTCGCTGTTTTAGACTCATGAATCTTAAGAGCATTGACATACTCTTGTGACACTGAGAATTTTTGACGAACATTAGCTGTTGAAGTTGTTGAAGATTCTGCTTTTTTCTTAGCTGCTTCAGCGGCTGCAAGGGCAGCTGCCTTTTCATTAGCTACTGTTTGAGCAGTCTCATAGGCTGCTTTAGCTTGGTTTGCTGCATTTTGGTCTGCAGTCAATTGACCTTCTTTAGCTGAAATAGCAGTAGCTTTTTCTTTATCAGCTGCCTGAGCGGCTGCCAATTCTTCTTGAGCTTTTTTCTCAGCTACTGTTGCAGCGTCAAAAACTGATTGTGCTTTAGCTTGGTTAGAAGCTGCCTCAGAAGCGCTAGAACCATTAAGAGCTGCTTTAGCAGCATCTACTGATTTTTGAGCATTAGCAACTTCACTAGCTTTAGCATTGACATTAGCTTGATCTGTATTAACGACAGATTGCTGTTTGTCTGCTGCATCTTTGGCATTTTTTTCTGCTGATTGAGCTGTTTCGACTGCTGACTTAGCTTCCTTAGCCGCATTTTCTGCAGTAGTTACTTGACCTTGAGCGGCAGCAATAGTTTCTGGGCTTGCTTCATCGGCTGCTGTTTGTGCCTTTTGCAAGTTAGCATCTGCTGTCGCTAGATTTGCTTGAGCCTGGTTGGCAACTGCTTCACGATTAGCAACTACTGACTCTTGTTGCGATACTGCTTGATTTGCAGCGCTGGCTTGTTCTCTAGCCGCTTCAACTTGGGCTTGAGTTGGGACAGCTTGTGTAGCTGTCGATGATACTGATGCTGTTGTTGAGGCTTGATCGTTTGTCGTTACCTCATCAGCTTTAGCAACTGTAGCAGAAACTGCAAGTGCTGCAATTCCAGCTGTCGCCAAAACCTTTTTATTCATAAGACGAACTCCTTTTTATGTTAAAAATTCACTACTATATAATAACATTTTAATAATCCTGAAACAAGATGCTGACTCCTAATTTTTTAAATTTAATTATTTTATAAGCTTTCATAGCCTGTTTACAAAAACCATTAAATTGTTAGTCAAAAGTAGAGTTGCTGTTTCAAAGTCCTTTTTTAGTCTTTGATTCTGCCTTATCTTTCCATTCTACCAAAACTTCGTTACAGTTTCTTAACTTTCTTTAAACGTTTTTTTGATATAATGTGTACTCATCATATGCAAATGGAGGAGCAAAGTGGCAAAAACATTAAAAACATTGAGTAATATCTTACTAGGAAGCCTATCACTGTGCTTGTCTTATTGGTTTTATAGGGGTCATCTCGAACAGTACGTTCATTACATCGCCCATTATGGCTCCTACTTCCAAGTCTTACTCAACCTAGTCATCATAGTCCTGCTTAGTTACTTTGTCTACGCTTTTTTGAAACTCCTTCTTACTAGACAGCTGAAAAAACAGACACTGCTCCTACTCTACTTCATTTACTTTCTTGCTCTCTTCTACCTACTTTTCTTGAAAAACATTGGTACCCAAGGTCTCTCACTTAATCCCCTTTCCTTCGCTCGGGAATTATACTGGGGGAGCCACTTCGTTCCCATCATGAACCTATTAATGTTCATTCCTCTGGGACTCCTCTTTTCTTCACGATTGAGTAATCTCCTACTTTGTCTCCTGACCCTTTTCACCGTCGAATCCATTCAGTACTTCGGACATTTGGGAGTCTTTGATTTAGGAGATATCGCCTTAAATATGCTAGGTATCCTTGTCGGAACCGCTATCCATCAACTCCCTCAATTTCAAACAGGTATCAAAAAGATTTTAAGATAAAGAAGCCTCCAGAATTAAACCTGGAGGTCTTTTGCCTGCTCTATAGATCTATCATCGTAAGAAATTCTTAGATGAATACAGCAAAACTGCCCTCTGAATCTAAAGAGCTGTTCTGAACTCGGACTAAAATCCTAGTGAAAAAGAAAAACTGCCCCATCATAGAGCAGTTCCATTTTCGTGTATTCAATTGAACAAAGCCTAAGCACTTGGCAAAAAAGATAAAATCTCCTAGAAACTGAAGTTTCTTCGTCAATTTTCCTATTTTTGCTTTGTGCTTTTGACGGTCTTTGTATCTTGGGAATTGAAAATAAACCAAAAAAACAAAATAACAGCCCTCTAAATCTAGAGAGCTGTTCTGAACTCGGGCTAAAATCCTAGTGAAAAAGAAAAACCGCTCCTTCATAGAGCAGTTCTATCTTCGCGTATTCAATTGAACATGACCTAAGCACTTGGCAAAAAAGATAAAATCTCCTAGAAACTGAAGTTTCTTCGTCAATTTTCCTATTTTTGCTTTGTGCTTTTAACGGTCTTTGTATCTTGAATTAACGACGAAGTCCGAGTGAGCTGATCAACTCACGGTAACGGTTAACGTCTGTACGGCGAAGGTATGCCAACAAGTTACGACGGTGACCAATTTTTTTCATCAAACCACGGTAAGTAGCGTGGTCTTTTTTGTGTTGTTTAATGTGGTCGTTAAGGTGATTGATTTCCCAAGTAAGGACAGCAACTTGAACCTCTACTGAACCAGTGTCACCTTCGTGACGTGCGTATTGAGCAATGATTTCATTTTTTTTCTCTTTTGAGATTGCCATGTTTTTTCTCCTTTTTTTGCTCCATCCGAGTCTTAGGATTGGCTCTCCTAAAACCAAGAAAGAGTTGGTTTGTCTTTACGACCTCTCTATTTTAGCTCATCTACTAATCTTTGTCAATCACAAGATTCACTGTTTAGATTTCTACATCTTAGACTTTTTGTCATTCTTGATTTCATCAAAAACCCAAGGAAAAGTAGGAAACTTACTATAGCATAGGCTAGGAAAATCCAACTAAAACTTGGAGATACAAGTGCCAATAATTTCAAAACATAAGGAGAGAGGGCAGACCCTAGGTTACACCCCAAGAGGACATAGGCTGTCGCTTTGTTCAACAGATTTCTAGCAATACGCTCAGAAAGTTGGTTAAAGATAATTGTCAAAACAGTACTATAGAAGAAACCAACACCAACTGAGGATAAAATCAAAATCGGTAAGTTACTAGCCGCTGACATCCCAAAGAGACAAACCGCCAATAAAAACATCACTATATGCAAAAGATGATTCTTAAAATATCCTATGAGAGAAGCGAAACTTAGTCCAGCTACAATTCCAATTCCCTGCTCTAAACTAAGTACTAAAGCTGATTGCCCACTCGCAATGGTCTTACCAGCAACCTGAAATAGAGGCACACGCAAACTAATCGAAGAATTAATACAGATGACAAATCCTGCTAAAAGGGCCATGCCAAGGATCATACTAAGGTCTTTTTTGTTTAGACCTTGCTTACTTTTTGTAATCTGCTTCCTCTCCACCTGATCCATCGTTGGCACAAAAAGGAGGTACATGGTCAGAATCACAAAACCAAGACCATAAATAAGAAAGGCAAAGGTCCAATGGATTTTCAATAGTTGACCAACCAAAAGAGAACACGAAGCTCCACCAATCAACTCCATGGAGCCACGAATACCTAACATCTGAACCCGTTCTTTACCTTGAAAGCGTTGACTGATGATGGCAATCGCCTTAGCATTGATAAGGCCAATCCCCATCCCAAAAGCAATACGTGACAGTAAGACAAGAGGATAGGCTTGTACAAAAAAAGGAAAAATCCCAGCACTACTAAGTAAAAGCAAGCCAGTCACAATTAGCTGTCTATCACTTAGCCATTTGTCAATAAATGAATTAAGTAAGAGCATCGCTACTACGGAAAATGAAGGGACAGATACTAAAAGCTCCACTTGCGCGGCAGAAAAGGTTGGGCTATAGTAGTCCAACATAGGTGGTAGCGCTGTTGAAATCGAAAAGGCCGAAATCAAGAGCAAGGATAGCCCAAGTAGGCTCATTTTTTCTAAAATTCGTGTCATAATATAGGGATTAGAACATCCTTTCCTTACTTGTCTGATAGTTATTTTTTCATTATAATCTAAGGAGACTTTAAAAAATAGGACCTAGGTCCTAAAAAAGGAGATGTATGCGTAATCATGACATAAGACCTCAACTTGATCAGGTCTTTCCACCCCCCTACCTCGACCAATTACAGAAAGTCACCTTTCAAAAGAATGATTATATTTGTACCCAAGGGCAAGCTATCACAGAGCTAACCTACATTTTGTCAGGAAAGGTAAAAATTGTGCGTTCTCTCTTCAATGGTAAAGAACATATCCTAGAAATGCTTAACCAACCACAAATATTTGGAGATGTAGAACTCATGACCAATCAACCAGCAGGGTCATCAGTCATTGCTTTAGAAGAGGTTCAAGCAGTTCAGCTCCCTTTAAATAATAAAGAAGAGCTCCTCAAAGATCCCGTTTTTCTCTATCAAATTGGGCATAACCTAGCCATGGCACTGCATAAACAGGGTATTACTGCCTCAACAAATGCAAGCTACTCTGTCAAAGAGCGTCTGGCTACTCATATGTTGAGTATTGAGGAAGAGGGTGTTTTTCAACTATCACCATCTATCCTAGCTGCCAGTTTTGGGACTAGCTATCGCCATGTGCAACGAGTCATCAAACAATTTATCGATCAAGGAATTATTGGAAAAGAAGCTTTTAAGACCTATCGTATTTTACAACGACAAACCTTGGAAAAACTGGCTTTTATCGATTAGAAAAAGCCTCACTTTAACCCTTGATGGTTTAATTTTCAACCCTTTTGTGCTATAGTTATAAACAAGTAAATCAAAGAAAATAGAGGTAAACAAATGGACGCTCAAACCAAAATTATCCGCGCCAGCCATATGATTGATATGAATGATATCATTCGCGAAGGAAACCCAACCTTGCGTGCTGTCGCTGAAGATGTAACCTTCCCACTATCAGACGAAGACATTATCCTAGGTGAAAAAATGATGCAGTTTCTTCGTAATTCACAAGATCCTGTTATTGCTGAAAAAATGGGGCTTCGTGGGGGAGTCGGTCTTGCAGCCCCACAATTGGATATTTCAAAACGCATTATCGCGGTTCTCGTTCCAAACCCTGAAGACGCTGAAGGTAATCCACCAAAAGAAGCCTATAGCCTTCAAGAAATCATGTACAACCCTAAAGTAGTTGCCCATTCTGTTCAGGATGCTGCCTTGGGTGATGGAGAAGGATGCCTCTCAGTCGACCGCGACGTTCCTGGTTATGTGGTTCGTCATGCTCGAGTAACTGTTGAATACTACAACAAAGAGGGCGAAAAGCAACGTGTTAAGCTCCGTGGGTACAACTCAATTGTTGTTCAACATGAAATCGACCATACTAACGGTATCATGTTCTACGACCGCATCAATAAAGATAATCCATTCGCCATTAAAGATGGACTCTTGATTATCGAATAAAGAAAGCCTCAGTAGCAATACTGAGGTTTTAATTTGAAGATAAAGCCTTAGTGCCTCCGTATAGCTGGGTTAAAGTAGAAAAGAACCGACTTTGTCAGTTCTTTTTTCATTATGTGAACCTGTCCTCAGACAAGCATATTGTATAGTGTTTCGTTACCGTGAAGGTTGATATAACTTGGGTCAAAGGCCGAAAGACGCTCGAGAAGTCCATCATAGTCGTTCTTATCACTAAGAGCTATACCAATGAGAACCGGACCTTTTCCTTTATTAGCACGTTTGATGTACTCAAAACGAGTGATATCATCATTTGGTCCCAAGATATCATTTACAAATTCACGAAGGGCACCAGGACGTTGTGGGAAGTTAACCACAAAGTAATGCTTGATACCATCGTAGATAAGCGCACGTTCTTCCATCTCTGGCATACGGTTGATGTCATTGTTACCACCTGAAATGATGCAGACGATGGTTTTTCCTTTAATCTCATCTTTGATCACTTCCAAAGCTGCCACTGATGCCGCACCTGCGGGTTCTGCAATGGTACCAACCTTAGAGTACATATCAATTAGGGTTTCTGAAATCAATCCTTCATCAACTCCCAAGAGGCGGTCAACATATTTACGTGCGACTTCATAGGTCTTGACACCTACCTTTTGAACAGCAATCCCGTCCGCAAACTTATCAATTTCTTCGAGTTTTACAGGATAACCACGGTCAAAGGCAGCACGCATACTACGAGCACCACTAGCCTCAACACCAATAACCTCCATAGACGGTGCTACATCCTTGATATAGGTAGCTACACCAGAGATAAGGCCGCCACCACCTACTGGAACCAAGATACTATCGAAGGAAACACCTTCCTCTTGAGCCTGCTCATAAATTTCATAAGCAACAGTTCCTTGCCCCGCTTGGACATTATAATCGTCGAATGGATCAATGAAAGTCATCCCTTCAGACTTGGTATATTCCTGCGCTGCTTGGGCAGAAGCATCAAAGGTATCTCCCACCAATTTGATTGTTACAAACTTGCCACCAAAGAAACGGACTTGACCAATTTTTTGGAGAGGTGTTGTTACTGGCATAAAGATGGTTGCCGGAATCTTCATCTCGTTACAAGTGTAGGCAACCCCCTGAGCATGGTTTCCGGCTGATGCACAAACCACACCACGCGCCTTATCCTCATCACTCAATTGATGGATAGCATAGTAGGCTCCACGCAATTTGAAAGAGCGTACCTTTTGCATATTTTCTTTTTTAATATAAATGGTCGCCCCGTATTTTTCAGATAGGTAGCGATCAAAATCTAGTGGTGTGCGTTCCACCACGTTTTTTAAGACTTCATTAGCCTTTACGATATCATTTGCAGTAATCATTGGCTCTCCTTTGACACAATATTCAAACTATTTCTATTGTATCACAATTTTCAGAAAAAATAGCAGCCAGTATAAAGAAAACTCCTTGTTTACACAAAGAGTTCTACTTATTATTTATCAACTTTTTTTGACATCAAGAAGTTACGAAGAGCTGCAAGGGTTGCCGCACCTGCAAGGACAATAGCTGTAAGGATAGCTACAGCATGTTCTCCCCACTTGTGAGATTTTGCTGTTTTAGCAATTGTAGCCTTAAGATCTTCAGTTGTTCCTTTTTCACCTGCTTGCGTCGTTGTCTTACTTGCAAGGTTAAGATCTTGACTACCATTGTAAGTATTATCTGACGAAGCTGTATTGACAAGGTCTTGACGGCTACTGCGAGTATAGCTGACATTTGTTGTAATGCTATCAATCATCTCAACAATATTTCTGATTGTTGTAGCATCGTACAAGCCACCCTCAGTATCTTTCAAGATAGATACTGCTAATTTTTCAATAGAAACTTCTGAAGAAGCTGCTACCATAGAGTGAGATTCTGAGCTTGCTGTTTCTGAATATCTTGCATAGTTGCTAAAGAGTGATGCTGCTTCTGTAATCGTTTCAGAAGTACTTGGTAAGGTTTCTGAGACGCGAGGAGCTACAGAGAGTCTATTCCAACTATTGATGTTTTCTGATAGTCCATCAAGGATGACTTCCTCTGATGTGCTTACTGTTTCTGAAATCGCCGAAGTCACTTCTGAAGTGCTCACTTGACTTTCTGATTCTGTCAATGAAACAGCTGGTTCTTCAACTACTTCTGATTCTGAAACGACTGTGCTGATTGAATTCTCTGATTCAGATGCTGAAGTCTCTGAAGTTGATGCTGCTGAGATAATATCAGTTTCTGAGACCTTCGATGATACTGTTGTGCTTTCTGATACTTCTGACGGAGCAACTGAGACAATTGTGCTAGTAGTTTCTGAAACAAGGCTAGTGCTTGCCTGACTCTCTGATTCTGTCAAAGAAGCCACTGGTTCAACTACTGTATGTGATTCTGAAATTGCTGTCGTCGTTGAAATTGCTGACTCTGAAGTTGATGCTACTGAACTATTTTCAGTTTCTGATGCTTCCGATGATACTGTTACACTTTCTGATACTTCTGATGAGACTGTTGAGGCAGCTGTGCTTGCAGCCTCTGAAGCTGGTGTAGTGATTGAATCTGATGCTACTGTACCTTGATCCGTATTAGATACTGAGTTGTCATCTTTCTTATCATGTGCGGTCTCTGACACAGCTATCGCCACTGGAACAGCTGCTGAGTTTACTAACTCGTCAACTGATGGTGCTGGTTTAGTTGTTTCATCTAGTTTAGGAGCTTCAACAGATGGTTTCGTATCAGTTGGAGCCTCTGAACCTTTATTTACTGTTGTATTTTCTGATTTAGCTGTTTCTGAGCTTGCTTCAGATGTTACTGTATTATCTACTTTCTTACCAGCTTGGTTAGTAACTGGTTTCAAGATAACTGGTTCTACCGGTGTTGCTGTTGTGTCTTCCTTGATATAGAGCATGTTCCAAAGAGTTAGTTTAGGAACTGAAATGACAAGCACTGGTTGACCATTTTCATCTGTTTCAAGGCTTGCTTGTGCCTTCTTCATGCTTGAAGTTGCCCAATCATCTGGTGATGTCACATAGACTTGATCAGCAATTTTAGCTGCTTCTTGAGCTGTTTTACCTGCTAGACTAAGACGAACTGTGAGATTTTCTTGTGCGTCCGGTGTTTTATTGTCCGCATAACCCTCTTCATTATGCCAGCCCGCATTGATGCCCATCATGTTAATCATTTGAACAGTTGAGAAACCTTTTCCTGATTTAGCAAATGTCCAAACTTGATTTCCTGTCACACCAAGAGCATCTTTAGAAAGGATTTCACCAGAAGCATTCTTGGTAGATACAGACTGAGTGCTGTTAGTCACACCCTCACCACGGAGAAGATTTTCATAAGCAGTGATGAACTGTTGGTAATTGTAAAGCTTACGAATAGTGTCCTTAGCCACACTGAGGTATTGAGTTGGGTAATAGGCACTTTGAAGAACGTTAAGGGCTGCATTAGCATTGGCAAGGGCTGCAATGGACATGTGATAACCACCGGCTGCAGCTACTGTCGCATCTACGAGAAGAGTCGCATCAGCTTGCAATGGCTTACCAGCAAGGGCATCTTTACCTGCACCGTTAGTTGCTTTTCCACCAGGAACAGTATAGTCAATACCTGGTTCTTCCATGTAGGCACCAACGATAAGTGATTTACCAGTTTTATTGCGTACCATATCGATACGTGCTTTCAAATCACCATAGGCAACCTGCATACGTCCTGGAATAACTGAACCACCATTTGTCCAAAGCTCATTATAAACAACATCTTGACGTGCCTTGGCTAGTTTATCATCATTACCACCATTAACATCATTGATTGTGATGTAGTACTTTTCACCGATGAGGTCCTTCATGGCATTAATAAATGATGCATATGAATCAGACATCATGTGTGAGTCAGCCTCGTCTGTGCTGTTACGGTGCTCATAATCAGTCACACGGTTGTCACCAATTGTATCACCTTGCCAACCATCGAATCCCATACGATCCATAGCTGATTTCATGACACCTGCGATGTATTTTTGCCAATCTGGATTCGCTGGATCATAGTAAACTTGAGTTGGGTTATCACCGATAGTGTAAGTCATCGGTTCACCCTTCTTACCAAAGCTATCGTAGAAGTTATAAGCCAAAGCAACAAGTGGAAGTGCTGGATTCTTTGGATTTGAATCTGCTGAAATCATGTTATAAAGCATGGCAACAGCACCTGACTTATGAACTTGGTCAACCAATTCTTTAACAGCCTTAGTATCAACCTGAGTGTGACTCCAGGTATTCCATTTTTGAACAAAGCTATCGACACCTTCTGGGAAAGGATCTGTAGCTTCATTATAAGCATCATAGAAGAAATATGAATTGATATTCATAGATTTCATGAGCTCAAGCTCTTTACGGTAGGCTTCAAGATTTTTAACAAGAATACTGTTTTGATCAGTTGGCGAACCTGCTACAATACCGTAACGTGGGAAAACTGTCCAATCATCTTCAACAGACAAGCCAGCACGCTTGCTTGACAAAGTACTACCTGATTTATCGTTGACACTGATTGTCACCAAGTAACCTGTATTGTTTGTCAACCACTCTGACGCTACTGTCAAGTTTGAAACCTTAGCTGAAGCTCCTGCCGCTAGCGTGAGGTCAACGTTATCTTGACCAATGATTTCTGAAGCATGTTGAAGTGTCAAGTTGACAGTCATCGTCTTAGTTTCTGCTGTTGGATTAGATACAACAACGGAATAATTAATATCACCATCTGTCTTGCTATAGGCTGCTTTTGTTGTTTCTGGATCTGTCAAGTAGGCATCACCATTCAAGTTTTGCTCTGTCACTTCTGTAACTGGTGTTACTTGAGCAGTTGAATGGCGTCCTGCTTCAGTAGCATTATCAGATGATGATGTGATGGTTTCCACAGCAGCTGACTCAGGAGCTAGTGCTTCACTGGCTACAAGCGTTTCTGAGCTAGCACTTTCTGCTGGCACAGCTTGTGAAAAGATTGTAGAAGCTGTCGCTGTTGTTGCAGTATCTGTCGCAACAGTAGCAGTTGATGGACCTACTTCTGTTGTCGCTACTGGAGCAACGGCCTCAGTTGGTACCACCACCAAGTTATCTGCTTCAGTTGTAATAACTGGTTTTGTTGCTTCTGAACTGACCACGTTATCTGCCTTGGCAACCTGATTCATCCCTAGGACACCACCGGCTACAAATAAACCTGATAATAATTTAGTTGACGCTACTTTCTTTGACATATCTCTCTATCCCTCTAAAAAAGTTTAAATCACCTCGGCGTTTCAAATTATCACTATTTGTATTTGCATGCTGTAAACTCGAGTTATTTTTAGTTTCATAAAAATCGCTTGGTGTTTCTTATGAAACTAATGTTAACTTAATCTTTTTTGTAAGACAAGGGAATTTCCGGTAATCCTCGTAAACGGTAATTTTTTCATCATGAATGGTCAGGTTTTTTCAGAAATTTGAGAATAACATTTTCTAATTTCATTAAATATTCACTTGATTCAGTCTATTTAAAATGACAAAAATAAATCCCAAATAATGAAAATCCATCACCTAAATAGTTCATGTGAGAGAATAAAAAACCACCTCTCACACAAGGCGAGAAATGGTTTGTTTATCTATTTTTAGTATCTAAAATAATGGTCACAGGTCCGTCATTGACCAGACTAACCTGCATATCTGCACCAAAGCGGCCTCTTTCTACAGGAACATGAGTTGACAAGGATTGGTTGAAATCGTCATAGAACTGGCTAGCCATGTCGGGCTTTGCAGCACCCGTAAATGCTGGTCGATTCCCCTTTTTCGTATCTGCAAAAAGCGTAAACTGAGAAATCGACAAAATCTGGCCGCCAATATCCTTAACAGAAAGATTCATCTTGCCATCTTCATCTGAAAAAATGCGCATATTGACAATCTTACGAACTGCATATTCTAGGTCCTCTTTGGTGTCCTCGGGACCAACTCCGACCAAAAGTAAGAGTCCCTGCTTAATAGCGCCAACCGTACAATCCTCAATAACCACAGAGGCACTTTGCACACGCTGAATTACAATCTTCATCGCAGTAACTCCTTACCCATTCGTACGTTTAACACTGTAAACGTCAGGAATAATTTTAATCTTATCCACAAGACCAGTCAATTCAATAAGGTTTGCAATTTCAAAGCTAACGTGAATATTGGCAAACTTCATGTCCTTAGTTGGTTGCGCATTAACCGTAGCAATGCTCTTGGTCGTATTTGACAAGATTTGAAGAACATCATTCAACAGACCAGAACGGTTAAGGCCATAGATGTCAATCTCTGCCAAATAAGATTTATTGGCATTACGTTCATCCCACTCCACTTCGATTAGACGTTGCTCATAACCTTCTTGACTCTTGATATTATTACAATCGGAACGGTGAATAGCAATTCCACGGCCCTTGGTGATATAACCTTCAATCTCATCTCCAGGTACTGGGTTACAGCACTTAGCGATACGCATGAGGAGACCTGAGGCACCTTGAATGATGACGCCATTTTCACTCTTAACCTTGAGAACTTCTTTCTTCTCAGTCTTAACTTCGCCACCGTTCATTAGCTCTTCAGCTTCAGCTTTTGCCTTCGCACGCTCTTCCTCACGGCGTTCTTTTTCTGTCAAACGATTGAAAACAGCAGCAGCACTAATTTCACCAAAACCAACAGCGGCATAGAGAGCTTCTTCACTACGCACACTCATACGGGGGAGAATTTCCTCAATATGTTTCTTGTCTAGGTACTTATTGGCAATATAGCCATGCTCTTGGAAGTAGGCAATCAAAAGCTCACGACCCTTGGTGATAGAGGCTTCCTTGTCCTGATTTTTAAAGAATTGACGAATTTTATTTCTAGCCTTGGTGGTCTTAACCATCTTAATCCAGTCACGGCTAGGACCAAAGGAATTGGCATTGGTGACAATCTCAACCACATCACCTGTCTTGAGTTTGGCAGTCAAGGGCACCATACGGCCATTAACCTTAGCACCTGTGGCCTTCTCACCAACTTGAGTATGGATGGCATAGGCAAAGTCAATAGGTCCTGAATCTTTAGGCAATTCCTGAACAGCACCATTTGGCGTAAAGACATAAATACGCTCGGAGAAGATATCCTCTTTGACAGAGTCCACAAACCCCATAGCATCACCATTTGAGGCGTCTTGAAGTTCAACAAGGTCTTTAATCCAGTTCATTCCCAAAGCAGACTCTTTCGAATCTACCTTGCCCTTGATACCTTTCTTGTAAGCCCAGTGAGCTGCAACCCCGTATTCGGCAACTTGGTGCATTTCCTTGGTACGGATTTGAATTTCAATAGGTCCTTTTGGCCCATAAACCGTTGTATGGATAGACTGGTAACCATTGGATTTAGGATTGGCAATATAGTCTTTAAACCGGCCAGGCATCGGACGCCAGAGTTCATGGATGTATCCCAACATGGCGTAAACATCACTATGCGTCTCCATAACACAACGGATGGCAATCAAATCATAGATTTGATCAAAGCGCTTTTTCTTGTCGCGCATCTTACGATAAATAGAGTAGATATGCTTTGGACGACCATACACATCACCAACAAGTCCTTGTTCAGCTGTGTAAGTCTTAATTTTATCGACGATCTCGTCCACAAGTTCCTCACGCTCACGACGTTTTTCCTTCATCATGTGGGAAATCTTGTAAAATTCCACCTCATTAAGGTAACGGAAAGACATGTCTTCCAATTCCCATTTGATACGACTAATACCCAGACGGTGGGCCAAAGGAGCATAGATTTCCATAGTTTCGCGAGAAATGCGCTCTTGCTTATCCTTACGAAGATGCTTAAGGGTACGCATATTGTGCAAACGGTCGGCCAATTTAACCAAGATGACACGGATATCCTTAGACATGGCCATAAGCATCTTACGGTGATTTTCAGCCAACTGTTCCTCGTGAGACTTGTACTCAACCTTACCAAGCTTAGTAACACCGTCCACGATATTTCGTACATCTGTACCAAAATCCGCTTCCAAATCATCGAGCGTTTTTTCGGTGTCTTCAACGACATCGTGTAAGAAACCACAGGCTACTGTCACTGCATCAAGATGGAGATCTGCCAGGATACCTGCCACTTGAATAGGGTGAATAATATAAGGCTCTCCTGACTGACGAAATTGCCCACTATGAGCATCTGTCGCATAATGCCAGGCTTTTTCAACTAATTTCAAATCATCTGCTGACATGTAGGCCGAGCAAATGTCTAAAATTTCTTCTCCTGTTACATTTTTATCTTTAGCCATGATTTCTTCCTTCGCTTCTTTTAATAACCTTTATTTTATCACTTTTACAAGTAAAGAAAAAGAGCTAGATAGGCAATTCTTAAGCGCAAGGAGCTAACTTGAAAAGCACAATATCTTGTGTTAGAATGATTGAACAAACACAAGATATAGATAGAAAGAGGACGCTTATGTCTCAACTTACCCTCGTTTATATTAGTCTAAGCGGTAATACCCAAAGCTTTGTCAAACGTATGTCTGACTATCTATCCCTCAACCACGGGATTGAATGTCGCCAAATCAATATTAAAGAGCTTAATCATGAAACCTTCCAAGTAGATGAACCCTTTGTCGCACTCTTGCCAACCTACCTTGAAGGAGGAAATGGTGTTGACAATGGAGATGTTGAAATCCTAACCAATCCACTAGGTGACTTTATCGCAGCCCATGACAATCACAAACGTTGCTTTGGTATCATCGGTTCTGGTAACCGTAACTTCAATAACCAGTACTGCCTAACCGCCAAACAGTACAGTCAACGTTTTGGCTTCCCAATGTTGGGAGACTTCGAGCTACGCGGTACACAGTCCGATATCGAACGTCTGGCACCTGTTATCCTAGAAGCACAAAAGAACTTTAACCAACGCTAAAACTAGAGCAAAAAGCCCTGATAGGGGCTTTTTCCTTTGCTTAATTTTTTTCGTGTTTTTTGATTCCAAAGAATCCAACCAAGGTCATAAGAACCAGACCTGCTAAAGTTGCTGACACAGATTCGTCTGAACCAGTGTTTGGCAAGGTCTTATCTGAACTTGAACCTTGAGTTTCTTGTACTTGAGCTTGAGGCA
This sequence comes from Streptococcus sp. SS4, assembly GCF_030440125.1. NCBI lineage: Bacteria > Bacillati > Bacillota > Bacilli > Lactobacillales > Streptococcaceae > Streptococcus > Streptococcus sp. SS4. Next base: position 11,039 of record NZ_JAQFJM010000003.1, on the reverse strand, counting down.
AGATAACGACTTGAGCATTTGACAACTGGATAGCTGGGGCAGGTTTAGCCACGCTGGCACCTACAGTAGCTTTTGGTGTCTCACGCTTAGTTTGGTCTGCTGTCTCAGAACCTTTTGGTGACTTCTCAGATTCTTTATTAGTTGTATCCTCAACTTGATTTGCCTTTTCCTTAACAACCAAACGATACTCTGCAAATCCTGCTTGTGTTGATGGTCCTACATAACTAATGGCATCCTGACCAGCAAGGTGGGCACGCGCATTGTCAGATGAGGCAAAACGGATATCTGCATTCGTGATATTAGGGACGAAACTCCAATTTCCATCGGCACTCGGATTAATCGTTTTCTCGCTGACAATATAGTCAATGATGGCCTGACGATTCTCAAGATTGAGGAGACGTTTTTCTGCAGCATCTTTAACACCAGGGAAGTTACCAGTCGCACGATAGTTGTTAGTCACGACAAGGAAAGTCTGATTCAAATCAATAGGTTTACCTTGATAAGCCAAGTCACGAACACGACTAGCGTCTGGATTAACCAACTTACCTTCACGATCGTATTTGTTAGGTTGTGTCAAATCGAATTTATAAGTCAACCCATCAATCACATCGTAATTGTATGAGCGATAGCTACTGTTAATGAGTTGTTGGGGTTCTTTGCTGTTAGGATCAATTTGATTGAACTGTCCTGCAGACATTTCCAACCATTCTTTAATTTGTGCCCCAGTCACTTTGAGTAGGGCAGTAACATTGTCGTAGAGGTAGAGGTCCGCGACGTTCTTAATGGCCAATGGACCAGCTGGGATATCGGTATAGTAGGTCGCATCCCCACGAGTCCCTGCCTTGAAAGGTGCAGCTGCTGAGAGGAGTGGAAGATTTTCATCTGCTGTTCCCGCTACTTGTTTTTTAGCATACCATAGTTGTGCATTATTAACTATTTGAATAGATGGATCATCCTGAACCTGAGCAAAGTAGCTAGTAATTGGTGCTGTAGTCTCACCAACTTCCTTACGAACATAGTTGATTGTTCCATTATGGTCATGAGCTGCCATGTCAATTAAGTCCTTGTCCGCAACATCTGACTTAGTATCAATCTTTTCAAGCTTAGCCTTACTATTGACGACTTTCCATTTGCCATTCGTATAAGTCAATTTGACATCCATGATACCTAGATGATCTCCGAATTTACCAGCCATAACCACAGGTTTCCCATTGATGAGACCATTAACATCATCTACACCAGGGTATTTCGCATAAAAACTTGTGCCATCACCATTTGGGAAATCCGCATGAGAGTGCCCTGTCGCAACAGCATCAACGCCTTCGATACCAGCAATTTGGTAACCTTCATTTTCCTCATTCTTAGTGTATTCATTGTCACCAATACCAGAATGAGCAGCAACAAGAATATAGTCAGCTCCTGCAGCCTTCATCTTAGGAACGATAGCCTTAACAGCCTCCATTGGATCATCCACGGTTACCTTACCTTCAAGGTTGGCCTTATCCCAAACCAAAATCTGTGTTGGAAGGACACCAGTAATACCGATTTTTAGCGTTACCTGTTTGCCGTCCGTATCGGTAAAGGTCTTGTTAACAATCTTATAAGGATTGTAATAGTAATCACCAGTCTGAGCATTACGCACATTGGCATTGATAATGTTAATCTTAGCAGCCTTAACCATACGATCCAAAAATTCTAGACCATAGTTAAACTCGTGGTTTCCAAGCGTTTCGGCATCATAACCAAGCATCTCGAAAGCCTTGTACATAGGGTGAGTCTCACCTTGGGCAACAGGATCAATCAAGGCCTTATAAGTCCCAAAAGGAATCCCCTGAATCGTATCCCCACTGTCTACTAAGACCGTATTTGGATTAGTTTCACGGGCTTTTTTGATAAGGACAGCAGTTTTAGACAAACCAACTGTTTGAGACGGCTTATCTTGATAATAGTCATAGTTAACCAAGTTGGTATGAAGGTCTGTTGTTGACAGAATCTGCATATCAACGGTCTGGCCCTCATGAGCAGGCTCTGTAACAGTTTCAGCCTGTACTGGCACTGCTGGTGTCACCTGATTGGCATTCGTCAAAACAGCACTGGCTTCTTGACTCGCTTGGGTTGTTGAGGTATTAGCTGATGGCTCTGTAAATGCATTTGTCGCTACTGTTGTTGGTGTAGCAGAGACAGTCTCTGTTCCTCCTTGAACAGCTGTCCCAGAAGTTCCTTGTCCTGATACTACAGAAGTACCACTATCTGCCACAGTTTCGGTAGAAGTAGTTGATACAGGTGCCGTTGCTTCATCAGCTTGCCCTACGACTTGTGGCACAGTCAAGAGAGTAAAAAGGCCCAAAACCACAGCGGATTGAGTCACATAACGATTCGTTTTCATTAAAAATCTTCCCCTTTTATAAAGATAATACAATTATATTAAAACTAAATAAGATTATCAACTTTTTTAGAATTACTCGATTTGTCATACAAAACCAATGGCAAGATGCAATCTTAGCTTAAAAGTGTCAAATACAAAAAAAGTTGGAACAAGGCCAACTTTCTCTTATTTATTCAATTCTAGGGCATAACTCACACTACTCAAAGCGTAGAGAGGAGCCGTTTCCGTCCGCATAATACGCGGTCCAAGGCCAATTTTAAGGCCACCAGCTTCTTCAAATGCATCAATCTCAGACGGAGAAATACCACCTTCTGGTCCAAAGATAAAGAGAATTTTCTGACCATTCTCTACCTGAACCAACTCACGAGCTAGAGTAGCCAACTCGCCTGCTTTGGCTGTTTCCTCATAGGCGATAAAAATCTTATCAAAATTATCTAATTCTGATAGAAATTCTCCCTTCTTCTCGAACAATCTAACTTTTGGAACACGATTACGCTTGGATTGTTCTGCAGCTCCCAGAGCAATCTTGGCAAGCTTATCTTCCTTCTTGGCAAGCTTCTTACCATCCCACTTGACAACAGACCAGTCGGCAGGGAAGGCCCAGATAGCCTGAGCTCCAAGCTCTGTTGCCTTTTGTGTCACCAGATCCAGCTTATCTCCCTTAGGAAAGCCAGAGGCAATAGTTACAGATACAGGCATCTCAACATTATCATTTAAGTCTTCAATCACTTCAAAGACACGATTCTCACGGTCAGTCACACGCGCAAGACGCTTGATACCGTCTTCAAAAACCAAGACAACCTGATCATCCTCTGTTAAACGCATAACGTTAAACATATGCTTTACAGTATCCTTGTCTTTGATGGTTACTGGATTTTCAACCTGCCCCTTTATAAAATACTGTTGCATTTAGCCTCCAATCACACCTGAAATATCATCTGTCTTCTTGAAGACACAAGCATTCCACTCTCCCTGAACCATGTGAGTTTCTAGGAAGAAACCAGCTTTCTCAGCCGATTCACGCACCATATCCCATTTTTCAGAGATAATCCCCGACATAATCAAATAACCTTCATCCTTAACCAAACGGTAGGCATCTTCCGTCAGATGGATGAGAATATCCGCCAAAATGTTAGCCACGATAACATCAGCTTCTTGAGTTACACCCTTCAAAAGGTCACCTGCAGCAACGTGGATATTTTCCATGCCAGGATTCATATCAATGTTTTCCTGTGCCACTCGAACCGCCACATCGTCAAGGTCATAGGCATAGATTTCCTTAGCTCCAAGAAGAGAGCTAGCAATCGAGAGGACACCCGAACCAGTTCCCACATCAATCACCGTCTCGCCACCACGAAGCACCTGTTCGAGTGCAAAAAGACTCATCTTAGTCGTTGGGTGTGTTCCGGTTCCAAAGGCCATGCCAGGATCTAGCTTGATAATCTTCTCACCTACTGATGCCTCATAATCCGTCCATGACGGTACGATAGTCAAATCGTGGGTAATGCGAGCTGGTTCATAGTACTTCTTCCAATTCTCAGCCCAGTCTTCTTCAACCAATTCTTGAGTAGCCAAGTGAATATCTCCAGTTTCAAGACCAAAATCCGTCAACTCAGCCAAACGCTCATTAACCTGCTTAGTAATAGCCTCGATATCTGCTGACTCCGGATAATAGGCCGTAATTTTAACCGTCTCAACCTGCTCAACCTCAGGATAAAGCTCACCAAAACGGTCTGCATTTTCCAAATAATCTGCACTATCATCAATAGCCACACCTTGACTACCAGATTCAATTAAAATATTAGAAGCCGCCTCTTCGACCTCACGATTAACCTCAATCGTTAGTTCTTGCCATTTGTCCATATATTATTTTCTTCCTTTTCTGATAAATAGTCTTTAAAGCGTTCCTGCAACTGGGGAATGACACCTTCTGCTTTTATAAAATCCTCTATAGGCATTAGTTTAAATTCCTGCCCCTCGTCACCAAAACGAATCTCACGATACTGCTCTTGGCTAATTTGGCCAACCACAAAAACAGCTAACCTATTTTTATCCAACATACTAGGATAGATTTTCGACCAAATAATCGATTCCTCTTTCAAAGTCAAGCCCAGCTCCTCCCAGACTTCGCGTTGAAGACACTCAAATGGTGTTTCTTGACCTTCTCTTCCACCACCTGGCAACTCCCATGTATTTGGCCAAGGAATATCTGGCTTATTATCTCTGAGAATGACCAAAATACTTTGCTCTACGAGTAAGGCAGCCTTAACACCTGTAAAATCGAACTGATCTTTTAAATAAGCATCCATCCCTTTTCGCTCCCTTTAATACCTTGGATAAGCAAAAAATTCCTTCTCTTCAAGTTGAGCTTTCCCTTTTTCGAAAGCTTCTTTGTCCCAAACCAAACCGAATTCCTCAGGTCCATCATCAGATAGAAAATCCATCAAGTCACTCAATCCTTCTGTTGCCACCTCATTCAAGGTCTCCGCAAAATAGGACAAAAACTCACGAGATAGACCTTTCTTAGGTTCATATGGAATTGTCACTAGGTAGTCCTCTTCATCAAAACGTGATTTTGCTGGATTGTAAAAGAGCACGTAATCCTCAAAAATGACATCTTCATCAGACACTTCACCCTTATCATCAATAGTTTCGACATTACTACTGTTTTGCGCTTCCAGGATAAACGTTACTTCCACAGCATGATTCTTTTTATCCCAGTCCATCGCAAAATCATAGTCCAGGTGCTTATCCAGTTCTTCTTCTAATACTGACAAAAAGCCAAATTTAGCCATTTGTTTTCCTCGTTCTTTCTTATTATTCCCTTTATTTTAGCATAAAAGGAGCCAATAAAAAACAGAGTAGGCTATCCCACTCTGTCTTAGATAATTATTTAGCATTTTCAACCGCTGCTGTCACAAAGGCACTGTAAAGTTCTTCCGCATGATTTGGACGGCTATGGTATTCTGGGTGGTATTGCGCTGCCACAAAGAATTTCTTGTCTGGGAGCTCTACCACTTCCATCAAACGATTATCTGGTGACACACCTGAGAAGACAAAGCCTTCAGCCTCAAACTGTTCACGGAACTTGGTATTAAACTCATAACGGTGACGGTGACGACGTTGAACAACTTCTTGGTTGCCATAAGCTGCAGCAGCCTTAGAACCTGGTTTCAACTTACATGGGTAAAGACCAAGACGAAGAGTACCACCCATATCTTCAATGTCAATTTGATCACGCATAATATCGATAATTGGATATTTTGTGTCTGGATCAAGCTCAGCTGAGTTAGCGCCATCCAAGTTAAGGACATGACGGGCAAACTCAATACATGTCAATTGCATACCGAGACAGACACCCAACATTGGCACATCATTTTCACGTGCATAACGAATAGCTTGAATCTTACCTTCAGTACCACGTTGACCGAAACCACCAGGAACAATAATACCATCAGCATCAGCCAAACGAGAAGCAACATTTTCAGCAGTCAAATCATTAGCATTGACCCAGTCAATATCAATGGCAGTATCATTTGCCAAACCAGAGTGTTTAAGTGCCTCAACTACTGACAAGTAAGCATCGTGAAGCTCCACATACTTACCAACAAGAGCAATTTTAGTTGTTTTCTTAAGGTTAAGCACCTTATCAACCATAGCAGACCATTCTGTCATATCTGCAGCTGGAGCATCCAGTTTCAAATGATCACAAACGATTTGATCCATTCCTTGAGCCTGCATATTAAGTGGCACTTGATAGATATGTTCCACGTCGAGTGATTCGATAACAGCCTCAGGTGCAACATCACAGAACTGAGCCAATTTATTCTTGATTCCTTGACCAGCAGGTTGTTCTGTACGAATAACCAACATATTTGGTTGGATACCCAAACCACGCAGTTCCTTAACAGAGTGTTGCGTTGGTTTTGTCTTCATTTCACCAGCAGCCTTCAAATAAGGAAGAAGCGTTGTGTGGATATACATAACATTGTCAGAGCCCACATCAGCCTTCATTTGACGAAGCGCTTCAAGGAATGGAAGACTTTCAATATCACCAACCGTACCACCAACTTCAGTGATAATGACATCTGAATCAGTCGTTGTCGCTGCGCGCTTAATCTTGTCTTTCAAAGCATTTGTGATATGCGGAATCACCTGAACAGTCGCACCAAGATACTCTCCTTTACGTTCCTTACGCAAAACTTCGCTATAAATCTTACCAGTAGTCACGTTAGAGTATTTGTTAAGATTGATATCAATAAAACGTTCGTAGTGACCAAGGTCAAGGTCAGTTTCAGTACCATCATCAGTAACATAAACTTCACCGTGTTGGTAAGGACTCATTGTCCCTGGGTCAATATTGATGTAAGGATCAAATTTTTGAATCGTGACCTTAAAACCACGGTTCTTAAGCAAACGCCCAAGACTTGCAGCTACAATCCCTTTACCAATTGAAGATACCACACCACCAGTGACGAAAATATATTTTGTCATGTTAACTCCTTATAATATAATTCAAAACAACTACAGATAGCAGATTGGTTACCCACTCAGATAATCACGATAGTCCTTTCCTAGTACCTGATTGGAGCCGTACAAAGTACCTCACCTTAGACAAGTCCAGTAAATGACTAAAAACAAAAATGACCCCCAAGAGTTTTACTCTGGGAGCCTTAATCATGACCTCTTCAAAAGAGGTGCCCGATAAATAGTCTAAACTATCCAAGACCATTTGTCAATGAAAACTTAGTCGTTTGACTCATCCTCATAGTCATCGTCATCATCTTCTTCTGACAACTCAACATCATCCAAATCATCATCTGGAATAATTTCATTCAACTCAGAGTCATAAGATTCCACTTCGGCTTTCTCATCATCTTCGCTATCGTCGTCATATTCAAGACTATCAGAATCAGGTGTAAAGTTCTCGTCTTCTGGATCATCGTCATTATAATCGATGGCATCTTCATCACCATCCATGAAGGCATTAACTTTCTTGTTCTTACGTTTTGGTGCATTTTCATCAGTATCTTCCAATGTGATGACCTCTTCATCGATTTCATCAATTGCATACCATGAACGCAAGCCCCATTTGTTATCACCTAGTGGAATGAAACTTCCATCCGTATTCAAATCTGAATAAAAGAATGGCAAAGCATTGCGGATATCAGCATCCGATTTTTCTAAGTAATTTTGAATTTCATTGACCAAATCATTGAAATACATTTCATTATCACGACCACGTGTTTCTAAGATAGCACGGGCCACTTCAATCATTGATAATTCACTTTTTTCTTGTCCAGCAAATACGTCTAGTTCCAAAGTGGTTCTCCTTCATTCTTACTCAAGCTAGTTTCTATCAGAAATAGCTCAGCAATCAATTTTTCGCTACCTTTTATTTTACGCTAAAAAGAGTCAATAGTCAAAGCATTTATAGAAGAAAAAATCAAGTCTCAACAGAAACTTGATTTTAGTCATATTATTTAACTTTTGCTGTGCTTGTGATAACTTCAACAGCTTTCTTCATAGTGATATCGTGTTTAAGCATTTCAGGTGAAAGAAGTGCAGAAACTTGTGATACTTCCATGTTGTACTCAGCTGCAAGATCGTTAATTTCTTTTTGGATTTCTTCTTCTGTAGCGTCGAATCCTTCAGCAGCCGCAACAGCTTCGATAACAAGGTTAGTTTTCACACGTTTGTCAGCGTCAGCTTCATATTGTTTGTGAAGATCTTCTTGAGTTGTACCAGTGATTTGGAAGTACATTTCAGGAGAGATACCTTGACGTTGCATGTTACCCATGAATTCGTTCATAGCACGGTGAACTTCGTCTTCAACCATTTCTGCTGGCAATTCAACGATTTCAGCGTTTTCAACAGCCAAATCAAGTGCAGCACCTTCAACAGCGTCATCAAATGCGATTTCTTTAGCTGCTTCAAGTTCTTTACGGTATTTAGCTTTCAACTCGTCAAGAGTTTCAACTTCATCGTCAAGATCTTTAGCCAACTCATCATCAAGAGCTGGAACTTCTTTAGCTTTAACTTCGTTAACTTTAGTAACAAATACAGCAGCTTTACCTGCAAGGTCAGCAGCTTGATAGTCTTCTGGGAAAGTTACTTTAACTTCTACTTCATCACCAGCTTTTGCTCCAACCAATTGGTCTTCGAAACCTGGGATAAATTGACCTGAACCAAGTTCAAGAGAGTGGTTTTCACCTTTACCACCATCAAATTCAACACCGTCTACTGAACCAACAAAGTCAATAACAACAGTGTCGCCATTTTCAGCTGCACCTTCTTTAACAACCAATTCAGACAAGTTTTTGCGTTCGCTTTCAAGCTTAGCATCAACTTCTTCATCAGTAACTTCTTTAGAAGCTTCAACTGAAACTTCAAGATCTTTATATGCACCAAGTTTTACTTCAGGTTTTGTAACAACTTCTGCAGTAAGTGTCCAATCTTGACCTTTTTCAATTGATTTTACATCAATTTTTGGTTGTGCAACAACATCAAGACCAAGTTCAGCAATCGCTGCTTCATAAGCTGCTGGAAGAATTGCATTCAAAGCATCGTCGTAAAGAGCTTCTTCACCAAATTTTTGGTTAAATACGGCACGAGGCATGTGTCCTTTACGGAAGCCTGGAGCGTTCAAATTCTTTTTAACCTTGTTAAATGCTTGATCCAAAGCTGGTTGAATTTTATCTTGACCGATAGTGAATGTCACCACACCACGGTTAGTGGCTGTGTTTTCAAATGATACAGACATGTAGTCATTCTCCTTAAAATTTTTTATAGATACAGTTTAGTTTACCATATTTCAAAGCCTTTTAAAAGTTTTTTTATCCAATTTAATCACAAGAAAATCGTTAGAAACTGCTACTTTTTCAAAATTTTGATAAACTAGAGCTATGAATATTTTACAAAGATACATCCAACAATTTAATTTTGAAGAGACCCTAATGGTACTCATTACGAAAGGGATTAAACTCCTTATTCTCCTCATCATCTTTCTTCTTAGTAAGAAGATTATCAACTTCCTTTTTAAACATACAGTGGGACGCTCTCTAGCTTGGACAATTCAAACACCTGCTCGACAAAAAACCATTGAACGATTACTACACAATTGCATGAACTACGTGCTATACTTCTTCCTTGTTTACTGTCTTCTTAGTATCCTTGGGGTCCCAGTATCTAGCCTCCTTGCTGGGGCAGGACTTGCTGGGGTTGCTCTTGGTCTAGGAGCTCAGGGCTTCCTATCTGATGTCGTTAATGGTTTTTTCATATTGTTAGAAAACCAATTTGAAGTCGGTGACGCAGTTGAAGTAGGAGCCGTTACAGGCCTTGTTTCAACCGTAGGTATTCGAACTACTCAAATTCGAGGATTTGATGGAACCCTCCATTTTATACCTAACAGAAATATCACAATTGTATCCAACAAATCTCGAGGAGATATGAGAGCTCAAATTGATATCCCAGTCTATCCGTCAACCGATATCAATAAGGTGACAAGCATCATCCAAGAAGTAAATCAAGAAAACATTGAAAACTATCCTCAAATCTGTGGAGCACCAAATATCATTGGATTAAGCACAACTCCTTCTGGACAACTGGTATTTCGTATTGATATCTTTACAAAAAATGGACAACAAACTCATATCTATGCAGACTTCTTGAAACTTTACCAAGAAGCCCTAATCAAAGAAAATATTGAACTTCCAAGATTTATTGGAAACCCTATAGCAGTAAAATAAATTCATTACATTAAAAACACTTCAAAAGATAGATAAGATAAATCTACTTTCGAAGTGTTTTTTCTATGACTTATACACAATAATACTAGTTCAGCTTCTATATTCAGAATTAATCATCTTCATTGTAAGGATCAAAATCAACCATCCAAAATTTTAACTCTCGAATCATCTTTTTACGACCTCTAAAACACTCACCAGCTAGCAAACGGTCTAACTTAGTAGCATCTTCTGAAGACAACTGATTACGGAAAGCATTAAGCTGCTCATCATAAACAAGCCTATCAACAGCATCTAACTCTTTATTCGGAAGACAAAAAGCAATATCTGAAATTTCGATATAACATTGTCGATTAGCTTGTCGTTTTACAGACTCCTGCCTTCTAACCTCATCATTAAGTCTATTCCTAAATTTCGTTTTAAAATAACGCCGTAACTTATCATCATCAGACTTTAATTCAGGAAACTTTTCTAAAAGCTGATAAAGCGTCATCATAGCCTCTTGTTCCATATCTGATTGGTCCCAAAGTTGGATGAAATATTGTCTACTAGCCTTAAGTACAATCGGCCTTACAACTTCATATGCATGAACAAAAACTTCTTGTTCCATTAAACCTCCTATTAATAGATATAATATTTGTAATTAAATTAATTACGAAACCTATTATAAGAGATAGATAAGAAATAAAATAGCGACATATATGTCACTATAAAAATTATAGGCTCTATAATTTCTGTAGTGGGTAAAAACCACTAGTACAGCTAGTGGTTTTCGTAAAATAAAAAAGCTAGACCTAGGTCTAGCAATGAGAATTATACTCCGCCAGTAGGACTCGAACCTACGACATCATGATTAACAGTCATGCGCTACTACCAACTGAGCTATGGCGGATAAACGCTAAGCGACT